>NZ_LDRT01000002.1 GCF_001476655.1 Microbacterium testaceum | reverse complement strand
CCCTCGACCCGTCTCACGCCACCGCCCCGGTCGCCGACGCACCCGCCCCGGGGGCGATCCCCGACCCGGCGTTCGACGGCGCCCTCGACGGGACCGAGCCGCACTTCGGCTCCTTCGCCGCCGAGCACCTCTCCCCGTCGTTCCCGCAGCGCGCGCCGTGGGGAACCGCGCAGCGCCTGCGCGCGTGGCAGGCCGAGGCGCTCGACCTGTATTTCGGTCTCGACGGACCCGACGGCGAGGGCAAAGGGCCCCGTGATTTCCTCGCGGCGGCCACACCCGGCGCCGGTAAGACGACCTTCGCCCTCCGCCTCGCCTCCGAGCTGATGCGTCGTCGCGTCGTGGACCGCATCGTCGTGGTGGCCCCCACCGAGCACCTCAAGACCCAGTGGGCCGAGGCGGCCGCGCGCGTCGGCATCCGTCTCGACCCGTTCTTCTCCAACCGCCACGCCACGCCCTCGCGCCAGTACCACGGCGTCGCGGTCACGTACGCCCAGGTCGCGGTCAAGGCCGAGGTGCATCAGCGTCTGACGCTCGATGCCCGGACCCTGGTCATCCTCGACGAGGTGCACCACGGCGGCGACGCGCTCAGCTGGGGCGACGCCCTCCGCGAGGCCTACAGTCGCGCCACCCGTCGCCTGCTGCTCTCGGGAACGCCGTTCCGCAGCGACACCGCGCCCATCCCGTTCGTGGAGTACCACCCGAACGCGAAGGGCATCCGCCTCTCGCGCACCGACTACGCCTACGGCTACAAGCGCGCCCTCGAAGACGGGGTCGTCCGGCCCGTCTTCTTCCTCGTCTACGCCGGGCAGATGCGCTGGCGCACCAAGGCGGGGGAGGAGATGGAGGCCCAGCTCGGCCAGGACAACACCAAGGACATCACCTCCCAGGCCTGGCGCACGGCGCTCGACCCGAACGGCGACTGGATCCCCGCGGTCCTGCGCTCCGCCGACCGCCGCCTCACCGAGGTGCGCGAGACGGTCCCGGATGCCGGGGGCCTGGTCATCGCGACCGACCAGACCGCCGCGCGCGCCTATGCCGCCATCCTCGAGGACATCGGCGGCGAGAAGGTCACCGTCGTGCTGTCCGACGAGGCCGAGGCCTCGAGCCGTATCGAGGAGTTCTCGAAGGGGACGAGCCGGTGGATGGTGGCCGTCCGCATGGTGTCGGAGGGCGTCGACGTCCCGCGTCTCGCCGTCGGTGTGTACGCCACGAGCGCCTCCACCCCGCTGTTCTTCGCGCAGGCCATCGGCCGTTTCGTCCGAGCCCGGCGCCGGGGTGAGACGGCGAGCGTGTTCCTGCCGAACGTGCCGCAGCTGCTCGCCCTCGCCGGCGAGATGGAGGCGCAGCGCGAGCACGCCCTCGACCGCGACAGCGACGCGGACGACCAGTGGAACGCCGAAGAAGACATGATGGATGCCGCCGAGCGCGAGGACAAAGCCTCCGACGCGCTCGAGCAGGAGTTCGAGTACCAGGCGCTCGGCTCGCTCGCGCACTTCGACCGCGTGATGTTCGACGGGCAGGAGTTCGGCCAGCTCGCGGTGCCCGGAACCATCGAGGAGGAGGAGTTCCTCGGCATCCCGGGCCTGCTCGAACCCGAGCAGGTGCACGAAGTGCTCATGTCGCGCGCGACCCGGCAGTCGCGTCACCGTTCCACGCGAGAGGCCCACGAGAAGGAGAGCGGCGTCGAGCCGCCCTCCGTCGACGACGGCGGCCTTCCCGCGCCCCTGCACCGCACCCTGAAGGAGCAGCGGCAGCTGCTGAACACCATGGTGGGCCTCTACGCGCGGCAGAGCGGAGAACCGCACGGTCTCGTGCACGCGGAGCTCCGCCGGCTCTGCGGGGGGCCGGCGGTGTCGCATGCCACCGTGGCCCAGCTGCAGGCACGCATCGACCTGCTGCGCAAGCGCGTGCATTCCTGAGCTTCTCGGCCTCCGGCCCGGTTTCGCGCGCCCGAAATGCTGGCATCCGATCGGTTCGATCCCCGTCCTTCCCCGCTTCGGAGCCCCGAAATGCTGTCAGTGTCAGCCGACGCGCCCGGGGGAGCGGTTCTCGCTCATTACGGTGGGGACGACCCGAAGGAGCCCCGTGACGATCCCCGCCACACCCACCGCCCGTGACCGCCGCCGCTGGGCGCGCTATCTCGTGGACGAGCGCGCCGAAGCCCGCGTCTACCGAGAGCTCGCGTCGCGCCGCACCGGTGAGGAGCGTGAGATCCTGCTCGCCCTCGCCGACGCGGAGGGGCGCCACGAACAGCACTGGATCGACCTGCTCGGCGAGCAGCCGCAGCGCCTTCCGAGCCCCGGAATCGGCACGCGGCTCCTCGCGTGGATGGCTCGCCGCTTCGGCTCGATCTTCGTCCTCGCGCTCGCGCAGAACGCCGAGGCCCGTTCGCCCTACGCCGACGAGCCGTACGCCACCCCCGCGATGGCCGCCGATGAGCGCGTGCACCACGAGGTGCTCCGAGGGCTCGCCGCGCGCGGTCGCCGGCGCCTGTCGGGAACCTTCCGCGCCGCCGTGTTCGGAGCGAACGACGGTCTCGTCTCCAACCTCGCCCTCGTGATGGGCGTCGGCGCCACCGGCGTCGCCCCGAGTTTCATCCTGTTCAGCGGGATCGCGGGTCTGCTCGCGGGGGCGCTCTCGATGGGCGCGGGCGAGTTCGTCTCGGTGCGCTCGCAGCGAGAACTCCTCGAGGCGACCGAGGAGAGCGACTTCGCCGACTCCGCCCTGCCGCATCTGGATCTGGATGCCAACGAGCTCGCCCTCGTGTACCGCACCCGCGGCATGGATCCCGAGGCGGCCCTCGCCCAGGCGCGCGAGGTCGTCACCGCTGCGCGAGCGGGCACCGCACCGGCCGCGGCCGCGCCGGGGGAGTCGTCGCACGAGGTCGTCGGGAGCGCGTGGGGCGCGTCGATCTCGAGCTTCCTGTTCTTCGCCTCGGGCGCGATCATCCCGGTGCTGCCGTGGATCTTCGGGATGTCGGGGCTCGGTGCGGTGGTGCTGGCCCTCGTCCTGGTCGGTATCGCCCTCATGGCGACCGGCGCGATGGTCGGGCTGCTCTCGGGCGCTTCGCCGCTCAAGCGGGGCCTGCGTCAGCTCGCGATCGGATTCGGGGCCGCCGCCATCACGTACGTGCTCGGCCTGGTGTTCGGGGTGTCGGCGGCCTGATCCGGCGCGCCGGAGAACGCCCGCCGCGCCGCTGAACCCCCGACCGGGGCGTCTGCGTGTGCGGCGGGCGTTCTCGCGCGCCGGGGCGGCGCACCGGTCACCCCCCGCGCTTGCGCAGGTACGCGGTACCGCGGGCGCCCGCGTAGAGCACCGCGCCGATCGCGGTGGCGAAGAACCCGATCGGCAGGTCGGTCGTGACGGCCAGCGCGATCGAGGCCCACACCGTGACCAGCGTCAGCGCGACCGACAACAGCATCCCCTGACCCGGTGTGCGGGCGAGGATCTGCGCCGAGGCCGGAGGAGCGATGAGCAGAGCGAACATGAGGAGCGCTCCGACCATCGGCACGCTCACGGTCGTCGCGGCCGCGATCACCACCGCGAACACGAGGTCCACCACGATCACGCGTACGCCCCGTGAGGCAGCGAGGGCGGGTGCGACGGATGCCAGGAGCAGAGGACGCATCATGCACGCGACCAGCACCACGCAGATGAGTCCGAGCACTCCCATCGTCAGCAGCTGATCGGGCGCCACGCCGAGGATCTGACCGAACAGCAGCGCGAACACCTCGGCCGAATACTCGCGGGACCGGCTCAGGAACAGGGCACCGAGGGCGAGCATCGTCACGAGCGTCAGAGCGGTGACGACGTCGTGGCGCGCTCGGCGACCGAGGAGCACGATGCCCACCGCCCCGCCCACGGCGAACACGCCGAGGCCGACCAGCGGGTTCACCCCGATGAGAACGGCTCCCGCCGCCCCGGCGAAGGCACCGTGCGGCACGGCGTGCGCGAAGAAGGCGTTCCCGCGCAGCACCACGAAGAACCCGACGATACCGGCCACGACGGCGACGATCGTGCCGCCCGCCCAGGCGGTCATGAGGTAGGGAGCGAACATCACGCCACCGCCGTCCGGTGCACCGCGGGTCGAACGGCGCGCCCCGCGCGCGCGGCGAGGTAGGTCGCGAACACCGTCGCCACGATCGTGAAGCTGACCGGCCAGCTGCTGCCCCCGAACCAGTCGAAGCTCGCGAACGAGATCAGACAGCCCAGCCAGACCTGCACCACGGCGATCGCGGCGGCGAGCGCCGCGGCTGTCCCCAACCGTCGCGTGAACAGCAGAGCCGTCGCCGCCGGTCCGATCAGCAGGGCGGTCGACAGGATCGCCCCGATCGACAACGACGACAGCTGCACGGCGAGCGCGAGGGCGATGAGGAACAGCGTGCGGGTCCATCGCGTCGGAACGCCGCGCACGGCAGCGAGGTCGCGGTCGAGTGTCTCGAGACTCACCCACCGCCACACGGCGGTCAGGATGCCGAGAGTCCCGACCCCGAGCAGGACGATGGCCGGCACGAGCTGAGGGTCGATCGAGAACAAGGAGCCGAAGAGCACGGCGATCGCCGCGTTGCTCGATCCTCCGATGAGGGTGTCGAGAGTGAGGAACAGGGCGGTGAGTCCCATCCCCGCACTGAACACGACCCCCGTGGCGACATCGCGCCCTTCGAGGCGCCGTGTTCCGATCGCTTCCATCGCGATGGCCGAGATCACCCCCGCGATGACGAAGCCCCAGAGCTGGCTCACACCGACGAGGAACGCTCCGGAGCCGCCGACCGCGCCCATGTCCGAGAGTGCGTGTCCCGCGAAGGACTGTCCGCGGGTGATGGTGAACACCCCGACGATGCTCGACACCAGCGCGACGACCGTACCCACCGCGAGAGCCGTCTGCACGGTCGGGCTCGCGAAGAACGCCGGCAGGATGGCGGTCATTCCGTCGCCATCCCCTCATCGGCGACGACGAAGGTGCGACCCGCGGCCTCGATCACCCGCATGGGCCGCCGGTACAGGTCGCTCAGCACGTCGTCGCGGACGACCTCGGACGGAGCGCCAACCGCCGCCCGTCCCCCCGCGAGATAGGCGACACGATCGAGGACGGGCAGCAGAAGGGTGAGATCGTGCGCCGTGACGACGATCGACACGCCGGACCGGCGGCGCAGTCCGTCGAGGAGTGCCACGACATCGCGCGCGCTGGCGGGGTCGAGGCTCGCGAGCGGTTCGTCCAGCAGGAGCAGGGCCGGACGACTCACGATCGCGTGCGCCAGCAGCACGCGCTGCTGTTGCCCGCCCGAGAGCTCGCCCACGCGGGCGTCGGCGAACGCCGACGCCCCGACCTGCGCGAGGGCGTCGTCCACGACCCCTCGCAGTCGGCCTCGCCGCAGGGGGATCCCGAGCCGACCGCCGTCGAGCCCCAGCATCACGACGTCGCGGGCGCGCAGCGGTGCGTGCGGGTCGAGGCTGATCTTCTGCGGAACGTAGCCGATGCCCGCGCGACGGCCCGGGCGCTGCACCCGTCCCGCATCGGGGCGCAGGATGCCGAGCAGCACCCGCAGCAGAGTGGTCTTGCCTGCGCCGTTCGCGCCGATCAACCCGACGATCGCGCCCCGGGGCACATCCAGGTCGACGTTCGTGAGGACGGGTGCCCCACCGAGACGCACCGCGATCCCGCTCGCTCGGAGGACGACGTCGGGATCGCGGTGCAGAGATCCTTCGCTCACAGCTGCTCGGTCGACGTGCCCTGGGTGACGGCCGCCTCGAGCGCCTTCACCTCGGCCAGCATCCAGTCCTGGTAGTGGTAGTTCGCCGGCATCGTCTCGTACACGCCGACGACCGGGATGCCGTTGTCCTTCGCGAGCTGCAGGTACTTGTCCGTCGTGTCGTCGGTGACCTGCTGGTTGTACAGGAACGCCTTCACCTGCTTGCCCGTGAACAGGGCGTCCTGCGTCGCGGTGTCCTGCGCTGAGGGATCGGTGTCGTTCATGATCGCCGCCTGAAGGTTCCACGGCGTCTTGATATCGGCACCGGCCGCCTGCAGCATGTCGTCCGCGACCGGCTCCGTCACCGCCACCGGGGTGTTCGGGTGGTTCTTCGAGAACGATGCGAGAGCGTCGGTCCAGTCGCTGAGAGAGGCCGTGAAAGCGGCGAGGTTGGCCTGGAAGGTGTCGGCGCTCGCCGGGTCGAGTGCGCTGAGCTTGTCGGCGACCGCGCTCGCGACGGCGGGCATCGTCTTCGGGTCGTACCAGAGGTGCGGGTTGTCGGTGCTGTCCGGCAGCGAGAGGACGTCCTGGGCGACGATCACCGTGCGGTTCGCGTCGGGTGAGGCCTTCTCGAGGTCGGACATGAAGTCGTCGTATCCCAGACCGTTCTGCACGATCACCTGCGCCCCGGCGATCTCCTTCGCCACGCTCGCGCTCGCCTCGAAGGTGTGCGGATCGGTGTTGGGGTCGCTCAGGATCGAGGAGACGTCGACGCGGTCTCCGCCGATCTGCTGCACCACGTCGGCGTATTCGTTCTCGGCGGCGACGACGGCGATTCGGGGGCTGGAATCGGTGCTCGCGGCGGGAGCGGCGGAGGATGCGCCCGTCGCGCACCCCGTCAGCGTGAGCGCCAGCAGCGACGTGGAAGCGGTGGCGGCGAGGAGGCTGCGCGCGATCTTCATGGAGGTCAGTGTCCCTTCGGCGATCGATTCCTCGGGAGTGAGAATCGTTATCAGGAAGGCAATGTAGGCGCCGCGGCTATGCGCGCCGAGAGGGACGGCTATCCGTTCGCTGAGGACGTCAGCCGCGGCTCGCGGTCACCCGTGCCGCCTCGCGCACCGCGCCGAGGTTCTTGCGTCCGGCGCGCGACCCCGCGAGCTTGGCGATGATGTGCTCGCGGACCGTCACCGGCTCGTACAGTGCCGGCTCCTCGCGAGAGACGAAATGCGGGAGCGGGGCGATGACGGCGTCGGCGTTGCCGTCGTGGAAGAACGCCGCCGACCGGCGCCGCTCGATCGTGCCGTCGATCACCGGCGGCTTCACGCGGTGCAGCGTCGAGAGCCACTTGTCGTTCGTGAGCCGTGCCGCGACGTCGCCGAGGTTGACCAGCAGGGCGCCGTCGGCGGGGGACACGTCGTTCCACGAGCCGTCCTGCCCGAGCACCTGGAGACCGGCGACCTGGTCGGCCCAGAGCGCCGTGACGAGCCCGAAGTCGGTGTGCTCGCCCATGCCCGTCAGCTCGGCGCCCAGCTCGATCGACCCCGGGGGCAGGGCGTAGTTGTTCATGCGCAGCACGTCGATCGAGTGATCGGTGAGCTTCTCGAAGAAGTCCTCGCGCACCCGGAGCGCCGCGGCGAAGATGCGTGTGAGCGTCCCGGTCACCCGGCGCGCCTCGTCGAAGTAGGTCTCGACGGCACCGCGGAAGGACGGGACGGCATCCGGCCAGGTGTTCTCCGCGTAGTCCGCGGCCGTCGCGGTGGTGCCGGGGTAGTCGCGCCACGACGTGCCCACGTTGAACGCCTCGAAGAAGTCGTTCATCCGCGTCACCGGGTCGACGCCCAGGCTGTAGCTCAACGACTCGCTCCGGGGCGGGCTGTACCCGCGGTTCTCGGCAGCGGGCCGCACGAACGCCTTCTTGGCCTCCAGGGGCAGCGCGAAGAACTCGTCGAGTTCGGCGGCGAGCCCCGTGATGACGGAGTCCGGGATGCCATGACCCACCACCTGCATGAAGCCGACGGTGCGCGCCGCGTGGTCGATCGCCGCCACCACGGCGGCGCGTGCGTCGGCGGACCCGTTGCCGACCCAGGCCGAGATGTCGATCGTGGGAACCGAGAAAGGGGGCATGCCCCGACGCTAGGCGGGCCGTGTCACGCGGGTGTTTCCGCGCTGTCACGGTTGCGACGAGACGCTCCGCCGCGCCCCGTCACGAGGACCCCGGCCGGGAACGAGAAAGACCCCCGGGCGAAACCCGGGGGTCTTTCTCATCTGTGCGCGAGGGGGGACTTGAACCCCCACGCCCTAATACGGGCACTAGCACCTCAAGCTAGCGCGTCTACCTATTCCGCCACCCGCGCATCTGGGTGTTTTGTCGCTTTCGCAACGAGGAACGACATTACCACGACCGGAGCCCTGTCTCGAACCGATGCTGCACCCCGGGCGCGGCACCTCGATCTCCGAGGGCCCGAGCCGTCCGCCGCACCGCGACACACGACGGCGGAGCACCGCACCCCCGGGTACCGTAGTGCGCATGCCCGAGCTCGAGAACGACGTACCCGAGGTGGCCCGCGTGGCGTCCGACCTCATCCGGTTCGATACCTCGAACTACGGCGGCGGACGCTCGAACGGCGAACGCGAGGCGGCCGAATACGTCGGGGCATACCTCGAAGGACTCGGCCTCGCCACCGACTACTACGAGCCCATCGCCCGCCGCACGAACGTCTGCGCGCGCGTGCCCGGTCGCAACCCCGACAAGCCGGCACTGATCCTGCACGGACACCTCGACGTGGTGCCCGCCGTGGCCGAGGACTGGAGCGTCGACCCGTTCGCGGGCGAGATCCGCGACGGCATCCTGTGGGGCCGGGGAGCGGTCGACATGAAGGACATGGATGCCATGATCCTCACCGCCGTCGGTGAGGTCCTCCGCGCGGGGGAGCAGCCCGAGCGCGACATCATCGTCACCTTCTTCGCCGATGAGGAGAACGGCGGCGTCGAGGGGTCCGCGCTGGTCGTGAAGGATCGGGCCGACTGGTTCCGGGGAGCGACCGAGGCCATCAGCGAGGTCGGCGGCTACTCGATCGCGGTCGGCGATCGTCGCGCCTACCTGCTGCAGGTGGGGGAGAAGGCGCTCATCTGGATCAAGCTGATCGCGCGGGGGCGCGCCGGACACGGCAGCGGTCTTCACCCCGACAACGCCGTCACGGCTCTCGCCGAGGCCGTCGCGGCTCTCGGCCGCACGCAGTGGCCCATCCGCTTGACCGACACGACCGCGCAACTCTTGGCGGGTCTCGCCGAGATCACGGGTGACGACGCGGGCGATCCCGACGCGCTCGCGCTCCGCACCGGCGCGGCATCCAGCTTCATCCGCTCGACGCTTCGGACCACGACCAACCCGACGGGCCTGACCGCGGGGTACAAACACAACGTGATCCCCGATCGTGCCGAGGCGCTCATCGACGTCCGGGTCCTGCCCGGTACCGAGGAGGCGGCTCTGGCCGACATCCGGCGCATCGTGGGACCGCACGTCGAGATCGAGGTCGTGCACACGGACATCGGGCTCGAGGTGCCGTTCTCGGGAGATCTGGTCGACGCCATGGTGGCGCAGCTCGACCGTCACGACCCCGGCGTGCCCGTCGTTCCGTACCTGATGGGTGGCGGCACCGACAACAAGGCCCTCGCCGGCCTCGGAATCTCCGGTTACGGGTTCGCGCCGTTGCGACTGCCCGCCGACCTCGACTTCACCGGGATGTTCCACGGTGTCGACGAGCGCGTCCCCGTCGACGCGCTCGAGTTCGGTCGACGAGTCCTCGCCGACCTCATCCGAACGTACTGAAGGACCGAATGCATATCTTCGAGGTCATCATCCTGGGGCTCGTTCAGGGCCTCACCGAGTTCCTCCCCATCTCCTCCAGCGCCCACCTGCGCATCGTGGGCGAGTTCCTCCCGTCGCAGACCGACCCCGGTGCGACATTCACCGCCATCACGCAGATCGGCACCGAGCTCGCGGTGCTGCTGTACTTCCGCAAGAAGATCGCGCGGGTCCTCTCGCGCTGGTTCCAATCCCTGACCGGTCGCGTTCCGCGCAACGATCCCGATGCCCGCATGGGGTGGTACATCATCATCGGCACCGTGCCGATCGGTGTGCTCGGCTTCCTCCTGCAGAGCCTCATCCGCGACAACTTCCGGAGCCTGTGGATCACCGCGATCGTGCTGATCGTGTTCGGCATCCTCCTCGGTGTCGCCGATCACTACGGCACGCGTCGTCGCGACCTCGACGACCTCACCGTGGGGCACGGCTTCGCGTTCGGTTTCGCGCAGGCCCTCGCGCTGGTCCCGGGCGTCTCGCGCTCAGGGGCGACCACGACCCTCGGCCGCGCGCTCGGGTACAAGCGCACCGCCGCGGCGGAGTACTCGTTCCTGCTCGCCGTGCCCGCGGTGTTCGCCAGCGGCCTGTACGAGCTCTACAAGAGCTTCGACGAGGGCACCGGCCCGTACAACCTCGGCGAGACCGCGATCGCGACCGTCATCGCCTTCGTCGTCGGCTACCTCGTGATCGCCTTCCTCATGCAGTACCTCAAGCGCGGCAGCTTCCTGCCGTTCGTGATCTACCGCGTGGTACTCGGTCTGCTGATCATCGTGCTGCTGCTGACCGGTGTGATCCCCGCGGTGTCCACGGTCATCACCAGCTGATCCCGGATGCCACGACGGCGCCGTCCCCGTCGGGGCGGCGCCGTCGTCGTGTCCGGGGGTGTCGACGAGCCCAGCCCCTCGGCGCGGGAGATCCCGGAGCCCATCGGAGGGACCGGGTCCCGGCGCGGCTGAGCTCAGCGACGCGGCGGGTCGTCGCGACCGGGCTTCGCGGGGCCGTCACCGCCGCGGCGCAGGTAACGCTCGAACTCCTGCGCGATGGCGTCTCCGGACGCCTCGGGCGAATCCCAGGTGTCCCGTGTCTGCTCCAGCTGGCGGATGTACTCGCTCATCTCCTCGTCGTCGGCAGCGGCCGCGTCGATCGAGGCCTCCCATGCCACGGCCTCGGCGGCGAGCTCGCCGCGCGGGACCTCGATGCCGGTGAGGGACTGCAAGCGGTCGAGGAGAGCGAGCGTGGCCTTCGGAGAGGGCGTGTGGCCCGCGACGTAGTGCGGCACGCTCGCCCACAGGCTGGCGGTGGGGATGCCGACGCCCTCGGCGGCATGGCCGATCGCACTCAGGATGCCGACAGGACCCTCGTACAGGCTCCGCTCGAGGTCGAGCGCCTGGCGCACGCCCTCGTTGTCGCTGCCGGCGAACACCGAGATCGGGCGCGTGTGCGGAACGTCCGACATCATCGAGCCGAGGGCGACGAACCCCGTGACGTCCTCCCGGAGGGCGACGTCGATGAACTCCGCCGCGAAAGCCTGCCATGCCCGCGCGGGCTCGACCCCGACGAGCAGCCAGATCTCCGCGTCGTCGGAGCGTCGCATCGGGCGGAGGAGCCGCGCCTCGGGCCACGTCAGGGTGCGGTGGCCTTCGGCATCCAGACCGATCTGCGGGCGCGTGTACTGGTAGTCGAAGTACAGCTCGGGGTCGACCGTGTGCACGACTTCGTACTCGGCGTCGGCGCGCAGGAGAGCCGCGGCGGCGGACGCCGCCTCTCCCGCGTCGTTCCATCCGTCGAAAGCGGCGACGATGATCCGGCGACCCAGTGCGTCCACGCGACCTCCTCTGCCCCGGGAAGGGCTGGGTTCCAGGATAGGCGCATGCACCGAGCCGGGAGCGGCGGGCGACGGCGCCCTCGATACGATGGAACGATGACTTCTGCCGCGCCCGCCGCCGTCCTTTGGGATATGGACGGCACGCTCGTCGACACGGAACCCTTCTGGATGGCGGCCGAGACGCCGCTCGTGGAGCGTTTCGGAGGCACCTGGTCTCACGAGCAGGCGCTCGGCATGGTGGGCCTCGCCCTCGAGGACTCGGCGCGCCTTCTGCAGAACGCCGGGGTTCCGTGGGGGGTCGACGAGATCATCTCGTACCTCACGGACGAGGTGCAGCGCCAGCTCGCGGTCGCGGGGGTGCCTTTCCGTCCCGGTGCCCGCGAGCTTCTCGCGGATCTTCGGAGCCACGGGGTGAAGACCGCGCTGGTGACGATGTCCATGCGGCGCATGGCGCTCTCGGTGACCGAGCTGATCGACTTCCCGGCTTTCGACATCGTCGTCGCCGGTGACGACGTGGTGCGGCCCAAGCCTCACCCGGATCCCTACCTCCAGGCCTGCGCCGCCCTCGGCGTCGATGTCACCGACACGGTGGCGATCGAGGATTCGCCCAACGGCCTGCGCTCCGCGATCGCCAGTGGTGCGGTCACGCTCGGCGTCCCGCTGATGGTGTCGCTGGACGGTCTCGGCGCCGATGCGCTGTGGCCGAGCCTCGAAGGCCGGACGACCGCCGACCTGCGCGCGCTGCACGCGTCGCGGGCCGGCGCCCCCGGCATCCCCCTTCCCTCGATCACGACCCCGCAGGAGACCCGATGAGTGAGACCCCGCACCTGAGCGGCCCCTTCCGGGTCGGCGACCGCGTGCAGCTGACCGGCCCCAAGGGGCGTCTGCACACGATCACCCTGCGCGAGGACGGCGAGCTGCACACGCACAACGGGGTGCTCAAGCACTCGCTGCTCGTGGGCGAGCCCGACGGCAGCGTCGTGACCAACAGCTCGGGTCACGAGTACCTGGCGCTTCGTCCCCTCCTCCGCGACTTCGTGATGTCGATGCCGCGCGGCGCGGCGATCGTGTACCCGAAGGACGCGGCGCAGATCCTCTCCGCGGCCGACATCTTCCCGGGCGCGACGGTGGTCGAGGCCGGCGTCGGATCCGGCGCGCTGTCTCTCTGGCTGCTGCGGGCCATCGGGCCCGCGGGTCGACTGGTGTCCTTCGAGCGTCGGGAGGAGTTCGCCGACGTCGCTCGCGCCAACGTCGAGACCTTCCTCGGTGCAACGCCCGCGACGTGGGACGTGGTCGTCGGGGATCTCGTCGAGAGCCTCCCGAACGCCGTCGAGCCGGGAACGGTCGATCGGGTCGTGCTCGACATGCTCGCCCCGTGGGAGTGCATCGACGTCGCCGCAGACGCCCTGACGCCCGGAGGCGTGGTGCTCTGTTACGTCGCGACGGCCACCCAGCTCAGCCGCGTCGCGGAGTACATCCGCGCGACGGGTCTCTTCACGGATCCGGATGCCTCGGAGACGATGGTCCGCGGGTGGCACGTCGAGGGGCTCGCCGTCCGACCTGATCACCGCATGATCGCGCACACCGGGTTCCTCCTCACCGCGCGGCGCCTCGCGCCCGGAGCCGTTCCGCCCGAGGTCAAGCGCCGCGCGTCGAAGTCGAGCTACGGCGACGAAGACGTGGAGCTGTGGACCCCGGGAGCCGTCGGCGACCGCGAGATCACCGACAAGAACCTGCGCAAGCGCGTGCGTGAGGCGCAGAAGGCGGCCGACGGGGTGCGTCAGCGCCAGGACCCTGCGTCGCCCTCGGCGGATTCATCGAGCGCAACGCCCTAAACTGTTCCGGTGCGCAGACTTCCCGCCTTCGTCGCCGTGACCGCCCTCGCCGGATTCGGCCTCGTCGGGTGCTCCGCCTCCGCCGGCACCTCGTGCCCGAGCCCGACGGCGGATCCCGCTCTGTCCGCGGCGATCTCGGCGACCGGAGACGTCGGTACGGCGCCCACCGTGAACCTGCGCAGCCCGTACCTGCCGACGCAGACGGCTGTCGACACCCTCGTGCAGGGCGACGGCGAGAAGCTGACGGAGGACGGTCAGCTCGCTCTCGTCAACGTCACGGTGATGAACCCTGTGACGGGGGAGACGGCGATCGCGACGCAGTACGGCTCGGATCTGACGAAGACGACGTCGCTGACGGCGCTCGAACCCGATGTCCCCGGACTCACCGCGGCGCTGAAGTGCGCGGCGGAGGGATCCCGCGTGGCTGTGGCCATCCCCGGTGACCAGATCCCGGCCGACAAGGCGCGCGGCCTCGGGCTGGCCGAGGGTTCTCCGGGCGTGTTCGTCGTCGATCTGCGTAAGGTCTTCCTGCCGGCGGCCGACGGTCCCGAGCAGTTCAACGCCGGGACCGGGATGCCCTCGGTCGTGCGCGCACCCAACGGCCAGCCGGGCATCTCCTTCCCGCAGAACGACGCGCCGTCCGACGTGCGCACCGAGACGCTGAAGAAGGGCGACGGCGCGGTCCTCACCGCCGACTCGAGCGCGATGATCCACCTCGTGGGTGTCGCGTGGGGCGCGAAGACGACCTTCGCCTCCACGTGGCAGAACGGCGCGCCGGGCCAGGCCACGGTCTCGAAACTGCCGCCCGCACTGGCTTCGGCTCTCGAGGGGCAGACCGTGGGGTCGCAGGTCCTCCTCGTCGTGCCGGCCGACCAGACCTCGGCCGACCAGCAGGCGCTGAAGGCTCCCGCCGACAAGGCGCTCGTCTACGTGGTCGACATCCTCGGCACGCTGAACTGACACCGCTCGACGGATCGCGGTCTCCCTCCCGCGTCCGCCGCTCGGGGCGTCGGACACCGACGGACGTTCGCACGGGCGGGACCGTCGTGCTCGCCGCGCCTAGGATGGGCGAGTGCCCGCCACCACCTCCAGAAGCGCTCCCGAGGAGCGACTGGTCAACCTCGTCGTCGCCCTCATGGCGACCGAGCAGGGGCTGACGAAGGAGACGATCCTGTCGTCGGTCGCGGGCTATCGCGAGCAGCTCGAGGCGGGGGCGTCCAAGGATGCCCTCGAGAAGATGTTCGAGCGCGACAAAGAGAACCTCCGCGGTCTCGGCATCCCCATCGAGACGATCGGTGAGCGCGCCGATCCCGACGACCTCCGTGAAGCGCGGTATCGCGTTCCGACGGCGGAGTACGCGCTGCCCGAGGACATCTCTTTCAGTCCCGCAGAGATCGCCCTGCTCAACATCGCCGGGGACGTGTGGGGGAGCGAGTCCCTCTCCGCGGATGCCCGGAGCGGGCTCCGGAAGATCCGCGCACTCGGCATCCCCGTCGACGAGCCGATCATCGGCTACGCCCCCCGCATCCGCGTGCGGGACGCGTCGTTCCCGGCGTTCCAGCGCGCGATCGAGGAGTGTCGGGCGGTGACGTTCTCGTACCTGCGTCCCGGGGAGCCGCGCCCGCGCGAGCGACGGATCCGGCCCCTGGCCCTCGTCGAGTACGAGGCGCGCTGGCACGTCTTCGGTTTCGACCTGACGATGGATGCCGATCGCACCTTCCTGCTGTCCCGGGTCGTGGGCGACGTGACCCTGACGCGGGAGAAGTTCCTCCCGGCCCTGCGGGTCGGCGCAGGAGAGCGAGCCCTCGCCGGATTGGAAGACGTGGCCGACCGTCAGCGCGCCCTCCTCGAGGTGCACCCCGGTACCGAGGCTTCGCTGCGACTCGCGCGGCGGGCTCTACCCGCGCCCCAGGGCGTCGTCGTGCCCTATGTCGATCTGCACGTGTTCGCCGACGAGCTGGCGTCCTACGGGCCGGAGGTGCGCGTCGTCGAACCGTCGAGCCTCCGCGACGAAGTGATCCGCCGGCTCGAGGCCACGCTCGTGCTGCACGGAGGTGACGCGTGAGCCTCGAGCGTCCCCTCCACGCGCTGGACCGCGCCGCTCTTCTCCTGCAGCTCGTGCCCTACCTCATCGGGAAGGGGGAGGTCTCGGTCGCCGAGGCCGCGAGGGAGTTCGACGTCGCACCCGCTCAGATGCGGGCGATGGTCGAGCGGTTGACGGTGATCGGCCTTCCGGGTGAACGCGGCTATTGGCAGCTGCCGAACGAACTGTTCGACATCGACTGGGATCTGCTCGAGCGCGAAGACGTCATCGCGATGACCAACACGGTCGGACTCGAACGCTCGCCGCGGCTGACCGCCCGCGAGGCGGCGGCCCTCCTGGCCGGACTCCAGCTCGCCCGTACCCTGCCCGGCGTCGCCGACAACGAGCTCGTCACCGGGCTGTTGGCGAAGCTCTCGCGCGGTGCCTCCGCGGCTCCGCCTGCGGTCATCGTCGCCCCGGGTCCGGTCGACGGCGTGCGCGAGGTCGTCGATCGCGCGCTGCGGGCACGGGTCGCCGTCAGCTTCACCTATCGGGCCCCGGGCGCGGGACCGACCCTGCGCACGGTCGATCCGATCAAGGTCCACATCGCCAACGACCAGTGGTACCTGCAAGGCTGGTGCCACACCCGGCAAGCCGTCCGCACGTTCCATCTGGACCGCGTGAGCGATGCCGAGCTGACCGACATCCCCGCGGAGCACGGCGCCGACCCGGTCCCCGAGCTCTTCGCGCCCGCGGACGACGAGGTCGTCGCCCGCTTCCGCTTCCCCCGGGAGGTGGCGCCGCTGCTGGCGGATTACCTCGAACGCGCCGACATCGTCGACGACGGGAACGCGTCGATCGCCTCGCTCCGCCTCGCCGACGAGCAGAGTCTGAAACGGCTCGCCGCTCGACGAGGCGGGGACGTCGAGCTCCTCGAACCGGCGGGGGCGCGGCGCGCCGCCGCGGCCTGGGCCGCCGCCGGGCTCGCCCAGTACGCCGGTGGATCACCCGGGTGAACCTCGGCCGTATTCCGGGCCTTGGCGCACCTCGTCGGGTTAGACTGACGATCACCCCCGAGGTTGACGAGGAGTCATCATGTTCCAGGGAATCACCGGAGTCCACCTGCTGATCGTTCTCGCGGTCATTCTCCTTCTGTTCGGCGCGACGAAGCTTCCGGCGCTGGCGAAGAGCGTGGGGCAGTCCGCTCGCGTCTTCAAGAACGAGATGAAAGAGATGAAGCGCGACGACGAGCTCTCCGCCGAGGCCGCAGACGCTCCGCGCACCACCGAGCTCGGCACCGCCACGGCAGCCGCGCCCGAGCAGCGCAAGCCGAACGACACCTCCGTTTAAGGCGTGACAACGGCAGGACCGCCGCGGATCGACGTGCCGGAGGGCCCGCGGCGCGACAAGCGCATGTCGATCGGCGCTCATCTCATCGAGCTGCGCAAGCGCCTGATGATCGCCGCGGCGGCGCTGATCGTCGGGATGATCATCGCGTTCGCCATCACGTCGCCGATCATCGAGTGGATCACCGCTCCCGTGCGACAGATCGCGCTGGAACGTGGCGACAACCTCTCTGCGATCAACTTCGGGGCGGTGACCTCCGCGTTCGACCTCCGCATGCGGATCGCCTTCACGATCGGCATCTTCCTGTCGGCCCCGATCTGGCTCTGGCAGATCTGGGCCTTCATCATGCCCGGTCTCACGCGGAAAGAGATCCGGTACACAATCGGTTTTGTCGCGTCCGCGGTGCCGCTGTTCTTCGGCGGATGCTACGTGGGGGTCATGATCGTCCCCCACGTGATTCAGCTGATGTGGAGCTTCACGCCCGACGGCGCGGCGAACCTCTACAACGCGGCCGACTACTACGACTTCGTCTTCAAGTTGATGCTGGTCATCGGTGTGGCCTTCGTCCTCCCGGTGTTTCTCGTGGCCCTGAACGTCGCCGGCGTCATGAGCGGCAAGGCCATCCTCAAGGGGTGGCGCGTCGCGATCCTCATCGCGACGCTGTTCTCGGCCCTCGCCACCCCGGCCGCCGACATCGTGAGCATGCTGATGCTCGCGGGCATCCTGATCGTGCTCTTCTTCGCGGCCGCCGGGGTGTCGATGCTGTTCGATCGTCGCAAGGCTCGCCGAATGGCCGCGGAGGGCCTTTTGGGACCGAGGGCGTGAGCGGACTCAGCCCGGCTGATCGCTTCGCGCGGGCTTCGGCCCGTTCCGCTCACCCCCATACCGCCGACTTCGCCGAGTCGCAGAGCTTCGAACTCGACGACTTCCAGATCGCCGGATGCCACGCCCTCGAGGACGGACGCAGCGTGCTCGTCGCGGCGCCGACGGGTGCCGGTAAGACCATCGTCGGTGAATTCGCGATCCATCTCGCGATGCTCGAACCCGGGGACAAGGCCTTCTACACGACGCCGATCAAGGCGCTGTCGAACCAGAAGTTCCACGAGCTGCAAGAGGTCTACGGCGACGACGAAGTCGGCCTGCTCACCGGTGACACGAACATCAATGCTTCCGCGCGCATCGTCGTCATGACGACCGAGGTCCTGCGCAACATGCTCTACGCCGACTCCCCGGCACTGCGCGGTCTCCGTTTCGTCGTCATGGACGAGGTGCACTACCTCGCCGACCGCTTCCGTGGGGCGGTGTGGGAAGAAGTGATCATCCACCTCCCGCGCTCGGTGAAGCTCGTCTCGCTGTCGGCGACCGTGTCGAACGCCGAGGAGTTCGGCGACTGGCTCGATACCGTGCGCGGCGACACCGAGGTCATCGTCTCCGAGACGCGGCCCGTCCCGCTCGAACAACACGTGCTGGTGCGCGGCGATCTCCTGCCCCTGTTCGACGATCGTGCGGGCGTCGCAACGGCGCAGGTCAATCAAGAGCTCCTGCGGATCCGGGGCGGCAACGCCGGGGGATACGAGAACAACCGCCGTGCCCAGGAGTACCGCTCGCAGCGCCACGCGGGCGGACCACGCCACGCGCACCAGCGTCGCGGTGGTCACAAGCCCGTGCGGCCGTCGCAGGGATCGCGCATCGAGCGCATCGACCGCCCCGAGGTGGTCGAGCTGCTGCAGCGCAATCACCTCCTGCCGGCGATCTTCTTCATCTTCAGTCGCGCCGGTTGCGATGCCGCCGTGCAGCAGCTGCGCCGTGCGAATGTGCGCCTCACCTCGGCCGAGGAACGCGTCGAGATCCGCCAGATCGTCGACGAACTGACGTTCACGCTCAAAGACGAAGACCTCGCCGTCCTGCACTTCTGGGAGTGGCGCGACAACCTCGAACGCGGCATCGCCTCGCACCACGCCGGGCTCCTCCCGGCCTTCAAAGAGGTCGTCGAGGAACTCTTCCGGCGCAAACTCGTCAAGGTCGTCTTCGCCACCGAGACGCTGGCGCTCGGCATCAACATGCCCGCGCGCACCGTCGTGCTCGAGAAACTCGAGAAGTTCAACGGAGAGGCCCGCGTCGCGATCACGTCGGGGGAGTACACGCAGCTCACCGGTCGAGCGGGCCGCCGCGGGATCGATGTCGAAGGTCACGCCGTCGTGCAGTGGACGGAGGGTCTCGACCCCCAGTCCGTGGCATCCCTCGCCTCGAGGCGCACCTACCCGCTCAACTCGAGCTTCCGGCCGACGTACAACATGGCGGTCAACCTCATCGACCAGTTCGGGCGGTCGCGAGCCCGCGAGATCCTCGAGTCGTCGTTCGCGCAGTTCCAGGCCGATCGCTCCGTCGTCGGGCTGGCGCGTCAGGTGAAAGAGGCCGAGGAGTCCCTCTCCGGCTACCAGACCGCGATGACCTGCGACCGCGGAGACTTCCGCGAGTACTCCACGATCCGCCGCGAGCTCAGCGACCTCGAGAAGATCAATCGACGAGATGCCACGGCGCCCCGACGCCTGCGCGACGAGCGTCAGCAGCAGATCCAGTCCCTCCGGCGGCGGATGCAGCGGCATCCCTGTCACTCGTGCCCTGATCGCGAGGCGCACGCACGGTGGGCCGAGCGGTACTGGAAGCTGAAGCGCACCACCGACAAGACGCGGCAGCAGATCGACCAGCGCACCGGAACGGTGGCGCGCGTCTTCGACCGGGTCGTCGAGGTGCTCGCGACGCTCGAATACGTGGCGATCGAAGAAGGCGGAGGGACGGTTCTCACGCCGGCCGGACGCACGATGCGCCGCATCTACGGGGAGCGCGATCTGCTCGTCGCCGAGTCGCTGCGCCAGCGCCTGTGGGACGACCTCGACGCTCCGTCGCTGGCGGCGTTGGCCTGCTGCCTCGTGTACGAACCGCGACGCGACGAGGCGGGACCCGGCGAGCGAGGACTGCCTCGCGGGGCCTTCCGTGGAGCCCTGGACGCCACGCAGACGCTGTGGCAGGAGCTGGACGACCTCGAGCGCGACCACCGGCTTCCCGGGTCCGAGGCGCCCGCCTCGGGCCTCGCCCCGGCGATGCACGCCTGGGCGAAGGGCCTTCCCCTGGACAGCGTCCTGACGCTCGCCGACATGGCCGCGGGGGATTTCGTCCGCTGGGCCAAGCAGACCATCGACCTGCTCGATCAGATCTCGCTCGTCGCCGAGCCGAAGCTCGCGAAGACCGCCCGCACGGCCCTCGACGCGGTGCGTCGCGGAATCGTCGCCTACACCTCCGCGTGAGCGCGCTCCTCGTCGCCGCGATTTAGGCTGGAGGGGTGCCCCTCGCCGTCTCGCCGCGACCGATCGTCCCGTTGGCGGTCGCCGCGCCCCTCTCGGCCGCAGCGGGTCTCCTGCTCGTTACGGCGTACCCCGCGCTCGCGTGGTGGCCGACGGCCTTCCCCGCCGTCGCCCTGGCGCTCATCGCCCTCGCCGGACGTCGCTTCTGGTCGGCGGCGTTGGTGGGACTGCTCTTCGGTCTGACGTTCTTCTCGGTCAACCTCCTCTTCACCGCACGCTATCTCGGACCCATCCCGTGGATCGCGCTGTCGACGCTGGAGGCGCTGCTGACCGCGGTCTTCGCGGTCCCGATCGCGCTGGCCTACCGGTGGCTGCCCCGCGTCGCGCCGGGGCTCGTCGGCCGCCTCCTGCTGCTTCCCGCGCTCGTCGCGGGCCTCTGGACCCTGCGCGAGCAGATCGTCGGGTCGTGGCCCTACGGGGGATTCCCGTGGGGGCGCATCGGGGTGTCCCAGGTGAACGGCCCGTTCGCGGAGGTCGCCTCGTGGGTCGGGATGTCCGGGCTGACGTTCCTCGTCGTGGCGCTGTGCGCGATGGTGATCGAACTCGTCCGGGCCGGGCGGCTCCGGGATCTCCGGCGCGCGATCCCCGCGGCCGTGCTGCTGGTCGTCCTCGTCGCTCTGCCGCAGTTCCCCACGACGGCGGCCGGGTCGATGCGCGTCGGCGCCGTCCAGGGGAACGGCCCCGCGGGTTACTTCGATCAGCGCGCGCGAGGTGCGGTGCTGAACGCGCAGCTCGCGGCATCCGCTCCCCTCTTCGGGCAGGACATGGACGTGCTGCTGTGGCCGGAGGGCGGCGTCGACTCCGATCCGACGACGTCCTCCCAGACGTCCGAGGTGCTCGATGAGCTCTCGCGCCGCGTGGACGCTCCGTTGATCGTGTCCGCGGTCACCGAGAGGGGACGCGAACTGTTCAACTCGTCCCTGTTGTGGACGGCTGAGGGCGGGCCGGCGCAGACGTATGACAAGCGGCATCCCGTGCCGTTCGGCGAGTACGTTCCGGACCGCGCGTTCTGGGAGCCGTTCGCTCCCGACCTGATCGGGCTGATCGGCCGGGAGTACACCCCGGGCACCGCGCGGCCGCTGATCGACCTCGATGGCATCGGGGTGGGCCTCGCGATCTGCTTCGACGTGATCTACGACGACGTCGTGTGGGACGGCGCCTCGGACGGCGCCGAGATCTACATGTTCCAGACGAACAACGCGGACTTCCGGGGCACCGACGAAAACCTTCAGCAGCTGGCCTTCGCCCGCATGCGCGCCATCGAGACGGGCCGCTCCGTGGTGAACATCTCGACCGTCGGCACGAGTCAGGTCATCGCTCCCGACGGATCCACTCTCGATCAGCTCCCGGTCGATGTCGCCGGGCACATGCTCACCGACGTTCCCCTGCGTACGGGACTCACTCCCGCGGTCGTGATCGGTCCCGCGGTCAAGGTCGTGCTGGGCGGGGGGTCGCTACTCGTCCTGGTGGTCCTGGGTGCGGTGGTCGCGCTGCAGTCGCGGAGAACGAGAAAGACGCCGACCCCCGGAGGGATCGACGTCTGAACTCGGTGGTCAGCGTCAGGCGCTGATCTTCTGTTCTCCCGCTCCGCGGCGCGCGCGGACGAACGCGAGGCGCTCTTCGAGCAGCTCCTCGAGTTCGGGGATCGTGCGGCGCTCCAGGAGCATGTCCCAGTGCGTGCGCGGTGCCTTGTCGTCGCTGTGGTCGACGGTCGCGGTTCCTTCACCGATCCGCAGGAGAGCCTCTGCACCACAGGTGCGGCACTCCCAGGACGGCGGAACCTCGGCGTCGGCCGCGAAGGTCAGAACGGTTTCGCGCCCGCACGTGCTGCAGGCGTAGGTGTGCTGCGCGCGGTCGTGGAACACGACCCCGTCTTCGCTCTGAAGGCTCTGTGCGCCGAGTCGGATGCCTCGAAGACTGCGATCTGCCATTGTGTGGTCCTCTCGTCGGTCCCCATGTATAACGACCGCACCTGTGCGCTTTATTCGAAATGAGCGCGTCCTGGCAGAACTCACAGGCGATGCTCAGCACACCTCGCGTTCATTGGCTGTTCACCAGCGCGAGGGCGACGTCACCGCGGTCGGTCACGAGCCCGTCCACGCCGGCATCGAGAAGGCGCGTCATGTCGTCTTCGTCGTTGACGGTCCAGACGTGCACCTCCACACCCGCCGCGTGGGCGGCCGCGATCAGACGAGGGGACACCACGCGCAGGCGCCCCTGTCGCTCCGGGATCTGGAGAGCATCGACGCTTCGGAGAGCTCGACGCGCGAGGGGGACGATACCCGTGGCGACGGCGGCGACGATCCGGGCGACCGTCGCAGACCCGGGCGACGTGGCGGGAGCGAGGGCCGCACCGGCTCGCGCGGCGGCGAGGAGGGCTCGACGGCGGCGATCGTCCGAGAAGCTCGTCAGGAGGACGCGGTGCGCGTGAGGGGCGACGAGACGGCCGACGGCCTCGGCGGCGGCCTCGGCCTTGACGTCGAGGTTGAAGCGGGTTTCGGGGAAGGCGTCCAGCGCCTGGTCGAGCGTGATCAGCCCGCCCCGGTCGGACATCACCTCTTCGAGCTCGTGCAGTCGGACGTCGGAGATCCGGCGCGGGTCGCCGGCGACGCGCTCCAGATCCTCGTCGTGGAACAGCACGACCGTTCCGTCGGCCGTCAGGTGGCAATCGGATTCGACGTAGACGAGGCCGGCGGCATGAGCCTCGGCGACCGCCGCGAAGGAGTTGTCGACGATTCCCAACGCCGCGGCCTCCGCGGTGACGAGACCGCGGTGCGCGAGCACCCGCGGGGGATCGCCGGCGGCGAAGTACGGATGACGCGGCGCGATCGAGCGAATCATGTCGGGGGCCTCCGCGGCCGAACGTAGCACGCGGGTCCGACACGCTCGTGACGCGTCGGCGCCCCGGAGCGGAGCCGGTCCGGCTCGGTAGGGTGGGAAGGTCGCCTGCGCCCTCGTCGGCGCGCGGCTCGATCACGAATCGTCAGGAGAATCCGTGTCCCAGACCCTTCCGTCCGGCTCCCTGAGCGGCAAGACCGCCCTCGTCACCGGCTCGTCGCGCGGCATCGGCGCCGACACCGTCCGCTACTTCGCCGAGGCCGGGGCGAACGTCGTCATCAACTTCCGCAACAAGGCCCCGCGTGCCGAGAAGCTCGCGACGCAGCTTCGGGAGCTGGGCGTCGAGGCGCTCGTCGTCGGGGCCGACCTCACGGATCCCGCATCCGTCACGGCCATGTTCGACGAGGTCGAGCGCACCTTCGGCGGTCTCGACATCCTCGTGCTCAACGCTTCGGGCGGCATGGAGTCGGGCATGGCCGAGGACTACGCCCTGCTGCTCAACCGCGACGCGCAGGTCAACGTGCTCGAGACGGCCCTGCCCCTGCTCACGGACGACGCGCGCGTGGTGTTCGTCACCAGCCACCAGGCGCACTTCATCCGCACCACCCCGACGATGCCCGAGTACGAGCCGGTCGCTCTCTCGAAGCGCGCCGGCGAGGACGCGCTGCGCGAGAAGATCCCGGCTCTCGAGGAGCGCGGCATCGGCTTCACCGTCGTCTCCGGCGACATGATCGAGGGCACCATCACGGCGACCCTGCTCGAGCGGGCGAACCCGGGTGCCATCTCGGCGCGCCGCGAGGACGCGGGCAAGCTCTACAACGTCTCCGAGTTCGCCGCCGAGGTCGCCCGCGCGGCCGTCGACCCGGTGCCGGCCGACAACACCCGCCTCGTCGGAGACACGGGCTCGTTCGGAGGCGAGTGAGCATGCGCCCCGTCGACATCGAGGCGCTGATCTCGGTCGGTCGCCCGACCCTCTCGTCCGACGCAGGCTTCGCCGTCTTCGCCACCTCGCGTCCCGACCTCGCCGCGGACCGCGGCGTCGGCCAGCTCTGGCGCGTCGAGCTGCCCGACGGCCGCCCGCGACGTCTGACCCGCGGTGTGGCCGACCGGTCGCCGCGGCTCTCGCCCGACGACGCCACGATCGCCTTTCTCCGGGCGGACGAGCGGGGTCGCGCTCAGGTGTTCGTCGTCGCAGCGACCGGAGGCGAGCCCGTCCAGGTCACCGACCAGGCCGGGGGCGTCACCGATCTCTCATGGTCGCCCAACGGCACGCGTCTCGCCTTCACAGCGCGCGTTCCCGAACCCGGCCGATACGGCACGGTCGAGGGACGGGATGCCGCCGCCGAACCGCCGCGTCGGATCACCGGCATCCGGTGGCACGCGAACGGTCTCGGGTATCTCGATCGGCCGGCCCGACTCTTCGTCGTGGACGTGCCCTCGACCGATGCGGAGCCGTTCTACGCGCCGGCCCCGGCGCTCGACGAGCCAGAGAAGCGGGTCGTCGCCGCGGAGGCCGTCCGCCTCACCGAGGGCGAGACGAGCTGGAACGGCGTCGTCTGGACGCGTGACGGTACCGAGCTGCTCAGCGTGCCCGACGTCATCGAGGCCGATCGACGCGACCTGCGCGACAGGCTCGTCGCGGTGAGCGTCGACGGCGGCGCCGAGCGCGAGGTGCTGGGTCGCGACGCCGACCTCTCGATCTCCGAGGTCGCCACCGCTCCCGACGGCACCGTGTTCGTGCTCGCGAACGACGTCGGCCCCGAGGGCGTCGACTTCGTCGCGCCCGGGGTCGCGCTCTTCGCGCTCGAGGCCGCCGGCCCGCGTCGCCTCACCGACCCCGAGACGATCGATCTCGGCGAGGGCGGCAGCCACATCTCGTTCGACGGTGTCGACGCGATCGTGCAGGACCGCACCCGCGGTCGGCTGCGCCTGCTGCGCGTCACGCGTGGGGGCGAGGTCGTCGAGCTGCTCGGGGGAGACCTCGAGGCCAACGGCCACGCTGCGGCGAACGGCCGGGTCGTGGCATCCGTCGCCTCGCCCGAGTCGTTCGGCGAACTCGTCGTCGTGGATGCCGTCACGGGCGTGCATGCCGTGACCGATTTCGGTGTGACGGTGCGCGAGCGGGGAGTCGTCATTCCCGTCGAGCACGAGATCACCGGCCGGGACGGCTACCCCGTGCACGGATGGGTCGCCGTGCCCGAGGGGGAGGGGCCGTTCCCGGTCATCCTGCAGATCCACGGTGGGCCCTACGCGTCGTACGGCGTGCACGTGTTCGACGAGACGCAGGTGCTCGTCGATGCCGGCTACGCGGTGGTCTACAGCAACCCTCGCGGAAGCGCCGGTTACGGCCGGGAGCACGGTCGATCGATCCGGCAGCGGATGGGAACGCTCGACTTCTTCGACGTCATGGACTTCTTCGACGGTGTCGTCTCCGCCGACCCGCGCCTCGACGGTGACCGGGTGGGCGTGATGGGCGGCTCCTACGGCGGGTACATGACGGCCTGGGTCATCGCCCACGACCACCGCTTCGCCGGTGCGATCGTGGAGCGCGGGTTCCTCGACCCGACCGCGTTCCCGGGATCGAGCGACATCGGCTCGTTCTTCGGTCAGGAGTACGTCGGCACCGACCCCGCGCAGATCGCGGCGCAGAGCCCGATGGCGGTGGTCGATCGGGTCACGACGCCCACGCTCGTGCTGCACTCGGAGCTCGACTTCCGCTGTCCGCTCGAGCAGGCGACGCGCTACTACGCGGCGCTGAAGCAGCAGGGGACCGAGGCGGAGATGCTGATCTTCCCCGGCGAGGATCACGAGCTCACGCGCGGCGGCCGCCCCCAGCATCGGGTGCAGCGCTTCGACGCGGTCCTCGACTGGTGGCGTCGGTACCTGCCCACCGACTGACGCGGGAGCGTGACAGGGGAAGGGGCCGGATGCCATGGCATCCGGCCCCTTCCCCTGTCTGGTCTACGCGACCTTGCCGAACTGGGTCGCCCGGACGATCTGGAAGACGCCGAGGATCACGAGCGAGATACCGATGAGCAGGAAGAGCGTGAGGCCGGCGAACAGGGGAGCGATGAGCACGAAGATCCCCGCGAGGATGCTGACGATCGCGAAGAAGATCGTCCATCCGCGGGCCTTGGAGTCGTGGCTCGCCGTGGTGAGCGAGACGGCGCCCTCGATGATCCACAGGATGCCGATGAGAGTGCCGATGAAGACGCCGAACCACGCGGCTGCGGCCGCGAGGTTCGCGAACGAGAAGATGCCCGCGACGATGAACAGCACGCCGAGCGCGATGTAGCCGATGCGCGCCCACCCGGACCGCCAGAACAGGCCGATGCCGATGTTCACCAGGCCCGCGATGATGACGTAGACCGCGATGATGCCGACCGCGACCTGTGCGGTACGGCCCGGCCAGATGAGGATCAGCAGGCCGATGACGAGCGACAGCGCGCCGCTGATCCCGAGGGCGGTGCGGACGGCGCCGACAACGGGGCTGGTCGTGGACGAGGGCGACATGGCGAGCCTTTCTGAGTGAAAGCTGAGAACAATCCTCACCCTAGACCCGAGGGTCAGACTCCCGCCAACGCGTCGTCTTCGGCGGTCACGCGGGGGAGTGGTCGAGCAGGAGGGCGACAGTGAACAGCACGGGGAGGCATCCGACTGTCGAGATGAACACGACGTCGCGCGAAAGGATCTCGCCGACGCCGTAGCGCTGGGCGAAGTTGAAGACGTTCTGCGCGGTCGGGAGGGCTGCCAGGACGACCACGATGAACACCTGATCGGCGGGGAGGCCGAACCACGTCGCGACCAGCCATGCCAGCGCGGGCATCGCGACGAGCTTGAGGGCGGAGGCGATGACCACGTCGAGGCGGCGACCGGGCTCCGTGAGCACGCGCTGACCGTAGAGCGACATGCCGTACGACATGAGCAGCACCGGGACGCACGCGCCGGCGATGAGGTGCAGCGGGTCGAACACGATCGGGGGCAGGTCGATGTCGAGCACCGCGACGAGGACGCCCAGAGCCGAACCGATGAGCATGGGGTTCTTCGCCGTCTGCCGGAGGATGCGCCACGGCGAGCGCGAGCCCGAGGTCGCGGCATCCAGGATCGACAGGGCGATGGGCATGAGCACGAGCAACTGGAAGAGGATGACCGGGGCCGAGTAGGCCGCGTTGCCGAGCATGTAGAGCGAGATCGGGATGCCGATGTTATTGCTGTTCACCTGTCCCGCCGACAGGGCGCCGATGACCGTCTCGCCGACGCGACGCCGGAGGAAAAGCGCCGAGACGAGGGCGTACACGCCGATGATGGCGGCCGCGGTGATCATGGATACGGGCAGTAGCGCCGAGAACAGGGTGGCCACATCGGCCGTCGCGAGCACGGTGAACAGCAGGAACGGCGAGAGGACGAAGAACGTCAAGCGGCTCAGGACGTGGCGCGCGTGGGGACCCAGCAGATCGATCCGGGCGATCACGTAGCCGACGACCACGGCGAGCCCGACGACCGCGAAGCCGGTGAACACGCCGGTCACGCGCGGACCGGGGGAGAGGGCGCGGGAGCGGGGACAGGCATCCCCTCGAGCGTAGTGGGATCGTCGCGCGATCGAATCGTTACACGGCGCGGGCCGTGCGCGCCGGCGGGCCGCCGATAGCATCGGCTGACGGCCGCGGACCGGGGAGAGTCCGCGGGTCGTCCGCCAACGAAAGGGAGACACGTGCGCACGTTGCAGGAGAAGAAGACGCCTTGGGTGCTGGGCGCCACGATCATCGTGGCCGCGGCCGCGTTCGGACTGACCGGATGCTCGAGCCCGGCACCGGCGACCGGCGGCGACGCGCCGAAGGCGGCCCCGTCGTCGAGCGCGCAGGTCGACGACGATGACGATGATGACGACGACTTCGCTGCGGACCTCGAAAAGGACGCGGCCGTCATCGACGATGCGAACGCGTCGAGCTTCGACACCGCTCAGGCCGTCGTCGATGCGTACGTCGCCGCGGGCGGCACCTGCGCGAACCCCACGGACTCCGGTCTGTCGCTCGCCACGTCGTCCATCGACTGCGCCGGGGTGTCCGGGCGGACGCAGACCATCGCGGTCTTCGCCACGCCCGACGAGGCGCAGAAGTGGTTCGACGCTCAGACGGTCGTGAAGAGCGGCGAGGTCACGAGCTACCTGCTCGGCAAGAACTGGGCCATGGTCTCGGACGGCTCGGCGCAGAGCGTCGCGCAGAAGATGGGCGTGCGCACGCAGACCCTCGTTATGCGCTGAGCAGCCGCGCGCAGACCCGTGAGGGGCTGTGCGCCGTCGCCGTCGCCGGTTCGTCAGCGCGGATCGGTGACGGCGACCTGTTGCGCGGCCGGCGCGCTCGGTGCGGGCGAGGGAGCGATCTCGGTCACCTGTTGGCGGGGTGCGAAGAGAGACAGGGCGAGGACGTGTCCGCCGACGATGAGGGCCACGGCCAGGGCTGCGGCACCCAGCCAGGAGGCCCGGATCGTGGGGCGTCTGCGGGGTGCGGATCGTCTCCGCGCGGCGGGAGCTGAGGGCGCGTCGGCCGGGGTGGCCGCAGCGGGGGCGGTCTCGGCGTCGGGCAGGGGCGTCCACGGGGCCGTCTCGAGGCCGAAGAGGTCGAGGATGTCGAGCTCGGTGGCATCCGCAATCCCGGTCTGCGCGGCGCGGGCCAAGACCGTCGCGCGGTCGGCGACCACCGTGGCCGTCGGGCGATCGGATGGGTCAAGAGCGGTCATCGCGGTGAGCAGGGACGTCCATTCGCTCCCGAGGGCAGGCGGGATCGTCGGCGCGCGGGACAGGCGTGCCAGCACTGTCTCTTGCAGGGTTCCTCCGCCGTACGGGGGGAGGCGCGTGAGCGCCTCGATCGTGAGCAGCCCGAGGGCGTAGATGTCGGAGGCGGGGCGAGGAGCCTCGCCGCGGACCTGCTCGGGGGCGAGGTACGCGGCCGTGCCGATCACGGTTCCCGGGGTCGTCAGACGGGCGGCGTCGATGAGGTGGGCGACGCCGAAGTCGGCGAGCACCGCCTCGAAGCCGTACGGGGAGTGCCGCGTGGGGCGCAGGAGAACGTTCGACGGCTTCACGTCGCGGTGGACGACCCCGGTGGCGTGCACCGCGGCGAGGCCCCGGGCGAGATCGGCGAGGAGGGCGGCGACGAACGCGGGTTCGAGCGCGTCCTGTTCGATCCGGCGCTGGAGAGACGGCCCGTCGACGAACTCCATGACGAGGTAGATGTGATCGCCGTTGTCCAGACGCGCGTCGTACAGCGTGACGAGCGATGGGTGGTCGAAGGCGGCCAGCACGCGTGCTTCGGACAGGCGACGCGAGGGCTCGAGTTCGCCCGTGTGATCGGTGTGGAACAGTTTGATCGCCACGTCGCGGCCCAGCACCGTGTCGCGCGCGCGGAAGACGCGTCCCATGCCACCGGCGCCGATGCGTTCGGACAGGATGTAGCGCCCGCCGAGAATGTCGCCGGAGTGCAGCATCGCGGCGTCGATCGACTGGCTCATCAGGTCCTTCGGTTCGTCGATGTGGGACGTGCGCGTGGCACCTTTCCCTCTCCGGAACGTACGCGCGCCGGAGTGTGGGAAACCGGGGGTGGTGCGATCTCGGCGCGAGGGACATAATGCGGTGCTGCGCGCGTGCAGGACTCTTTTCCGCGTCATCGCAGATAAGCCGATAATGCACATTATGTCAGTTTGGGCAGGAATCGCCCTCCTTCACCTCGAGTCCTGCTCGAACGGGATGCCGTCAGAACGACGGCCGGTACCCGTCCCGCAGACGCATTCCCCGTGCGAAACCGGAAAGGCTCGGGAGAAAGACCGAGAGACGCGCACGGTTCACCTCCTCGTCGCCATTCACGCCGATTTCGTAAAATACGGCGGGCCTTTGCACAGACGGAAGAAACGGATGACGATGAGCGACGCTTCGCCTCCCGACGGTTGGTATCCCGATCCCGCCAGCCCGGGCACGCAGCTGCGCTACTGGCGCGACGGGCGATGGACGGAGCACCTCCACCCCCTGGTTTCCGCTGACAACGCTGCGGCCGCTCAGCCCGGCGTCGCGGCGGCGACCGGACAGGAAGCCGCGGGCTCGGCATCCGGAGCCCAGAATCCGCCGAGGAAGCGCCGCACCGGCCTCATCGTCGGTCTCGTGGGCGGATTCTCCGCCCTCGTCGTCGCCGTAGCGGCGTTCTTCGTGTGGGGCCTGCCCGCTTTGACGGGCCCTCAGCTCACCACGCAGGACGACTGGGCCTATGCGTGGGCGCCGCTTCAGGACAACGTCGATATCAACCAGACGTTCACATTCCCCGCCGATTACGACCTCGATGCGAAGGCGGCCGAGAACGGCGACGAACGCGACACCACTTTCGCCTTCGAGCTGTTCACGGATTCCAGCCTCACCCATCACGCCGACTACCGCGCGTACCAGGGCGACCGCGACGTGGAGATCAGCCCGGGGCTCGGTGCCGCGAATCTCCGATTCCACTGGGAGACGGACACGATCGACAATCCCGACGATCGCGAGTTCGAGGTGAACGGCGGCCGATCGGCGTGGGGCGTGCACGACACGTATTACCTCGTGCAGAAGCTCGACAACGCCGGCGCCCCGCTCGAGAAGCCGATCGTGCACCCCTTCCGCGTGAAGCGGCCCCTGGCGATGCCGCAGGTGAACTACGGCGTCAACCCCAACGGCACGCTCCAGATGTCGTGGGACGCCGTGCCGGGAGCGACGGAGTACCTCGTCGCGGTGTCGTCGTGGGACGGCGAGCGCCGGCAAGTGTGGCTGGTCGGCTCGACGAAGGTTCCGACGTGGTCTCCCCCGATCAGGGATCCCTTCTCCGGCGAGCGCGAGACGGTGGAGCAGGAGCAGAACCAGGGCCTTCGGACGTACGCGATGTGGAGCGCCGCCGAGATCGAGGGGCAGGCAGACAACGGCGGCGCCGTGAACGCGCTCGACAACGACACGAGCGAGTACGAGTACGGTGTGATCGCCACGGACGGGACGGGCTTCTCGGCCATGCAGCCGACCGATGCCAACACCGTCGCGGCATCGCTCCCCCAGGAGATCCCGCTCTCCCTCAAGAAGCAGCAGTTCCCCAACGGGCAGATCGTCGACTCTCTCGACAAGATCTCGACCCGCTTCTTCTTCACGTCCGTCGACGGGGCGACGCGCCAGACGGCGGCCTACATCGACCCCGATGACGTGGCCCTGCAGAAAGAGGGCGTGCGGATGCACCTGAGCGGGCTGGGCACCGGTCTCGGATGGCCGATGTACCTCACGGTCAGGGACGTCGACGCGGCGAAAGCGCAGATCAACGCCTTCAACGAGCGGGTGAAGGCCGAGCTGCCCACGACAGGACTCCCCCAGGTCACGACGATCTCCGCGCCCATCCAGGGCGATCCCAGCCAGTACACGCCGTCGACCACGGCACCCGATGTCGACTACCCCGTTTCCGCCACCGACGAGTTCACGAGATACCTCGCCGCGAATCTCGTCGCGCGCGAAGACGCGATCGACGTCTCGGCCTATGTGGATCGCGCCGGGATGCCGGAGCTCAGCGACGCGATCGGCGAAGCGGTCTACCAGAACCCCTATGTGCTCGGCTATCGCGGGTACACCGTGAAGGGCGACATCGTCTACGTCAGCTACGCGAACGATGCGGAGACGACGAAGCGGATGCAGGGCGAGATCGCCTCCGTCGTGGGAGATGCCGTCGCGAAGGTCACGACGTCCGACATGAGCGCGGCAGACAAGGCCGGCGCTCTGAACCAGTGGCTCGTCGACACCGCGAGCTACGACAAGGCTGCCCTCGAGGCGGGCAAGGCGACCCTCGGGTTCCCGTCCGGATTCGCGCACGCGTGGGACCCGAGCGGCGTGCTGCTGTCGGAGAACGGCAACACCGGTGTGTGCGCGAGCTACGCCGCCGCGTACAAGGCCCTGATGGATGCCGCGGGCGTCCCCTCCGTCGTCGTGACCGGCGATGTGCTCGACGGCGGCGGGCATGCCTGGAACAAGGTCCAGGTGGACGGGAAGTGGCTCGCCGTCGATCCGACCTGGAACGACGGCGCGGACCCCACGAAGTACCTGCTGATCTCGGACGCGCAGTTCACCGGCTCGGCCGCCCGTACGCAGTCGAACGACTGGATGGTCGACAACCTGATCGCGAACTACGCCACGCCGTGAGACCGCGCCGGGCGACGGCACGCACCGTCGCCCGGCGGACGGTCAGCGCACCCAGTGCGAGGTCACGTCGAGAACGCGCGAGCCGCTGAGGTCGGCGAGGGAGAGACCCGCGAACCGCAGCGCGGACTCCGAGGTCTGCCACCGGAACCGCGGAGCGTCGGTGACGGCTGCCTCGATGACGGTCTCCGCGGCATCCTCCGCCGACTGCGCGCTCGCGAACGAGGTCGCCGCCCGGTCGAGGTACGCCTGCTGGAGGGCCGCGTAGGGTCCCGGCTCCGCCCGATCGACCGAGGAGGTGAACGACGACGCGACCGCGCCGGGCTCGACGATCGACACGTCGATGCCGAAGGGGGCGACCACGGGGGCGAGGGACTGCATGAGCCCCTCGACGGCGAACTTCGCGGCGCAGTACGCGTCGGAGAACGGCTGGCCCACGGCGCCCCCGACGCTCGTGACGGTCACGATCCGTCCGCTCCCCCGTTCGCGCATGGCGGGCAGGACCAGACGGGTGAGGCGGGCGACGGACAGATAGTTCGTGTCGAGTTGTGCCTGCAGGTCTTCGTCGGTGAGCTGTTCGAGAGTGCCCACGGCCCCGCGGCCCGCGTTGTTCACGAGGATGTCGAGGGGGCCGGCACCGGCGACGAGATCACGCGCACCGTCGGCGTCGGTGACGTCGAGCCCGCGGATGTCCAGCTCCACCCCCGCCGCGGAGGCGGCGGCGCGAAGCTCGTCGGCGCGGCTCGGTTCTCGGACGGTCGCGATGACGGCGACGCCTGTTCGCGCGAGGCCGATCGCGGTGTGGAGGCCGATGCCGCTGGAAGTACCGGTGACGAGTGCAGTTGTCATGTGGTCATTGTGGCGGCTGCGGTTGTCCGGATGCTATGTGCCGGGCTTCTGCGCCCGTGGCCTGACGAACGACCGCTGTCACTCGACCCTCGCCACGCGGATGAGGAACGCCCCGGGGGCGCGGCCGCTGTCGAGCTCGACGAGGAGACCCCTCTCGGGGAGCTCCACCGGCACGGGTGTCGCGGCCATGCAGGAGACGGAGAGGGGGTCGACGACCGGGGTGCCCGCCGACGTCGAGATGCGCCCGGTCATCATCTCGGGACCCGCGCACTCGAGAGTGACGGTGTAGCTGCCCGGATCGATGGTCTGGTTGTCGCTCCGGTGCGGGGCCACCTGGCCGCTGTCGCCGAAGGTCCCCCACGACTGCCAGAGGTACTCCCCCACCTTCGCGTCGGCGACCTCGTCGTCGAAGTACCCCGCCCACGGGTCCGGGGTCGGCGGGGCCGTCGTCGTGGGCACCGTCGGCGAGGGGGTGAGAGGAACCGCCGAGGGGGGTTCCGCCTCCGCGCCCGTGCACCCCGTCAGGGCGCCGAGCGCGATCGCGGTGCCGGAAAGGGCCAGGATGCGCGCGTTCGAGGGGGACATCGGGCGATCCTAGGCAGAGGGCTGCCGGAGCGCCAGGGGGTCGCGCGCCCGTGGCTCACGGGTAGGGCCATGCCCCCGCACGCCCAGCCCGTGGCATCCGCTCAGCCGCCCGGGCGCAGCTCGACCCAGTCGCCGCCGAATTTGGGTGCACGCCCATCGCCCGAGGAGGTGCCGGCGAGTCGCCGTCGCACCCACGGGGCGACGTGCTCGCGGTAGTACGCGGAACCTTTCAACCGCTCGACCTCGGGGATGTCGCGCAGATGCCACCACTCGCGCGGCGCGGACAGGCCGACCGCCTCGATGACGCGCGCGGCGACCCGGTGGTGTCCGCGGGGGTTCATGTGCAAGCGGTCGACGGACCAGAACTCTCCCCCGGCGAGCTCGCGGTCGAACCAGTTGTACGCCGTGATGACGTCCGGACGTGGCGCCAGACGCTCCTCCACAGCCGTCGACAGGCGATTGCCGCGCATCTGCAGCACGCGTCCGAGCGGCAGCCCGGCCGAGGGGTTCGCGCCCGACAGCACGATCAGTTGCACCCCCTCCTCGTCGCAGCGCCGCAGGACATGCTCGAAGAATCCGACGATCCGCTCGAGGTCGGCTCGCGGGCGCAGCATGTCGTTCCCTCCGCCGTTGAACGACAGATGGGTCGGGCGCAGGGCCAACGCCTGTTCGAGCTGCTGCTCGACGATGGGCTGGATGAGCTTGCCGCGGATCGCGAGATTGGCGTACTGGATCGGCTCGCCCGCGGCATCCGCCCATCCCTGGGCCGCGAGATCGGCCCACCCCCGCACGGTGCCATCGGGGAGTTCGTCGCCGACTCCTTCGGTGAACGAGTCGCCGATCGCGACGTAGCGGACGGATGCCATGCGTCGAGCCTACGCGCGCCGTGACTCCCCTCGAGCGTCCAGGACACGCCGCAACGGATGCCACATCTCCGGCGTGTTCGGGACGCTCGACGCCATGGGCCTGAGAGCGGCTCAGGACAGAGCGCGCCCCCGCTGCTCCCGGAGGAACAACGCGGCGACCACGGCCACCGCGAAGAACGCCGCGAACACCACGAACAGCAGGGGCGCGCCGCCGGCCGCGAGCAACGGCGGGACCGAGAGCGGGGCGACGATCGACGCGATGCGCCCGACGCCCGCCGCCCAGCCGGCGCCGGTGCCGCGCAACGTGGTCGGGTAGGTCTCGGGCGTCGCGGCGTACAGGGCGCCCCAGGCACCGAGGTTGAAGAACGACAGCAGCATCCCGGTCCCGATCACGGCGAACTCCCCCGATGCCGTGCCGAACAGCACCGCGGCGATCGCCGAACCTGCGAGGAAGGTCGCGAGTGTCGCGCGCCTCCCCCAGGCCTCGATGAGCCACGCGGCGACGGCGTAACCCGGAAGCTGGGCGAGGGTGATGATGAGCGTGAAACCGAAAGAGCGCACGAGGTCGTACCCCTGGGCCACGAGGATCGTCGGGATCCAGATGAAGGCGCCGTAGTACGAGAAGTTCACGCAGAACCACAGCACCCACAGGCTCGCGGTGCGCATCCGCAGGGCCGGTGCCCACAGGGAACCGACGCGGGCGCGCGGGGCGGGAGCGGATGCCGCGGCTCCCTCGTCCGAGGGCTCGAGCGACACGCGCCCGGCGGCGGCCTCGAGATCGCGCACGATCGCGACGGCCTCGGTGTTGCGCCCTCGGGACGCCAACCACCGCGGCGACTCCGGAAGGCCCCAGCGGACGATCAGCGCGTAGACCGCGGGGAGCGCGCCGAGCGCGAACGCCCACCGCCACCCGTCGGCCGACGACGGGACGACGAGGTAGCCGATGATCGCGGCGGCCGTCCAGCCGACGGCCCAGAAAGCCTCCAGGAACACGATGACGCGCCCACGGATGCGAGCCGGCGCGAACTCGCTCACGTAGGTGGAGGCCACGGGGAGCTCGGCGCCGAGGCCGAGCCCCACGAGGAAGCGCAGCACGAGCAGCGCCGCGAGACCGCCGACCAGTGCGCTCGCCCCGGTCGCGACGCCGTAGACGAGGAGCGTCAGCGCGAAGACCTGGCGGCGGCCGAATCGGTCGGCCAGCAGACCGCCGAGGCTGGCGCCGATCGCCATTCCCGCGAATCCGGCCGAGGCGATCCACGATGCCTGCGCGGGCTCCAGCTTCCACTGTGCCGACAGCGCGGCGATGATGAACGAGATGAGCCCGACATCCATGGCATCCAGGGCCCAGCCGAGTCCCGAACCGCCCAGGATCTTCCCGTGACGACGGGTAAATGGCAGGGCGTCGAGGCGCTCGGACACCCGGACCGTGTCGGTGCTCGCGCTCACGCCAGCATCTCTCGCACGAGCGGCAGCACGCGCGTGCCGTAGAGCTCGATGCTCGACATCAGGCGGTCGTGCGAGATGGAGCCGCTCGCGAACTTCATCTGGAAGCGCGAGGCACCGAGCGCCTGCACGGTCGCGGCGATCTTCGTCGCCACCGTCTCGGGTGAGCCGATGTACATCGCCCCCTCGGGGCCGACGTCGTGCTGGAAACGCAGGCGGTTGTACGCGGGCCAACCGCGTTCGCGACCGATGGTGGTGTTCAGCTCGGCGACGCCCTCGTAGGCCTCGTCCCAGGCCTGCTGGTCCGTGGCGGCCACGTGACCGGGCGAGTGCACCGAGATGGGCATCGCGGGCTTGCCGAACTCCTCGAGCGACTGCCGGTAGAGCTGGGCGAAGGGACGGAAGCGGGCCGAGGATCCGCCGATGATCGCGAGGACGAGACCGTAGCCGTAGCGGGCCGCGCGGACGACCGACTCGGGTGACCCGCCGACACCGACCCACGCTTTCAGACCGTTCTCGGTCTTGGGGTACACGTCCGCGTCGCGGAGTCCGGCACGCGTCCGCCCCGACCAGGTGACGGGCTTCTCGTCGAGCAGGAGCGAGAACAGCTCCAGCTTCTCCTCGAACAGCTGCTCGTAGTCGTTCAGGTCGTAGCCGAACAGGGGGAAGGACTCGATGAACGACCCGCGCCCGAGGATCACCTCGGCGCGACCGTTCGAGACGGCGTCGAGTGTCGCGAAGCGCTCGTACACGCGGACGGGGTCGTCGGACGACAGCACCGTCACCGCGGTACCGAGGTGGATGTCCTTCGTGCGCGCGGCGGCCGCGGCGAGGACGATCTCGGGGCTGGTCACCGCGAAGTCTTTGCGGTGATGCTCCCCCACGCCGAAGAACGACAGTCCGACCTGGTCGGCGAGCACCGCCTGTTCCACGACGTTGCGGATGGTCTGCGCATCGCTCTGCAGCGACCCGTCGGGGCCGCGCGAGATGTCTCCGAAGGTATCGAGGCCGAGCTCGACGGGGGTGGCGTCCATGAGATCTCCTTGCATTCGGATGAATGAACTTTACGCGAGGGGGAAACATTCCCCGACACGGACGAGGGGCGCCGCCGTAGCGACGCCCCTCGTCGGATTCAGACGGATGCCAGGGCTGCCCGCAGAGTGTCCAGACCGACGCCGCCGATGTCGAGGGCACGGGTGTGGAACTGCTTCATCGAGAAGTCGGCGCCGCGGCGCTGCTGCTCCTCCTCGCGGACCTGCTCCCAGATGCGCTGGCCGACCTTGTACGCCGGAGCCTGCCCCGGCCATCCGAGATAGCGGTTGACCTCGAAGCGCACGAACTCCTCGCTCATGTTGACGTTCTTCAGCATGAACGCCAAGGCGTAGTCGTGGTCCCAGGTGCCGGTGCCGTCGAGGCGCGGCTTGCCGAGGTGCACGCCGATGTCGAGCACGACGCGTGCCGCCCGCATGCGCTGCCCGTCGAGCATGCCGAGTCGGTCGGCGGGGTCGTCGAGGTAACCGAGCTGTTCCATCAGACGCTCGGCGTACAGCGCCCAGCCCTCGGCGTGCCCGCTCGTCCCCGCCAGCAGGCGGCGCCAGGAGTTCAGCTGCGCGCGGTTGTAGACGGCCTGCGCGATCTGCAGGTGATGGCCCGGAACGCCCTCGTGATACACCGTGGTGAGCTCGCGCCAGGTGTCGAAGGTGTCGACGCCCTCGGGCACCGACCACCACATGCGGCCAGGGCGCGAGAAGTCGTCGGTCGGGCCGGTGTAGTAGATCCCGCCCTCGTTGGTGGGGGCGATCATGCACTCGAGGGTGCGGATGGGCTCGGCGATGTCGAAGTGGGTGCGAGCGAGCTCGTACACGGCCTTGTCGCTCGTGCGCTGCATCCACTCCTGGAGGGCCTTCGTGCCGCGGAGCTTGCGCGACTCGTCTTTCTCGAGGAACGCCACCGCTTCTTCGACGCTCGCTCCCTGGAGGATCTCGTTCGCGATCGCCTCCTGCTCGGCCACCATGCGCGCGAGTTCTTCGACGCCCCAGTCGTAGGTCTCGTCGAGGTCGATCTCGGCACCGAGGAACCGGCGCGAGTGCAGCGCGTACAGCTCACGGCCCACGCCGTCGGCCTCTCCGGCCACGGGGGCGAGCTCGGAGGAGAGGAACGATGCCAGGGCGTCGTAGGCGACGCGGGCAGCACCCGCGTTCTCGTCGAGCTCGCGCGCGAGCGAGGCGGGCAGCTGTCCCTCGGCGGGAGCGGCGCCCGCGACGAACTCCGCGAAGAAGCCCGTGTCGGCGGTGTAGCGGGAGATCTGCGAGACGACCTCGCTCACCTGCCGGCGTGCCGGCACGACGCCCTCGGCGATGCCGCGGCGAAGGGTCTCGACGTACCCCTCGACGGCCGCGGGCAGCGCCTTCATACGCTGGGAGATCGTGGCCCAGTCCTCGACGGTGGCGGTCGGCATGAGATCGAAGGTGGCGCGGATGTCCTGCGCGGGCGAGGCGATCACGTTCAGGTCGCGCAGGTGCGTCTTCGCTTCGTGCTGCTCGATCATGAGGTCGAGCTCGCGAACCAGATCCATCTTCGTCACCGTGTCGATGGCGTCGACGGGTTCGGCGGCCTCGAGCGCGGCTTTCGTGGCGCGCGCGTCGGCGGTGAGGGCGTCGGCGCCTTCGGGGCTGTAGTCGCCGAAGCGGCCGTTGTACTCGTCGCGCCCGATGTACGTGGCGAGCGTCGGAATGCGCTCCGCCAAGGTGTCGACCCACGCCTCGGCGATCGTGTCGATCGGCGTGGGGGTGCGTTGTGCGTCAGTCATCCTTCGAGCCTAGGGAAGCCGGAGCGCCCGCGCACTCCGGCGCGCGCGGTCTGCCGTCAGTGGCCCGCTTCGTCCCAATCGCCGCCGCGGCCGATCTGCACGTCGAGCGGTACCGACAGCTCGGCCGCGTCCGCCATGCGAGCCCGCACGATGCGCTCGACGGCATCCCACTCCCCCGCCGCGACCTCGACGACGAGTTCGTCGTGGATCTGCAGAAGGACGCGCGAGCGCAGTCCCGCGGATGCCAGCTCCTCGCGGATGCGGAACAGCGCGACCTTCATGATGTCGGCGGCGCTGCCCTGGATCGGGGCGTTCAGCGCCGCGCGTTCCGCGTTCTCCCGCAGCACCCGATTCATACTCGTGAGGTCGGGGAACGGCCGGCGCCGGCCGAAGATGGTCTCGGTGTACCCGTCTTGCCGCGCCTGCTCGACCGAGCCGCGCAGATAGTCGCGCACCGCCCCGAACCGAGCGAAGTACTCGAGCATGAGCTTCTTCGCCTCGGACTGCTCGATGCGCAGCTGCTTCGACAGGCCGAAGGCCGACAGCCCGTAGACGAGCCCGTACGACATGGCCTTGACCTTGGTGCGCATCGCCGGTGTGACCTCGGCGGGCTCGACGCCGAAGACGCGTGCGCCGACGAACCGGTGCAGGTCTTCGCCCGAGTTGAACGCCTCGATGAGTCCGGGGTCGCCCGACAGGTGCGCCATGATCCGCATCTCGATCTGCGAGTAGTCGGCCGTCAGCAGCGTCTCATAGCCCTCGCCGACCTCGAAGGCGGCCCGGATGCGCCGGCTCTCCTCGGTGCGGATCGGGATGTTCTGGAGATTCGGGTCGGTGCTCGACAGGCGGCCGGTCTGGCTGCCGGTCTGCACGTACGTGGTGTGGATGCGTCCGTCGGTGCCCGTCGCGGTGTCGAGCGCGTCGATGATCTGCTTGAGCTTGGTCGCCTCACGGTGCTTGAGCAGCAGGTCGAGGAACGGGTGCGGCGCGCTCTCTTGCAGATCGGCCAGAGCCGCGGCATCCGTCGTGTAGCCGCTCTTGGTCTTGCGCGTCTTCGGCAGCTGCAGCTCGTCGAACAGCACTTCCTGCAGTTGCTTCGGCGACCCGAGGTTCACCTCGTGGCCGATCGCCGCGTACGCGTCGCGGGCGAGGGCGTCGGCGCGGGCGCCGAGCTCGGCGGAGAAACCGGCGAGCTTCTCGTGCGAGACCGCGACTCCCGCGAGCTCCATGTCGGCGAGGGCGGTGAGCGTCGGCATCTCGATCTCGTCGAGGACCTCGGCGACCCGCTCGGGCAGATCGGCGCGCTGCGCCTCGGCCACCCGTCGGATGAACCACGCGAGCTGTCCGGGCGTCGCGCCCTCGGTCTCGGGGACGAGCTGCGTGGGATCGGCCTCGGGGAGGTTCTCGTCGAGATAGCGCTGCACGAGGTCGCCGAGCGTCTTGTCGGGGAAACTCGGGCGGACGAGCCACCCGGCGAGAATCACGTCGGACGCGATGCCCCCCAGCGCGATCCCCTCGCGCAGGAGGGCCTTCACCTGCGGCTTGGCGTCGGCCATCACCTTGGGCGCACCGGATGCCAACCACTCCGCGAGCGCGTCTCGCACCGCCGGCGTCCACGCGGCCTCGGCCGCCGCGTCGGCGCGCGCGAGACCGATCTGCGCGGGAGCCCCCTGGGCGAGGACGAGGGTGAGGCCGACGGTGCCGGTGGATGCGGCCGCCCACGCCGCGAGGGCGTCGGCGTCGAGCGCGGCCGGGGCGGGCGCCGTGGCCGTGGGGCGCGCCTCTTCCGCGGCGTCGCCCGGATCTGCGCCGAGGGCGTCGAACACGCGCGGCAGAAGGGTGCGGAACTCGAGCCGCGCGAAGATGTCGCGCACCGCCTGGCCGTCGAGCGGCTTCACCTCGAGGTCGGACGGCCCCACGGGCAGCTCGACGTCGCGCAGCAGACGGTTGAGCGCGCGGTTGCGCTTGACGCCGTCGAGGTGCTCGCGGAGGTTGTTGCCGACGACGCCCGTGACCTTGTCGGCGTTCTCGAGCAGGGCGTCGAGCGAGCCCCACTGCGTCAGCCACTTCACCGCGGTCTTCTCGCCGACCTTGGGCACCCCGGGCAGGTTGTCGCTCGTCTCACCGACGAGAGCGGCGATGTCGGGGTATTGCTCCGGGGGTAGGCCATACTTCTCGATGACGGCGGCGGTGTCGTAGCGCTTCAGCTGTGACACGCCCTGCACGTTGGGGTACAGCAGGGTGATGTCGTCGGTGACGAGCTGGATCGTGTCGCGGTCGCCCGAGCACACGAGCACCTGGAAGCCCTGCGCCTCTCCCTGGGTCGCCAGGGTGGCGAGGATGTCATCGGCCTCGAAATCCTCTTTCTTCAGCACGGGCACGCCCATGGCTTCGAGACACTCTTGCAACAGCGGGATCTGGCCCTTGAACTCGGCGGGCGACTCGCTGCGGTTCGCCTTGTACTCGGCGTACTCACGGGTGCGGAACGATTGCCGAGAGGTGTCGAAGGCGACGGCGAGGTGCGTCGGCTTCTCGGCCTTGACGAGGTTCACGAACATCGACAGGAAGCCGTAGATCCCGTTGGTGTGCTGGCCGTCCTTGGTCGAGAAGTTGTCGACCGGCAGGGCGTAGAACGCCCGATAGGCCAGCGAGTGGCCGTCGACGACGAGGAGGGTAGGCTTTTCGGCATCCGTCACCCCTCCAGCCTAACGAGGACCACGGACACTGCCCCGGCCCGGCCCCGATGACGGCAATGACACGAAGGCGATGATGACGTCCACGACTCCCGACCCCCTGTCCGGCCTCGACTGGGCGAAGAAGCGCGGAATGGGCGCTCTCGCCGAGAAGATGGGCTTCGAGTGGGTGGAGTTCACCATCGACCGGTGCGTGGCCACCATGCCGGTCGAGGGCAACACCCAGCCCGTCGGCCTCCTGCACGGCGGCGCTTACGTGGTCCTGGGCGAGTCGCTCGGATCGATGGCCGCGAACCTCCACGCCGGAGCGGGGAAGCTGGCGGTCGGCATCGACATCAACGCCACGCACACGCGGTCCGCGACCTCGGGCCGCGTCACCGGCGTCTGCACGCCGATCCACCTCGGGCGCAGCCTCACCGTCCACGAGATCGTGATCACCGACGATCAGGGGCGTCGGTGCTCGACAGTGCGGATCACCAACATGATCAAGGACGCCCCGAGAGGCTGAGCCCGGCGGGGTCCGGTGGTCTCGTCCGCGCGGCTCCCCGAGCTCGTCGAAGAGACCGAGACCCCTCCCCCGTCAACGAGAAATGGATGCCACCTCTGTGGCATCCATTTCTCTCAGAATCGCGGTCAGCCCTTCTTGGGGGCCAACTGCTCGATGATCGCCTTGGCGACGTCCTGCATGGTCAGGCGGCGGTCCATGGATGCCTTCTGGATCCAGCGGAAGGCTTCGGGCTCGGAGAGGCCCATCTTCTCGTTGAGCAGGCCCTTGGCGCGGTCGACGAGCTTGCGGGTCTCGAAACGCTCGACCATGTCGGCGACCTCGGCCTCGAGCGTGATGATCTGCTCGTAACGGGCCAGGGCGATCTCGATCGCCGGCAGCAGGTCGTTCGGGGTGAACGGCTTCACGACGTACGCGAGGGCACCGGCCTCGCTCGCGCGCTCCACGAGCTCTTTCTGGCTGAACGCGGTCAGCAGCACGACGGGCGCGATGTGGTTCTTGCTCAGCTTCTCGGCGGCGCTGATGCCGTCGAGCTGCGGCATCTTCACGTCCATGATCACGAGGTCGGGGCGGAGTTCGGTGGCGAGCTGCACGGCGGTCTCGCCGTCGCCGGCCTCGCCGACGACGTCGTAGCCGTTGTCGCGGAGGATCTCGACGATGTCGAGACGGATGAGCGACTCGTCCTCCGCCACGACGACGCGGCGGGGGGCGGCGGGCGCGGAGGCCGGAGCGGCTTCTTGATCAGTCACGTGACCATCCTAGGACGGGGAGGGCGCATCACCCGCGAAACGGCGAGGATGCGATGGGGGCTGGACAACACCGGGCCGGCTCGGAGGAGCCGACCCGTGGTCGTACCGGTGGTGGGACTCGAACCCACACGTCTTTCGACAGAGCATTTTGAGTGCCCCGCGTCTGCCATTCCGCCACACCGGCTTGTGCTCGCGAACTCCCAATGTACCGGGAGAACGCGAGCGACGACGCGCGCCGGAGAACCGGCGCGCGTCGTCGGACGATCAGACCTCCTGGTACCCGGGGGCTGCGCCGTGGACGGCGTCGCCGACCCGGTGGACGCGCAGGTCGTTCGTCGAGCCGGCGATTCCGGGAGGGGAACCCGAGATGACCACGACCTTGTCGCCGACCTTCGCGAGGTCGTTCGACAGCAGGTAGTCGTCGACCTGGAGGAACATCTTGTCGGTGTGCGACACGTGCTCCACCAGCGTCGAGCGCACGCCCCACGTGAGGGCCAGACGACGACGGATGCCGGGCTCGGGCGTGAACGCGAGCATCGGGATCGTGGAGCGCAGACGCGACATGCGGCGCGCCGAGTCTCCCGACTCCGTGAACACGCAGAGGTACTTGGCCTCGACGAAGTCGGCGACCTCGACGGCGGCGAGCGTGATGGCGCCGCCCTGCGTACGGGGCTTGTTGGTCAGGGGCGCGATGCGCTCGAGACCGTGCTCCTCGGTCGAGGCGACGATGCGGGCCATGGTCTCCACGACCACGACCGGGTAGTCGCCGACACTGGTCTCGCCGGAGAGCATGACCGCGTCCGCGCCGTCGAGGACGGCGTTCGCGACGTCGGAGGTCTCGGCGCGCGTGGGCACCGGGCTGTTGATCATCGACTCGAGCATCTGCGTCGCGACGATGACCGGCTTCGCCATGCGGCGGGCGAGCTCGACGGCGCGCTTCTGCACGATCGGCACGGCCTCGAGGGGCAGCTCGACACCCAGGTCGCCGCGGGCCACCATGATGCCGTCGAACGCGTCGATGATCTCTTCGAGGTTGTCGACCGCCTGCGGCTTCTCGATCTTGGCGATGACGGGCACGTAGCGCCCCTCTTCGGCCATGATCTCGTGCACGCGCTCGATGTCCTTGGCATCCCGGACGAACGACAGCGCGATCAGGTCGGCGCCCGCGTTCAGGCCCCAGCGCAGGTCGGCTTCGTCCTTCTCGCTCAGCGCGGGGACGTTCACGGCCACGCCGGGCAGGTTGATGCCCTTGTTGTTCGAGACCGGACCGCCGACGACGACCCGGGTGGTGACGACGGTGCCGTCGGTCTCGACGACCTCGACGCGGACCTTGCCGTCGTCGATGAGCAGGAAGTCGCCGGGGCGGACGTCCTGCGGCAGGCCCTTGAACGTGGTGCCGACGATCTCTTTGGTGCCGAGGATGTCTTCGATCGTGATCTTGAAGATGTCCCCGGGGAGGAGCTCGTGCGGGCCGTTCTCGAACTTGCCGAGGCGGATCTTGGGACCCTGGAGGTCGACGAGGGCCGCGACCGGCCGGCCGGCGTCCTCTGCCGCCTTGCGCACGTTGGCGAAGTTGGCGTCGTGCACGGAGTAGTCTCCGTGGCTCAGGTTGAGGCGGGCGACGTCCACCCCGGCGTCGATGATGGCGCGAACCATCTCATACGACGACGTGGCGGGCCCGAGTGTTGCGACGATCTTGGCGCGTCTCATCCGTTTTCAAGCTCCGTGAGGATTCGGGAAGTGGCCGGATCGGCCCTTGCCAGCTTAGGCGGGCAGCAGGCCGATGGCGACATCGGTCGGGCGCACCGGTGCGGGGAGCACCGTCTCGCCCATCAGGTACGTGTCGACCTCGGCGGCGGCCGCGCGGCCCTCGGCGATAGCCCACACGATGAGCGACTGTCCGCGACCGGCGTCGCCGGCCACGAACACGCCCGGGGTGGACGTGGCGTACGTGGCGTCGCGCTCGACGTTCCCGCGGTTCGTGAAGCGGATGCCGAGCTGGTCGCCCAGGTGGTCGCTCTCGGGGCCGGTGAAGCCCATCGCGATGAGCACCAGGTCGGCCGGGATCTCCCGCTCCGTGCCGCTCTTGGGCACGCGGCGACCGTCGAGGTACTCGGTCTCGGCGACGCGCAGCGCGCGCACCTCGCCCGCGGGGTTACCGAGGAACTCCACGGTCGAGGCGAGGAACGAACGCTCCCCGCCCTCTTCGTGCGCGGACGCCATCTCGAACAGGTTCGGCATCATCGGCCACGGCTGCTCGGCCGGCCGCTCCGACGGCGGCTGCTTTCCGATCGCGAGGTTCGTCACACTGAGGGCGCCCTGGCGGTGCGCGGTGCCGATGCAGTCCGCACCGGTGTCGCCGCCGCCGATGACGACGACGTGCTTCCCCTCGGCCGAGATCTGCTGCGGAACCTGGTCGCCCGCGACGGCCTTGTTGCCCTCGACGAGGTACTCCATGGCGAAGTGGACGCCGTCGAGGTCACGGCCCGGGATGGGCAGATCGCGGGGGACGGTGGAGCCCGTGGCGACCACCACCGCGTCGTACCGCGCGCGGAGGTCGCCCCACGAGATGTCGGTGCCGATCTCGACGCCCGCGCGGAAACGCGTGCCCTCGGCCTGCATCTGGCGCAACCGCTGCTCGAGGTGGCGCTTCTCCATCTTGAAGTCGGGGATGCCGTAGCGCAGCAGGCCGCCGATGCGGTCGTCGCGCTCGAAGACGGCGACCGTGTGCCCCGCCCGCGTGAGCTGCTGGGCGGCGGCGAGGCCGGCGGGGCCGGAACCGACCACCGCGACCGTCTTCCCGGTCAGGCGCTCGGGCGGCTCGGGCTCGACCCAGCCGTTCGAGAACGCCTCGTCGATGATCGAGACCTCGACCTGCTTGATGGTGACGGCCGGCTGGTTGATGCCCAGCACGCAGGAGCTCTCACAGGGGGCGGGGCACAGGCGACCGGTGAACTCCGGGAAGTTGTTCGTCGCGTGCAGCCGCTCGATCGCCGCGCGCCCCTCGCCGCGCCACGTGAGGTCGTTCCACTCGGGGATCAGGTTCCCGAGCGGACAGCCCTTGTGGCAGAAGGGGATGCCGCAGTCCATGCAGCGACCGGCCTGGCGGCGGAGCACGGCCGAATCGCCCGGCTCGTACACCTCTTTCCAGTCCATGATGCGCACCGGAACCGGCCGGCGCGGGGGGAGCTCGCGCTCCGTGACCTTGAGAAAGCCCTTCGGGTCAGCCACCCGTCACCTCCAGAATGCGCTTCCAGACGACGTCGCCATCGGGGTCGAGCCCCTCGGCAAGCGCCTCCTGGCGGGTCTGCAGCACAGCGGCATAATCGCGCGGCAGCACCCGGACGAAATTGTGCACCTCGGTCTCGAAGTCATCGACGAGACGGCGGGCCAACGTGGAATCGGTCTCGGCGACATGCTTCTCGAGCAGGTCGCGGAGGATCTCGGCATCCCCGGATCCGAGTTCACCGAGGACGAGCTCCCCGGAGGCCAGCGCCTCGCGGTTCACCAGATCACGGTCGAGACGGTAGACGTACGCCTGCCCCCCCGACATACCGGCACCGAGGTTGCGGCCCGTGGCGCCGAGGATCACCGCCAGGCCACCGGTCATGTACTCGAGCGCGTGGTCTCCCACGCCCTCGACGACCGCGGTCGCCCCGGAGTTGCGGACGAGGAAGCGCTCACCGACGACGCCGTTGAGGAACATCTGTCCCTGCGTCGCGCCGTAGCCGATGACGTTGCCGGCGATGACGTTCTCGGAGGCCGCGAACGTCGAGCCGCGCGGCGGACGCACGACGATCGTGCCGCCCGACAGACCCTTGCCGACATAGTCGTTCGAGTCGCCCTCGAGGCGCAGCGTGATGCCGGCGGGCATGAACGCCCCGAACGACTGTCCGGCCGAGCCGGTCAGACGCACGTCGATGGAGCCCTCGGGAAGCCCGTGCTCACCGTGCGCCTTGGTGACGTGGTGGCCGAGCATCGTCCCCACCGCGCGAGCGGTGTTGCGGATGGGCAGGTCGATCGTGATCTGCCCGCCGCGGGCGACGACGTCTTGGGCACGCTCGATGAGCTGGATGTCGAAGTGCTCCTCGAGCTCGTGGTCCTGGTTGCGCCCGTGGCGTCGCGGCTCGTCGTCCGCGAAGCGCGGACCCTCGAGGATCGGGGCGAGGTTGAGACCCCGGGCCTTCCAGTGCTCGACCGCGCCGTTGACGTCGAGAAGCTCCGCGCGACCGACGATCTCGTCGATCGAGCGGTACCCGAGAGCGGCCAGGTACTCGCGCACCTCCTGGGCGATGAACTCCATGAAGGTGACGATGTATTCGGCCTTGCCGGTGAAGCGCGAGCGCAGGACGGGGTTCTGCGTCGCGACGCCCACGGGGCAGGTGTCGAGGTGGCAGACGCGCATCATGATGCAGCCCGAGACCACGAGCGGGGCCGTGGCGAAACCGAACTCCTCGGCGCCCAGGAGCGCACCGATGATGACGTCGCGACCGGTCTTCATCTGACCGTCCACCTGCACCACCACGCGGTCGCGCATGCCGTTGAGCATGAGCGTCTGCTGCGTCTCGGCGAGACCCAGCTCCCACGGGGTGCCCGCGTGCTTGAGCGAGTTCATCGGGCTCGCACCCGTGCCGCCGTCCTGCCCGGAGACGAGGATGACGTCGCTCAGCGCCTTCGCGACACCCGCCGCGACCGCGCCGATGCCCGACTGGCTGACGAGCTTGGTGTGGATGCGCGCCTTCGGGTTGGCGCGCTTGAGGTCGAAGATGAGCTGCTTGAGGTCTTCGATCGAGTAGATGTCGTGGTGCGGCGGCGGGGAGATGAGTCCCACGCCCGCGGTCGCGTGGCGCGTCCGCGCGACCCACGGGTAGACCTTGGTCGGCGGCAGCTGACCGCCCTCGCCGGGCTTGGCGCCCTGGGCGAGCTTGATCTGGATGTCGTCGGCCTCGGTCAGGTAGAGGCTCGTCACACCGAACCGACCGGATGCCACCTGCTTGATGGCACTGCGACGGGTGGGGTCGAGCAGACGGTCGACGTCTTCTCCCCCCTCACCGGTGTTGGACTTGCCGCCGATCTGGTTCATGGCGACGGCGAGGACCTCGTGCGCCTCCTGCGAGATCGAGCCGTAGCTCATCGCGCCGGTGGAGAAGCGCTTCACGATCGCCGACACCGGCTCGACCTCGTCGATCGGCACGGGCGGGCGGACCCCGGTCCGCAGCTCGAAGAGCCCGCGGAGCGTCTTCAGCTCGTGCGCCTGGTCGTCGATCAGGTGCGTGTACTCGCGGAAGATGTCGTAGCGGCGCTCGCGGGTGGCGTGCTGCAGACGGAACACCGTGTCGGGGTTGAAGAGGTGAGGGGCCCCGTCACGGCGCCACTGGTACTCACCACCGGTCCACAGACGCTCGTGGGCACGAGCGGCCGCATCTTCGGGGTAGGCGTACTCGTGGCGCGCCGCGTTCTCGGCGGCGATGACGTCGAGGCCGACGCCACCCAGCTTGGACTCGGTGCCAGTGAAGTACGCGTCGACGAACTCGCGCGACAGGCCGACAGCCTCGAAGACCTGCGCACCCGCGTACGAGGACACGGTCGAGATGCCCATCTTCGACATGATCTTCAGCACGCCCTTGCCGAGCGCGTAGATCAGGTTCTTGACGGCCTTCTCAGGCGTGACGCCGGTGATGAAGCCCGCCCGCACGAGGTACTCGACGGTCTCCATGGCGAGGTACGGGTTGACCGCCGACGCACCGTAGCCGATCAGCGTGGCGACGTGGTGGACCTCGCGTACGTCGCCGGCCTCGACCACGAGACCGACCTTCATGCGGGTCTCTTTGCGGATGAGGTGGTGGTGCACGGCCGCGAGCATGAGCAGCGACGGGATCGGCGCGAGGTCCTTGTTCGAGTCGCGATCGCTGAGCACGATGAACTCCGCGCCGTCCTCGATCGCCTGGTCGACCTCGGTGCACATCTGCGTGAGCCGCTTCTGCAGCCCCTTGTGCCCGGCCTCGACGCGGTACAGACCGCGGATCGTCACCGAGGAACGCCCGCGCAGGGCCGTGTCGATGTGCTGGATCTTCGCGAGCTCGTCGTTGTCGATGACGGGGAAGTCGAGCGTCACGGTGCGCGTGTGCTCCGGACCCCAGTCGAGCAGGTTGCGCTCCGGGCCGAGACCCAGCGACAGCGAGGTGACGACCTCTTCGCGGATGGAGTCGAGCGGGGGGTTGGTGACCTGCGCGAACTGCTGCGAGAAGTAGTCGAACAGCAGACGCGGACGGTCGCTGAGGACGGCGACGGGCGCATCGCTGCCCATCGCACCGAGCGGCTCGGCGCCCCCCTGCCCCATCGGGGTCAGCAGCAGACGGACTTCCTCTTCGGTGTAGCCGAACGTGCGCTGGCGGCGCGTGATCGAGGCGATCGGGTGCACGATGTGCTCGCGCTCCGGGAGCTCGCTGAGCTTGACGCGTCCGGCGTCGACCCATTCCTGCCAGGGCTCGAGAGCCGCGAGGCCGGCCTTGATCTCTTCGTCCTCGACGATGCGGCGCTCGGCCGTGTCGACGAGGAACATCCGACCGGGCTGCAGTCGTCCGCGACGCTTGATCCGCTCGGGAGCGAAGTCGAGCACGCCGGTCTCGGACCCGATGACGACGAGCCCGTCGGTGGTCTCGGTCCAGCGGCCGGGACGCAGACCGTTGCGGTCGAGGGTGGCGCCGACGAGCGTGCCGTCGGTGAAGATCAGGGCGGCGGGACCGTCCCACGGCTCCATCTGCATGGAGTGGTAGTCGTAGAAGGCGCGCAGATCGGGGTCGATCGTCGCCTGCTTCTCGTAGGCCTCGGGGACCATCATCATGATCGCGTGCGGGAGGCTGCGACCGGTGAGGGTCAGCAGCTCGAGGACTTCGTCGAAGGATGCCGAGTCGCTGGCGCCCTCGGTGCAGATGGGCAGCAACGGACGGACATCGCCGATGAGCTCGGACTCGAGCTGCGACTGGCGCGCGCGCATCCAGTTGCGGTTGCCCTTGACGGTGTTGATCTCGCCGTTGTGCGCGAGCATGCGCAGCGGCTGCGCGAGGGGCCACGACGGGAAGGTGTTCGTGGAGTAGCGCGAGTGCACGACGGCGAGCTCGGACGCGAACCGCGCGTCCTGCAGGTCCGGGTAGAACGGCTCGAGCTGCAGCGTGGTGACCATGCCCTTGTAGCCGAGCGTGCGGCTGGACAGCGAGACGAAGTACGCGTCGAGTTCGTGGCGGGCGCGCTTGCGCAGGCGATAGACGCGCCGGTCGAGAGCGATCCCCGACAGGGCCGGCTGCTCTCCCGCGGCCGGGCGCGAGACGAACAGCTGCTCGAAGGCGGGGCGCGCCTCGAACGCGAGCTTGCCGAGATTGTCGGGCTCGGTGGGCACCTCACGCCAGCCGAGCACCTCGAGGTTCTCGTGACGCGCGATCTCTTCGATGCCCGCCTTCATGGCGTCACGTTCGTCGTGCCCGAGGGGAAGGAAGACCATTCCCGCGGCGTACTCCCCCACCGGCGGAAGGGCGAAGTCCACGACCTCGCGCAGGAAGGCATCCGGCATCTGGGTGAGGATGCCGGCACCGTCGCCGGTACCGGCATCCGAGCCGATGGCACCGCGGTGCTCGAGGTTGCGCAGGGCGGTCAGGGCCAGGTCGACGATGTCGTGCCCGGCCTCGCCGCGGAGAGTCGCGACCATGGCGAGGCCACAGGCGTCTTTCTCGAACGACGGGTCGTACATTCCCTGTCGGGCCGGGAATGAACCTCCGACGGTGTCGGAGCGCAGGCTGGAAGCCATATCAACCGTCCTCACGTTGATGCTTCGAATGGGACGACGTCGGCCCAGAGAGTTAGTTCGTGGCGGGGCTGCTTGTGGCGCTGGTGCCGACGGTGTCGTTCGTCGCGGGCGGCTCGCTCACGTCGACGAAGTCAGAGGGGTCGGTTGAGTCTACAGCCCCCGGAGCCTTCGATTCGCGCCCGGGTGCGTAGGGCGACGGTTCCAGGCCCTGGTGACGACGCGACTGCACGATGAAGATGACCAGACCGAGCACCACGCCGAAGATCGCGGCCCACACGTTCGTGCGGAGGCCGAGGACGATGTCGCTGGGGTCGACGCGGATCGACTCCCACACGATGCGTCCGGCGCTGTACCACATGAGGTAGATCGCGAACTGCTTGCCCCACTGCAGGGTGAAGCGCTTGCCGACATACAGGATGACGGCGGCACCGAGCAGGTTCCAGATGACCTCGTAGAGGAACGTCGGGTGGAAGAGCGTGCCGGCGGGGAGGCCGACCGGGATGGCGGGGTTGCCCGGGGCGATCTCGAGGCCCCACGGCAGGTCGGTGGGTTGACCGAACAGCTCCTGGTTGAACCAGTTGCCGAAACGACCCATGGCCTGCGCGATGATGAGGCCCGGAGCGAGGGCGTCTGCGAAGGTCCAGAAGCGGATGCCGCTCCACTTGCAGCCGAGGATCGCGCCGATGGCACCACCGATGAGCGCGCCGTAGATCGCGATGCCGCCCTCCCAGATGGCCCACACGGAGCCGGGCTGGGTGATGTTCCACGGGTTGGAGCCGGGGCCGAAGTAGAAGCCCGCGTGGGTGGCGACGTGGTAGATGCGGGCCACGATGATGGCCAGCGGCACCGCCAGGAGGCAGATGTCGATGACGACCCACTTCTCCGCGCCGCGTCGCGTCAGACGCGCGTTGGTGAGCAGCAGCGCCACGATGATGCCCGCGACGATGCACAGGGCATAGAAGTGGATGCGGAGCGGACCGAGATCGACGAAGGAGATCGTCGGGCTCGGGATGCTGGCGAGCACGCCGGAGGCGGCGCTCGAGAGGGCGAACGTCATGCGAAAGAGTCTAGGCGCGCCGCGCGGTGCCCGCGGACAGCTCCCGCGCGAGGGTGGACAGGCCCTCGACGCCCCCGTCCCGCAGAGCCTTGACCAGAGCGGTCCCGACGATCGCGCCGTCGGCGTACTCGACGACCCCGGCGACCTGCGCGGCGTTGGAGATCCCGATGCCGACGCACGCGTGGGCGGCGCCGTGCGCCCGCAGTCGTTCGACGAGTCGGCGGGCGGCGGCATCCAGTTCGGCGCGCTCCCCCGTGATCCCCATCGTCGACACGGTGTAGACGAAGCCCGTCGAGGCCTCGACGATCATGCGGAGGCGTTCATCCGTCGAGGTGGGGGCGGCGAGGAAGACCCGGTCGAGACCGGTGCGCTCGCTCGTCGCGATCCACTCGGCGGCCGCGTCGGGTGTGATGTCGGGGGTGATGAGCCCCGCTCCCCCGGCCGCCACGAGCTCGTCGGCGTAGCGGTCGACGCCGTACTGCTCGACGAGGTTCCAGTACGTCATGACGAGGATGGGCACGTCGGTGCGGGCCGTGACCTCGCGGATGATCGCGAAGAGGTCGCGCATGCGGAAGCCGTTGGCGAGCGCCGTCTGCGTCGCCTCCTGGATGACGAGTCCGTCCATGACCGGATCGCTGTAGGGCGGACCGAGCTCGATGACGTCGGCACCGGCCTCGGCGAGGGCGACGATCGCTTCGACGCTCGTGGGGACGTCGGGGAAGCCGGCGGGCAGGTACGCGACGAACGCACCGCGGCCCTCGGCGTGTGCGGCCTCGATCGCCGCCGAGACACGCGAGGTCACAGCTCCACTCCCGCGCCGCTCGCGGCATCCGGGGCCGGCGTCACATCGACCGGTGAACCCGCGGCGGATGCCACGGTCTCCGCACCGGCGGTCTGCACCGGACGGCCCTCGGGTGGGGGTGCGTGCTCGGCATCGTAGAGATCGAAGTAGCGGGCAGCGGTGTCCATGTCTTTGTCGCCTCGACCGGAGAGGTTGATGGCGATGACGGCATCCGGACCCAGCTCGCGACCGATGCGCAGGGCGCCGGCCAGAGCATGGGCCGACTCGATCGCGGGGATGATGCCCTCGGTGCGCGAGAGCAGGCGGAGCGCCTGCATGGCCTCGTCGTCGGTCGCGGGGATGTACAGCGCGCGACCGATGTCGGCGAGCCACGCGTGCTCGGGTCCGACACCCGGGTAGTCGAGGCCCGCCGAGATCGAGTGCGACTCGGTGGTCTGACCGTCTTCGTCCTGCAGCACGTACGTGCGCGCGCCGTGCAGCACGCCCGGGCGCCCCCGACCGATGGATGCCGCGTGCTTGGGCGTGTCGACGCCGTCGCCGGCCGCCTCGACGCCGTAAAGGGCCACGCCCTCGTCGTCGAGGAACGCGTCGAACATGCCGATTGCGTTCGATCCACCGCCGACGCACGCGAACACGGCGTCGGGGAGCCGGCCGATGCGCTCGAGGAACTCGGCGCGGGTCTCTTCACCGATGATCTTCTGGAAGTCGCGGACCATCGCCGGGAAGGGGTGAGGGCCCGCGGCGGTGCCGAAGATGTAGTTGGTCGTCTCGACCGAGGCGACCCAGTCGCGGTACGCCTCGTTGATCGCATCTTTCAACGTGCGCGAGCCGGTCGTGACGGGGACGACCTCGGCGCCGAGCAGGCGCATGCGGGCGACATTGAGGGCCTGGCGCTCGGTGTCGACCTCGCCCATGTAGACGACGCAGTCGAGACCGAAAAGGGCCGCCGCCGTCGCGGTGGCGACGCCGTGCTGGCCGGCACCTGTCTCGGCGATCACGCGGGTCTTGCCGAGGCGCTTGGTGAGCAGTGCCTGTCCGAGCACGTTGTTGATCTTGTGCGAGCCGGTGTGGTTCAGGTCTTCCCGCTTGAGGAAGACGCGAGCGCCTCCCGCGTGCTCGGCGAAGCGGGGCACTTCGGTCAGCGCCGACGGTCGGCCGGCGTAATCATGGAGCAAAGAGCGCAACTCGGCGTGGAACGCGGGGTCGGCCATCGCCGATTCGTAGACAGCGGTCAGCTCGTCGATCGCGGCGATGAGCGATTCGGGCATGTACCGGCCGCCGAAGTCGCCGAAGAACGGCCCCTTCTGGTCGCGCAGGCTGGTGGTCATGACGTCTCCTGGAGGAACGCGCGGAGCGTGGCGACGGGGTCGCCCGTGACGAGAGCCTCGCCCACGAGCACGACATCGGCGCCCGCTGCACGGTAGTGGGCCACGTCGGCGGGGGCGAGCACCGCCGACTCGGCGATCTTGACGGCGTCGGCCGGGAAGCGGTCGACGAGGGATCCGAACAGGTCGCGGTCGAGCTCGAAGGTCGAGAGGTTGCGCGCGTTCACGCCGATGAGCTTCGCGCCGAGGTCGGCGGCGCGTTCGAGCTCTTCGGCCGAGTGCGTCTCGACGAGAGCCGTCATTCCGAGATCGGTCACGAGACCGTAGAGCTCGGCGAGGGTCTTCTGGTCGAGCGCGGCGACGATCAAGAGCGCGAGGTCGGCACCTGATGCGCGGGCCTCCAGCACCTGGTACGGCGTGGCGATGAAGTCTTTGCGCAGTATGGGAACGCTGACGGCCGCCCGGACGGCCTCGAGATCGGCGAGGCTGCCCTTGAACTTGCGGCCCTCGGTGAGCACCGAGATCGCGGACGCCCCACCCTCTTCGTAGAGCCGGGCCTGGTGCGCGGGATCGGGGATCGACGCGAGGTCGCCGCGCGAGGGGCTCGCGCGCTTGACCTCGGCGATGATCTTGACCCGGTCGGCGGGCGCGAGCACCGCGAGGGCGTCCCGCGCGGGGGTCTGCGCGAGGGCATCGCGCTCGACCTCGGCGAGAGGACGCGCCTCGGCGCGCTTGTCTGCGTCTTCTACCGCCCCGGCCGTGAGATCGGCCAGCACGGTCAGTGGGCCTTCGGGCTGGTCTTCGAGCCGTTCGCGCCGTAACCGGCCTTGCCCATGGCCCACCCGACGATCGCGCCGACGAGCAGCAGGCCGACCGACGCCCAGACGAGCACGGGCATGTCGAGCCAGAAGAACAGCGTTCCGAGCGTGAACGCGAGCAGCATGATGATCACGGCCGTCCAGGCGGCGGGCGAGTGTCCGTGGCCGGGATCACCGATGGGGTTGCTCATGGGGCTCCTTACAGTCGCGCGCGGGCGCAGGGGAAAGCGTGAGGCCAGTCTATCGAAGCCGCGGGGTGGGGCTGGCGCGGTCGTCTCGATGTCGCGAGGTTCGCGCAGTCGGCTGCGCCGACATCACCGCGGATGTCGTCGCGGACGTCAGGCGGTCGGGTCGGCGCCGCGCGACAGGTCGTCCCATGAGTCGATTGCGTCGTGCGGGCGCGAGGCCTCCCCCGGGGAGTCGCCGGTCGTGCGGTATTTCCGTCCGGCGCTCGACCCCCAGCGGCGGGCGGTCACGAGGGTGAACACGGCGGCGGCGGCGAGCACGACCTGGGCCAGCAGCGTGATCGTGGGCCACGGGGTCAGGGAGAGTCCCGCGACGAGGTCGCCGACGGCATCCACTCCCGAGATCCCGGTCGCCTCGGTGACGGTCGCCGCGGTCGCCGACACGGGGGTCGAGAAGACGATCTGCGTGGCGCCGAAGCCGATGAGGGCTGCGATGCCGAGACCGAGCGCACCGAAGACGTACCGGACGATCGGGCCGGCGATCGAGAGCGCGGCACCGAGAGCCAACGCGGCCAGGCTCAGCGGCGTGAGCACGGGAAGCGCGTCGGAGCCGGGTACGGCGAGGGTCTGTTGCGCGCCGTCGTTGAGGGTCACGTCGATCCAGGTCTGGGTCGAGCCGATCACGCCGATCGCGCCCGCGAGGAGCATCGCGACGACGGCGAGAGAGCGGGGACGCCGCATCAGCGCTCCCCTACGACCGGGTGCAGGTCGTCGGCGTCGAAACAGGTGTGATCGCCCGTGTGGCACGCGGCGCCGATCTGGTCGACCTCGATGAGCAGCGTGTCGCCGTCGCAGTCGAGACGCGCGCCCTTCACGAGCTGGATGTGACCGGAGGTGTCGCCCTTGCGCCAGTACTCCTGACGCGAGCGCGACCAGAAGGTGACGCGGCCGCTGGTGAGGGTGCGGTTCAGGGCTTCGGCATCCATCCACCCCATCATCAGCACCTCGCGCGTGTCGAACTGCTGGATGACCGCGGGGACGAGGCCGTCGGCGTTGTAGGTGACGCGGTCGACGCTCATCGGCGCACCTCGATCCCTTCCGCTGCCATGGCCTCTTTCACCTGTCCGACGGTCAGCTGGCCGGAGTGGAAGACGGATGCCGCGAGCACGGCGTCGGCGCCGGCGTGGATCGCGGGGGCGAAATGTTCGAGGGATCCCGCGCCGCCTGAGGCGATGACCGGGACCGCCGCGACCTGTCGCATGAGGCGGACGAGCTCGAGATCGAAGCCCTGCTTCGTCCCGTCGGCGTCGATCGAGTTGACCAGCAGCTCGCCCGCTCCGCGCTCGACCGCCTCCCGAGCCCACTCGAGGGCGTCGAGGGTGGTCTCGGTGCGCCCGCCGTGGGTGGTCACGACGAAACCGGAGGCAGTGGATGCCGCCCGCTTGACGTCGAGAGACAGCACGACCACCTGCGCGCCGAAGCGGTCGGCGATCTCGCCGATCAGAGCCGGGCGGGCGATCGCAGCGGAGTTGACGCCGATCTTGTCGGCGCCGACCGCGAGCAGGCGCGCGACGTCGTCGGCGGAGCGGACTCCCCCGCCGACCGTGAGCGGGATGAAGACCTGTTCGGCGGTGCGGCGCACGACGTCGTAGGTGGTGGAGCGCTCGTCGACCGTGGCCGTGACGTCGAGGAAGGTGACCTCGTCGGCGCCCTGATCGAAGTAGAGCTTCGCCAGTTCGACGGGGTCGCCCATGTCGCGCAGGTCGAGGAAGTTCACGCCCTTCACGACGCGGCCTCCCGCGACGTCGAGGCACGGGATGACGCGGCGCGCGAGGGTCATCAGAGCCTCGCGGCGAGGATCTCGGTGACGAGGATCGCCCGGGCACCGATCGCGTAGAGCTCGTCCATGACGCGGTTGACGTCGCGACGGGGGCTCATGACGCGGACGGCGACCCACTCGGGATCGCGCAGGGGCGAGATCGTCGGCGACTCCAGCCCCGGCGCCACGGCGATCGCCTGGTCGACGAGGTGCGCGGGCAGGTCGTAATCGACGAGCACGTACTTGCGCGCGGCGAGGACACCGCGCAGGCGCCGGAGCAGCGTCTCGGTTCCCTCGACCTCGTTCGGTCCGGAGATCAGCACGGCGTCGCTCTCGAGAAGGACCGGCCCGAAGATCTCGAGCCCCGCCTGACGCAGCGTCGTGCCGGTCGAGACGACGTCGGCCACGGCATCCGCCACTCCCAGCTGCACGGCGGATTCGACCGCGCCGTCGAGCGGGACGATGTCGACGGCGATGCCGCGCTCGTCGAGGAAGGCGTCGACCAGGCCCGGGTAGGCGGTCGCGACGCGCAGGCCCTCGAGGTCGGCGACGTCGGTGAAGCGCCCGGGGCGGCCGGCGAAACGGAACGTCGAACCGGCGAAGCCGAGCGACTCGACCTCGCGGGCGCCAGGCATGCGGGCATCGAGCAGCAGGTCGCGGCCGGTGATGCCGACATCGAGCGCACCGGAGCCGACGTAGGTCGCGATGTCACGGGGACGGAGGTAGAAGAACTCGACCTCGTTCACGGGGTCGACGGTGTAGAGGTCTTTCGAGTCGCGTCGTCCGGTGTATCCGGCCTCCGAGAGCATCTCGGCGGCGGTCTCGGCGAGCGACCCCTTGTTCGGCACGGCGATTCGCAGCATGACGGGGGCTTTCGTGGTTCGTGGGGTGGGAAGGGAGAGCGCGGGCTCAGAGATGTCGGTAGACGTCCTCGAGCGAGAGCCCCTTCGCGAGCATGAGCGTCTGCAGGTGGTAGAGCAGCTGCGAGATCTCTTCGGCGGCGGCCGCGTCGGACTCGTACTCGGCGGCCATCCAGACCTCGGCGGCCTCTTCGACGATCTTCTTGCCGATCGCGTGCACGCCGGCGTCGAGCTGGGCGACGGTGCCCGAACCCTCGGGTCGCTCGACGGCCTTGGCGCTGAGTTCCGCGAACAGGTCGTCGAAGGTCTTCACGTTCCCAGGGTATCGGGTCGGCGGGGGTGGGGTCGTCGCGGGGCGCGTCCGACAGCGCGCGGCCCCGATAAACGCCGTTCCGTGCGAGACACGCGGCGGCGCGGCGTTTCTCGGCAGCAACGGCGTTTATCGGGGTCGCGGCGGCGGCGGCCTCAGTGGCGGTGGCGCGCGGCGGCGGCGCGGAGCGACTGGATCGCGCGGTCTGGATCGTCGGCACCGAACACCGCGGAGCCGGCGACGAACGTGTCGGCGCCGGCCTCGGCGGCCTGGGCGATCGTCGACTCGCCGATGCCGCCGTCGACCTGCAGCCAGACGTTCGAACCCCGGCGCTTCGCTTCGTCGGCGAGAGCGCGGAGCTTCGGCATGGTCTCGGGCATGAACGACTGGCCGCCGAACCCGGGCTCGACCGTCATGACGAGGATCTGGTCGAACTCGTTCAGCGAGTCGAAGAGGTTCTCCACCGGGGTGCCGGGCTTCACGGCCACGCCCGCGCGCGCACCGATCGAGCGCAGCCGGCGCGCGAGGGCGATCGGGGACGCCGCGGCCTCGAGGTGGAAGGTGACGGATGCCGCACCCAGCTCTGCGTACGCCGGAGCCCAGCGGTCCGGGTCGTCGATCATCAGGTGCACGTCCAGCGGCACCGGGCTCGTCTCCTGGATACGCCCCACCATCTGCGGGCCGAACGTCAGGTTCGGCACGAAGTGGTTGTCCATGACGTCGACGTGCACGAAGTCGGCGCCGGCGATGCGCGCGAGCTCGGCCTCCATGTTCACGAAGTCGGCGGCGAGGATGCTCGGATTGATGCGCGGGGAGTCGGTAGGCACCCGACCATTATGGGCGGCGGTCGCCGCGCATCCCGCGCGGATGCCGCACCGTCAGCGCTTGCGCAGCAGCGCGATCGACATCGCGTCGGTTCCGTGGCGGTGGGGCCACAGCTGCGCGCGGAGCGAGCCGTCCGCCTGATCGGGGAGGTCGATCTCATCGATCGCCACGGACCGGACGACCGCCCGCGCGTCGAGTTCTTCGACGGCGTCGCCGAGGGCTCGCGTGACCTCGGCGAGGACCCCGGAGGTCTCGGCGAGGTGCGGCGAGCACGTGACGTATGCCACGATCCCGCCGGGCTTCACCGCCTCGAACGCCGCGAGGACCAGCTCCTGCTGCAGCGCGGTGAGGTCGGGCACGTCGGACGGGGTCTTGCGCCACCGCGCCTCAGGCCGACGTCGTAGAGCACCGATTCCGGTGCAGGGCGCGTCGACGAGGATGCGGTCGTACTCCCCCGGCGCACGCGCCGCGCGGTCGCGCCCGTCCTCCTCGCTCACGTCGACATCGAGTGGAACGGATGCCACGGCCTGGCGCACCAGCCCCGCGCGCGCCGGCGCGATCTCATTGGCATCGAGGTGTGCGCCGTGCGCGAGCGCTTCGGCGGCCAGCAGGGCGGTCTTGCCTCCGGGCCCCGCGCACAGGTCGAGCCAGCGCTCCCCCTCCTGGACCGGCAGCGCACGGCTCAGGGCGAGGGCCGCCAGTTGCGATCCTTCGTCCTGCACGCGGATGCGGCCCTCGCTCGCACGGATGAGACCCTCGGGGTCTCCTCCCCCGCGCGTGGTGAAGGCGGTGGGCGCGAAGCGCGCCCCGGTCGCGTCGGAGGGAGGCTCGGCGAGACCCGGCAGGGCGATCATCGCCACGCGCGGAGCGACGTTGTCGGCCTCGAGAAGGGCGCCGAGCTCGTCGGCCCGGCCCTCCGCGGTCAAGGCGCGGCGCAGCGCTCGCACGATCCACACCGGGTGCGAGGTCGTCACACCGATCCGCTCGTCGTCGCTGCGCGCGGCGGCCGCGATGCGGTCCATCCACTCGCCCGGGGTGTCTCGCGACACGCGGCGCAGCACGGCGTTCGCGAAGCCCGCCGCGCCTTTGCCTCCGCCGTGGCGGCGGGCCAGCTCGACGGACTCGTTCACCGCGGCATGGGAGGCGACGCGCGTCGACAGCAGCTGATGCACGCCCAGGCGCAGCGCGTCGAGCACGGCGGGATCGATACGGTCGACCGTTCGATCGGCTGCCGCGGCGATGATCGCGTCGTACGTGCCGCGTCGGCGCAGGGTGCCGTACGTCAGCTCGGTCGCGAGGCCCGCGTCCTTGGCATCCAGCTTCGCCCGCACGATCGCATGCGGCAGCAGCAGGTTCGCGTAGGCCTCGTCGCCCGAGACGGCGCGGAGAACCTCGTACGCGACAGCACGCGCCCCCTGCACGCTCATGCGCCCAGCACCGGTTCGCTCGTGCGCAGGCCCCGGAACCAGTCGCCGGCGGCCATGGCGCCCTTCCCGGCGGGCTGGACGGTCTCGAGACGCAGCGGAACGGTTCCGGTACCCACGATCACGTCTCTGCCGGATGCCGCGACGCGGCCCGGCGGAAGCGGAGGTGCCTCGGTGGGGACGGCACGCAGCACCTTGAAACGCGCGCCGTCGAGGGTCGTGTGCGCGCCGGGCTCGGGGGTGACCCCGGCGATCCGATGCAGGAGGGTGTCGGCATCCTGGGTGAAATCGAGGAGGCCGTCTTCGAGGGAGAGCTTGGGAGCGAGTGTCGGCTCGCCCTGCTGAGGCGCGCTCACGGCGGTTCCGTCGGCGATGCCGTCGACCACGCGGGCCAGAAGCGGGGCGCCGATCTCGGCGAGGGCGTCGAGGACGTCGGCGCTGGTCGCTCCGGTCGGGACCTCGTAACGCTCCTCGGCGAACACGTCGCCGGCATCGAGCGCCGCGACGAGCTGGAACACGCTCGCACCGGTCACCGTGTCGCCCGCGATGAGCGCCCGCTGGACGGGAGCGGCCCCGCGCCAGCGCGGCAGGAGCGAGAAGTGCAGGTTGATCCAGCCGTGGACGGGAGTCGAGAGCAGGGGCTCGCGCACGAGACCGCCGTAGGCGACGATCACCCCGAGATCGGGATCGAGCGCCGCGATGGCGGCGGTCGCCTCGGCGTCGAGGCGGTCCGCTTTGATGATCGGGATGCCGAGCTCCTCGGTCGCCTGCGCGACCGGGGACGGAGTGAGCACGCGTTTACGGCCCAGCGGGGCATCGCCGCGGGTGAGGACGGCGGTGATCTCGTGCGGACCGGAGGCCAGGGCTCGCAGCGAGGGGACGGCGACGGCGGGGGTGCCGGCGAAGACGAGGCGCATGGTTCTCCTCAGGCTGTTCGGGGCGGATGGTTCCGGACGGGGGTGTCGGCGCGGACGCGCGCCGACGGAGGTCGGGCGCGGGCGATGCTCACAGGTCGGGCTCGGGGATGTCGAGACGAACTCTGAGCGTACTGCGCTGCTTCGGCCCGCGATCCTTGCGCGACTTCCGGGCGCGGAGGGCATCGGCGATGACCCCGGCGCGCAGCGCCTCGGCCACGGCGCGGCCGTGCGCGTAGTCGAAGCGCACCAGCGCCCGGGAGGTCGAGACGTCGGGGGTCTCGGACGTGTCCACCGGACCGAGGACGGCCAGCGGGTCGAGATCGGGCACCGTCTCGCGCAGCGACATCAGAAGCGTGTCGACGCTCCGCGAGTGCCCGTCGACGCTCGCGACGCGGACCGCGGGCGGCATGCGCAGCGGGGCGCGGTCGGCCAGCTCGGCGCGGGCGTACGCCGGCTGAGTCCACGTCGCCAGGGCGCGAGCGACGGGACCGGCGACACCGACGAGGTGCACCGGGGCGCCGGGGGCGGCCAGAGCCGCCGCATTCGACCACCACCGCAAGCAGCTCTCCCCGATGCGGAGGGCCTCGTTCTGCAGCATGCGATCGCCGTCCAACAGGATCACGGCGCGGTACCCGCCCCGCGCGATCGGCTCGGCGCCGCGGGTGGCGATCACGAGAGCCGGGTGCCCGTCGACCTCGGCGACAGGATGCGTCCCGTCGGCGATGATCACGCGGGTGTGCGGGAAGGCGCGCCCGAGCTCGTCTGCCGTGCGCTCGCTGCCCGACGACGCCATCCGCAGCTTCGTCGAATGGCAGTGCCCGCACGTCCACGCGTGGGCGCTGCGACCGCACCACGCGCAGACGGGAACCGCCCCGGGGCGGGCGGCGCGCAGCGGCCCGGCGCAGTGCGGACAGCGGGCAGGACGACGGCAGTCCGCGCACACGAGGGACGGGGCGTACCCGGGGCGGGCGACCTGGACCAGCACCGGACCGCTCTGCAACGCCTCCCGCGCCGCCGCGAACGCCGACGAGGGCACCCGGGACTGGCGCTGCTCGCCCTCGCGTGTGGCACTCAGCACCACGCGCGGGCTGGGGCGCCGGGCTTGCGGGATCTCGCGCACGTACCCGACATCGACCAGGCGCTGCACGTCGGTGGTGCGGGTGTGTCCGGCGAAGACCAGCGCCGATGCCTCGAGCTCCTGGCGAACGAGAGCGGCGTCGCGAGCGTGCACCCCGGGAGCGAGCGGCTCGGACAGGAGCGAGTCGCCGTCGTCCCAGATCGCCACGAGACCGGTGTCGTGAGCGGGCGCGTACACGCCGGAGCGTCGGCCGACCACGATGCACGGCACCGGCGCGAGCGTGCGGAGGTACTGCGCGTACCGCGCGGGCCCGGACTGGTCCGCGTCGTCGCGCACGATGGCATCCGGAGCCACCAGCTCCGACAGAGCGGCCAGGAGCTGCGCCTGGTCGCGGTAGTCGGGCACGACGAGGACGGCGCTCTTGCCCCGGGCGAGGGTGTGTACGGCGGCGGCGGCGAGCAGATCGGCCCAGGCCCCGCGGGGAAGCTCCGTGTGCGGGTGCGGGGGTGCGTCGATCGCGAGGCGCTCGCCGCGGTCGAGGGCGTCCGCGAGGCCCGGGTAGGGCGTCAGAAGCGCCGCGGAACGCTCGCGGGCAGCGGGGACGACCTCGGGGACCTCGGGCGGCGGGGCGGCGGCCCAGGCTTTCTCGGCGCGCACCATCCGCTTGGGAACCGCGAGGCGGAGCACGTCGCTGACCGATCCCGCGGCGCGGTCGGCGACGCGACGCGCGAGCGTGTACAGCCGCTCCGGCAGCACCGGCATCGGCGAGACGACGGCCTCGATCGACGACAGGGGCCGCTCGGTCCCGTCGTCGGCGACGACATCGATGACGAAGGCATCCATCATCCGCCCCGCCGATCGCAGCGGCACCTTCACGCGCACCCCGGGGGCGGTGTCGGCGACGAGTGGATGAGGGACGGCGTAATCGAAGAGGCGGTCGAGTTGCGGCACCGGAGACTCGAGCTGCACGCGCGCCACGCGGCGCTCGCTCATGAGCGCACCTCCGGTGCGCCCTGCACCGATCCTCTCGCCGACGAGGCGCGGCTCCCGCCGAACCTCGCGACGCCCGCCCGCACGGTCAGAGCCCGGCGGCCGCGCGCAGCTCGTCGACGCGGTCGGTGCGCTCCCAGGTGAAGTCCGGCAGCTCGCGACCGAAGTGCCCGTAGGTCGCCGTCCGCGCGTAGATCGGGCGCAGGAGGTCGAGCTGATCGACGATCGCTTTCGGACGCAGATCGAACACGTCGCGGATCGCGCGGACGATCACCTCGTCGGCCACATGCGCGGTGCCGAAGGACTCCACGTACAGCCCGACCGGGTTGGCCTTGCCGATCGCGTACGCGACCTGCACCTCGAGCCGGTCGGCGAGACCCGCCGCGACCGCGTTCTTGGCGACCCAGCGCATGGCGTAGGCGGCGGAGCGGTCGACCTTGGAGGGGTCCTTGCCACTGAAGGCGCCGCCGCCGTGACGAGAGGCGCCGCCGTAGGTGTCGATGATGATCTTGCGGCCGGTGAGGCCCGCGTCGCCCTTGGGGCCGCCGATCACGAACGGGCCGGCCGGGTTGATGTAGTACTTCACCTCGGGAAGCTCCAGCCCCGTCTCGGCGAGCACCGGATCGATGACCTCGGCCTGGACCGCGGCGCGCAGGTCTTCCTGCGAGATGTCGGGGTGGTGCTGCGTCGACAGCACGACCGAGTCGACGCTGCGCGGCGTGTGACCGTCGTAGCCGAGCGTCACCTGCGTCTTGCCGTCGGGGCGCAGGAAGGGCAGCGTGCCGTTCTTGCGGACGGATGCCAAGCGCTCGGCGATCCGATGAGCCGTCCAGGCCGCCATCGGCATGAGCTGCGGCGTCTCGTTCGTCGCGAAGCCGAACATGATGCCCTGGTCGCCCGCGCCCTGCAGGTCACGCGGGTCGACCGAGCCGCGCTCGCGCTGCTCGAAGGCCTTGTTCACGCCCGCGGCGATGTCGGACGACTGAGCGCCGATCGAGACCGAGACGCCGCACGATTCGCCGTCGAAACCGGTCTCGCTCGAGGTGTAGCCGATCCGGTTCACGACATCGCGCACGATGGCGGGGATCTCGACGTACGCGCTCGTCGAGACCTCTCCGGCGACGTGCACGAGACCCGTCGTGACGAGGGTCTCGACCGCGACGCGCCCCGTCGGGTCGTCGGTCAGGATCGCATCGAGGATGCTGTCCGAGATCTGGTCGCAGATCTTGTCGGGGTGTCCTTCGGTGACGGACTCGGACGTGAACAGGCGCAGGTCGGTCAAGACGACTCCGTGGGGGTGAGCGAGTGGGAACGGGCACAAGTATGCCCCGGGCGGCGGTGAGCCGCCCGGGGCATCGTCACATGTGTGAACAGATCACGCGTGAGCTGCGGGTGTGGATTACTCCGCAGCGCGCAGACGCAGCTTGTCTTCGTGGATCTCGTGCAGCGCGATGGTGAGCGGCTTGTCTTCGACGGTGGAGTCGACGAGGGGGCCCACGTTGTCGAAGAGGTTGCCCTCGTGCAGGTCCGAGTAGTAGTCGTTGATCTGGCGGGCGCGCTTGGATGCGTAGATCACGAGCTGGTACTTCGAGTCGACCTTGTCGAGCAGCGCGTCGATGGGCGGGTCGATGATGCCCTGGTTACGTCCGGCCATGGGGAACCTCCTGGTTCGGCGGGATGGGTGGATGCGGCGCGCGAAGCGCCGAAGCATCCTGTCATTCTATCCGACGTCCGCCCGAGATGCGCTCTGCGCGCGGGGCGTCGGGTCAGCGGCTCCCGGGATCTCCCGGTCGCCGTGCCGCGAGGGCGACGACCTCGGCCGCAGCCGAGGCGACGTCGTCGTTCACGACGCGGTAGTCGAACTCGTTCTGGGCCGCGAGCTCGGTACGGGCGGTGCGCAGTCGGCGCGCCCGCTCCTCGGCATCCTCTGTTCCTCGTCCGACGAGACGCTGGACGAGCTCGTCCCAGCTCGGCGGGAGCAGGAAGACGAGGGTCGCAGACGGCTCTGCCGCGCGCACCTGCCGCGCGCCCTGCAGATCGATCTCGAGCAGCGCCGTGCCGCCGGCCGCGAGCACGCGCTCGATCGGTTCGCGCGGCGTGCCGTAGCGGTGACGGTTGTGCACGGTCGCCCACTCGAGCAGCGCGCCCGTGGACACCAGACGGTCGAACTCCGTGTCGTCGACGAAGTAATAGTGCTCCCCCTCGACCTCTCCGGGGCGAGGGCTGCGCGTCGTCGCCGAAACGGAGAGGTGGATCTCGGGGTGGTTGTCCTTGATGTACGCGGCGACCGTGCCCTTGCCGACCGCAGTGGGGCCGGCGAGCACGATCAGTCGGCTGCGCCCGGCACGGGGACCGGGTTCCGGCCAGCGGCTGTCGAGGTAGTCGCGGAGCGCATCGCGCTGGCGCGAGCCGAGTCCCCCGAGCCGCTTGACCGGGGAGATCCCGAGAGAGTCGAGGATCCGGTCGCGCTTGCTCTCCCCGATCGCGGGGATCGCCGTCAGGAACTCCGTCACGCGCATGGCTCCGGCGGCCGACGACGGGTCGGCGAGGGCGCGGCGCAGAAGTTCCTGCGGGCTGATGACGCGCGTCGAGACGTCGCGCTTGAGCGCGGCACGCTCGCGGCGCGCGGCGACGGCACGCCGCGATGCCGCGGCGCGGTCGACCTCGGGCGGACGACGGGAATCAACCACGGGACACTCCCTGATACAGCGCGGCGCGCTGTTCGATACGCGCCGCGAGACGGTCCGGGCCGACCGCGAGGACGCTGCGGCTCTCGTTCGCGACCACCGCGGAGGCGACATACCCGAACAGGCGGCCGAGATCCGCGGGCTCGGCCCCCTGGGCTCCGAAACCGGGGGCGAGGATCGGCATTCCCGCCAGGGCCACGTCGCCGAGCCCGAAAGCAGCCCGATCGACCGTCGCGCCGACGACGACACCGATCGACCCGAGGGCTCCCGGAGCGCCGATGTTGGCCTCGTTCACGTCGTGCGCGACGCGCGCGGCCACGTGCTCGTGGTCGCCGACGGCGAGGGCGTCGTCGACGATCGCGCTCTGCAGCGCGCGCGCCTCGGGGTTGCTCGTCGCGGTCAGCACGAACGCGCCCTTGCCGTGACGGATCGCGAGCGACAGGGTGTCGCGGAGCGAGTCGGCACCCATGTAGGGCGACAGGGTCACGGCATCGGCCTCGAGGGGCGAGCCGGGCTCGAGCCAGGCGTGGGCGTAGCCCTCCATGGTCGTGCCGATGTCCCCGCGCTTGGCGTCGGCGATCACGAGCAGGCCCGCCTCGCGAGCAGCGGCCATCACGTCCTCCAGCGCGGCGAAACCGCGCGAGCCGTAGCGCTCGTAGAACGCCACCTGCGGCTTCACGACCCCGACTCGGCCGCGGGCGGCCTCGACCACCCGCAGGCCGAACGAACGCGCACCGTCGGCCGTGGCATCCAGCCCCCACGCCGACAGGAGTGCGGCGTGGGGGTCGATGCCGACGCACAGCGCGCCGTGGGCCGAAAGCGCGGCGCTGAGCCGCTGACCGAACGTTTCGCTCACAGACGCCCCGCGCGATCCACGGCGTACTCCTGCAGGCTGCGGACGCCGAAACCGTCTTTCATCGCGCCCAAGGCGCTCACCGCGGCGCCGAGGACGGCCATCGTGGTGAACAGCGCCTTGTCGGCGGCCACCGCGGCGGCGCGGATCTCGTAACCGTCGGCACGAGCCGTGCCGCCCGAGGGCGTGTTGACGATCATGTCGATCTCGCCCGCGTTGATCAGGTCGACCACGTTCTGCTGGCCGGAGCCCTGCGTCTCCGAGTACTTCTCGACGACCTTCACCCGGATGCCGTTGCGCGCGAGGATCTCGGCGGTGCCCTCGGTCGCGAGCAGCGAGAAACCGAGCTCCTGCAGGCGGTGGGCCGGCAGGATCACGGCGCGCTTGTCGGCGTCGGCGACCGAGATGAACACGGTGCCCGAGGTCGGCATCCCGCCGTACGCGGCCTCCTGCGACTTCGCGAACGCGGTGGGGAAGTCGCGGTCGAGGCCCATGACCTCGCCGGTCGAGCGCATCTCGGGTCCGAGGACGCTGTCGACCGTGTGACCGTCGGCGGTGCGGAACCGCTTGAACGGCAGCACGGCCTCCTTGACGGCGACGGGCGCGTCGAGCGGCACGCGGGAGCCGTCCTGCGCGGGCAGCAGTCCCTCGGCGATCAGCTCGGCGATCGAGCTTCCGGCCATGATGCGGCTGGCGGCCTTCGCGAGCGGGATGCCGAGGGCCTTCGACACGAACGGAACCGTGCGGCTCGCGCGGGGGTTCGCCTCGATGACGTAGAGCACGCCGGCGGAGATCGCGAACTGCACGTTCAGCAGGCCCCGCACGCCGACGCCCTTCGCGATCGCGAGGGTCGCTTCGCGCACGCGGTCGACCTCGGTGCGGCCGAGCGAGACCGGCGGCAGGGTGCAGGACGAGTCACCGGAGTGGATGCCGGCCTCCTCGAGGTGCTCCATGACGCCGCCGATGTACAGGTCGGTGCCGTCGTACAGCGCGTCGACGTCGAGCTCGATCGCGTCGTCGAGGAAGCGGTCGACGAGCAGCGGGAGGCCGGGGCCGATGATCGCCTGGTCGGCCACGCGCACGAAGTAGTCGCGCAGCGCCTCGGCCGAGTAGACGATCTCCATGCCGCGGCCGCCGAGCACGAAGCTCGGGCGCACCAGCACCGGGTAGCCGATCTCCTCGGCGACCTGAACGGCGCCCTCGACGTCGATCGCGGTGCCGTTGCGGGGCGCGACGAGTCCGGCGTCGTCGAGCAGGCGCGAGAACAGCTCGCGCTCCTCGGCGAGGTCGATCGCCTCGGGGCTCGTGCCGAGGATGGTGTAGCCGGCCGCCTCGATGCCCTTGGCCAGGCCCAGGGGCGTCTGACCGCCGAGCTGGCAGACCACGCCGAGGATCGTGCCCGACTGCGACTCCGCGTGCAGCACCTCGAGCACGTCCTCGAGCGTCAGCGGCTCGAAGTACAGGCGGTCGCTCGTGTCGTAGTCGGTCGACACGGTCTCGGGGTTGCAGTTGACCATCACGGTCTCGTACCCGGCATCCGACAGCGCGAACGACGCGTGCACGCACGAGTAGTCGAACTCGACGCCCTGGCCGATGCGGTTCGGGCCCGAGCCGATGATGACGACCTTCGTGCGGTCGGAGGGGGTGACCTCGGTCTCGGCGTCGTACGACGAGTAGTGGTACGGCGTCAGGGCCGGGAACTCCCCCGCGCACGTGTCGACCGTCTTGTAGACCGGGCGCACGTCGAGCGCGTAGCGCGACTCGCGCACCTCGGCCTCGCCGAGACCGCGGATCTCGGCGATCTGGGCGTCGCTGAAGCCGTGCTCCTTCGCGACGCGGAGGGTGTCGGCATCCAGCTCGTCGGCCTGCGCGATGAACTCCGCGACCTCGTTGATCAGCACCATCTGGTCGATGAACCACGGGTCGATCGCCGTCGCGTCGAACGCCTGCTCGGCCGTCGCGCCCTTGCGCAGCGCCTGCTGCAGCACGACGATGCGACCGTCGGTCGGGGTCTTCGCGATCTCGAGCAGTTCCTCCACCGAGCGCGACTCCTCGCCCCAGTGGAAGCTCGAGCCGCGCTTCTCCAGCGACCGCAGCGCCTTCTGCAGGGCGGTGGTGTAGTTGCGGCCGATCGCCATCGCCTCGCCCACCGACTTCATGGTGGTGGTGAGGGTGGTGTCGGCGGCGGGGAACTTCTCGAAGTTGAACCGCGGCACCTTGACCACGACGTAGTCGAGCGTGGGCTCGAAGCTCGCCGGGGTCACCTTGGTGATGTCGTTCGGGATCTCGTCGAGGCGGTAGCCGATCGCGAGCTTCGCGGCGATCTTGGCGATCGGGAAGCCCGTCGCCTTCGACGCCAGCGCGCTCGAGCGCGAGACGCGCGGGTTCATCTCGATGACGATGATGCGGCCGGTCTTCGGGTCGACGGCGAACTGGATGTTGCAGCCACCGGTGTCCACGCCCACGGCGCGGATGATGTCGATGCCGATGTCGCGCAGCCGCTGGTACTCGCGGTCGGTCAGCGTCAGCGCGGGCGCCACGGTGATCGAGTCGCCCGTGTGCACGCCGACGGGGTCGACGTTCTCGATCGAGCAGACGACCACCGTGTTGTCGGCGGTGTCGCGCATGAGCTCGAGCTCGTACTCCTTCCACCCGAGGATCGACTCCTCGAGCAGCACCTCGTTGGTGGGCGAGTCGTGCAGGCCCGCACCGCCGATGCGGCGGAGGTCGGCCTCGTCGTACGCGAAGCCCGAGCCCAGGCCCCCCATCGTGAAGCTCGGCCGGACGACCAGCGGGTAGCCGAGCTTCTCCGCGCCGGCGAGGAGTTCGTCCATCGAGTGACAGATGACGGATGCCGCGACGTCGGCGCCCGCCTCGATGACGAGCTCCTTGAAGATCTGGCGGTCCTCGCCGCGGTTGATCGCGTCGAAGTCGGCGCCGATGAGCTCGACGTCGTACTTCTCGAGGATGCCGCGCTTGTGCAGCTGGATCGCCGCGTTCAGCGCCGTCTGTCCGCCGAGCGTGGGGAGCACGGCATCCGGCTTCTCCTTCGCGATGATCGACTCGATCACCTCGGGGGTGATGGGCTCGATATAGGTCGCGTCGGCGAAGTCGGGGTCGGTCATGATCGTCGCCGGGTTGGAGTTGACGAGGATGACGCGCACCCCCTCTTCGCGCAGGACGCGGCACGCCTGGGTGCCGGAGTAGTCGAACTCGCAGGCCTGACCGATGACGATCGGGCCGGAGCCGATGACGAGGACGGAGTGGATGTCGTCGCGCTTAGGCATTGGTCTTGGTCTCCATCGTCGCGAGAACCATCTCGCGGAAGCGGTCGAACAGGTAGTTGGCGTCGTGCGGTCCCGAGGCGGCCTCGGGGTGGTACTGCACGCTGAACGCGGGGATGTCGAGGGCGCGCAGGCCCTCCACGACGTTGTCGTTGAGGCCGATGTGGCTTACCTCGACGCGTCCGAAGCCGGCGGGGCTGTCGACGACCTCGTTCAGGGGCGCGTCGACGGCGAATCCGTGGTTCTGCGAGGTGATCTCGACGCGGCCCGTGGTCTTGTCGAGCACGGGCTGATTGATACCGCGGTGGCCGAACGGCAGCTTGTAGGTGCCGAAGCCGAGAGCGCGGCCCAGCAGCTGGTTGCCGAAGCAGATGCCGAAGAACGGCAGGCCGTCACCCAGCACCGCGCGCAGCAGTTCGACGTGCTGATCGGATGCCGCGGGGTCGCCCGGACCGTTGGAGTAGAACGCCGCGACGGGTTCGATCGCGCGGATCTCGTCGATCGTCGCCGACTGCGGGAAGACGTGCACGTCGAAGCCGCGCGCCGCGAGGTTGGTGATCGTCGAGGTCTTCACGCCCAGGTCGAGCACCGCGAGGTTGCCGATGCGCTCGCTCGTCGCGGGGGTGACCTCGACCTCGCTGACCGAGACCTCGGCGGAGAGGTTGCGACCCGCCATGCCCGGCGCCTCGCGCACGCGGCGCAGCTGCTCGTCGGCGTCGAGGTTCGCGGCCTCGCCCGAGAAGACGCCGCCGCGCATGCTGCCCTCGGAGCGGATGCGGCGGGTGACGGCGCGGGTGTCGATGCCGGAGATGCCGACGATGCCGTCTTCGACGAGCGCCTCGTCGAGCGAGCGGTTCGCGCGCCAGTTCGACACCATGCGCGAGGGGTCGCGCACGACGTAACCGGCGACCCAGATGCGACGCGACTCGGGGTCTTCGTCGTTCACACCGGTGTTGCCGATGTGCGGGGCGGTCTGCAGAACGATCTGTCCGGCGTAGGACGGGTCGGTGATCGTCTCCTGGTAGCCGGTCATGCCGGTGGCGAAGACGACCTCGCCGAGGGTCTCGCCGCGCGCGCCGTAGGCGCGGCCGGTGTAGCGGGTGCCGTCCTCGAGCACGAGGACGGCCGGGTCGCGCGTCAGGCGCGCGGAAGGGATCAGGGCGGTCATGCGTCGCTTCCTGTCGTGGTGATGAGCGGACGGATGGCGTCGGCGAGGGCTTTCGCCGAGGCATCCTGAGGTCGGAGGTAGGTGTCGACGACCGTGTCGTCGTCGATGCGCCAGCTGACGCGCGTCAGGCCGTCGCGCTCGACCACGCGGTCGATCGCGACGGTCGCCTGGCTCGCGTCGATCAGGCGGTCGCGGGTGAGCGCGATGCGGGGCTGACCCGGCAGGTCGAGCGCGACGCCGGCCGTGGTGACGGTGACGTCGACGCGCGAGCGGAAGCCGAGACCCTTCACCGCGAGACGCTCGAGCGGCTCGTCGTGACGGGTCGTGGCGACGTACAGCCCGGGGAACACGGCCGTCTCGACGGCATCCGCGGGCAGCTCCCCCACCGGTGCGGTGTAGCGCGCATCGCGCCGCGTTCGTCGCCACCACGCGTACGCGAGGAGCCCGAGCGCGACCACGGCCACGCCGGCCATCACAAGGAGGGCGCCCTCCCGGGTCACGCGAGCACCCCGGGTGTTTCGAGCAGTGTCCCGTCGACGACGGTGGGGATGCCGGAACGCACGGTCCAGCGCACCTCTCCGGGCAGTTCCCGGCCCAGGTAGGGCGAATTCTTGCTCCGACCGCGCAGATCGTCGAGCGCGAACGTCCGCGAGGGGCGCGGGTCGTACAGCGTGAAGGAGGCGGGCTGACCGACGGCGACGGGGGTGCCGTGGGCGTCCAGGCGTCCGATTCGCGCGGGGGTCTTCGACATCACGCGAGCGACGTCGCTCCAGTCGAGGAGCCCCGTGTCGACCATCGCCTGCTGAACGACCCGAAGAGCGCTCTCGAGGCCCACCATGCCGTTCGCGGCGGCGGCCCACTCGCAGGCTTTCGCCTCGGTCGGGTGCGGGGCGTGGTCGGTGGCGACGATGTCGATCGTGCCGTCGGCGAGGCCCTCGCGCACGGCCATCACGTCTTCCTCGCGGCGCAGCGGCGGGTTGACCTTGTACCGCGCGTCATAGTCGCGCACGAGCTCGTCGGTCAGCAGCAGGTGGTGCGGGGTGACCTCGGCCGTGACGTTGACGCCGCGCTTCTTCGCCCAGCGGATGATGTCGACCGAACCGGCGGTGCTCAGGTGGCACACGTGCAGGCGCGAGCCCACGTGCTCGGCCAGCAGCACGTCGCGCGCGATGATCGACTCCTCGGCGACGGCAGGCCAACCGGTCAGACCGAGCTCGGCCGAAACCGCGCCCTCGTTCATCTGCGCACCCTCGGTGAGACGCGGGTCCTGCGCGTGCTGGGCGATCACGCCGTCGAACGCCTTCACGTACTCGAGCGCTCGCCGCATGATGAGCGGGTCGAAGACGCAGAACCCGTCGTCGCTGAACACGCGCACCCGGGCACGCGAGTCCGCCATCGCGCCGAGCTCGGCGAGCCGTTCGCCCTTCTGGCCGACGGTGACCGCGCCGATCGGCTGCACGTGGACGTATCCCGCGGCCTCGCCGAGAGTGAGCTCCTGCTCCACGACGCCGGCGGTGTCGGCGGTCGGCGAGGTGTTGGGCATGGCGAAGACGGTGGTGAAGCCTCCCGCTGCCGCCGCGCGTGACCCGGTGAGGACGGTCTCGGATGCCTCGAACCCGGGCTCGCGCAGGTGCACATGCAGGTCGACCAGGCCCGGGAGGGCGATCAGGCCGTCCGCGTCCACGACCGTCGCGCCGGCGTGCGACAGACCGGCGCCGGTCTCGGCGATGACGCCGTCCTGGACGAGGAGGTCGGTGGCATCCTGCCCCTCGACGCGCGCGCCGCGGACCAGAAGCGTCTGGGGGGTGGCGTGGCTCATCGGAGGTCCTCTTTCTCGGTGTCGGAGCGCTCGCCCGCGAGCAGCAGGTAGAGCACGGCCATCCGCACGGAGACGCCGTTCGTGACCTGCTCGAGCACCGTCGAGCGAGGCGAATCGGCGGCTTCGGCGGAGATCTCCAGACCCCGGTTCATGGGGCCGGGGTGCAGGACAATGCTATCGGTCGGAAGGTCCGCCAGGCGCCGGGCGTCGAGACCGTAGCGTCGTGAATACTCCCGTTCAGTCGGGAAATACGCCGCGTTCATACGCTCGAGCTGAATGCGGAGCATCATGAGTGCGTCGGGGGCGGCGGCGATCGCGTGGTCGAGGTCGTAGTCGATCTCGACGGGCCACCCTCTGACGTCCTGCGGGACGAGGGTCGGCGGGGCGACGAGGGTCACGCGCGCGCCGAGCGAGTGCAGCAGCCAGACGTTGGATCGCGCGACGCGCGAGTGCAGAACGTCGCCGACGATCGTGACCCGGATGCCGTCGAGGTCGCGGCCCCGGCTGTCGTCGCCGAACAGGCGCTTGCGGATCGTGAACGCGTCGAGCAGTGCTTGCGTGGGATGTTCGTGCGTCCCGTCGCCGGCGTTGACGACTCCCGCGGTGATCCAGCCGCTGGTGGCGAGGGTCCGCGGAGCACCGGACGCACCGTGGCGGATGACGACGGCATCCGCTCCCATCGCCTGAAGGGTCTGCGCGGTGTCCTGCAGCGACTCGCCCTTGCTGACGCTCGAACCCTTCGCCGAGAAGTTGATGACGTCGGCGGAGAGCCGCTTCGCAGCGGCTTCGAAGGAGATGCGCGTGCGCGTGGAGTCCTCGAAGAAGAGGTTGACCACGGTCTTGCCGCGCAGCGTCGGGAGCTTCTTGACCTCGCGGCGCTGGGTGTCGGCCATGTCCTCGGCGACGTCGAGGATCTCGAGGGCCTCGGCGCGCGAGAGGTGCTGGGTGTCGAGGAGGTGCCTCATGACTCGATCGTCACCTCTTCGACTCCGTCGACCTCGGCGAGGCGCACGTTCACGCGCTCGTCGCGCGCGCTGGGGAGGTTCTTGCCGACGAAGTCGGGGCGGATCGGCAGTTCGCGGTGGCCGCGGTCGATCAGCGTCGCCAGTCGCACGGCCGCGGGACGCCCGATGTCCTGCAGGGCGTCGAGAGCGGCGCGGATGCTGCGTCCCGAGAAGAGCACGTCGTCGATGAGCACGACGGTCTTGCCGTCGATGCCGCCGACGGGGATCTCGGTCTTGCGCGGTGCCCGCGTGGGGTTGCGGTGCAGGTCGTCGCGGTACATCGTCACATCGAGCGAGCCGACCGGGACTTGTGCGCCGCCGAACTCGCTGATCATCGGGGCGATCCGATTCGCGAGCGTGACGCCGCGGGTCGGGATGCCGAGGAGGACGAGTCCTTCCGGTCCCTTGTTGGACTCCAGGATCTCGTGCGAGATGCGCGTCAAAGCGCGGGCGATGTCGGCATCGTGCATGACGGTGCGCGTATTCATCCGCCGCTCCCTTCTCCGCCTCACGGGACGGGGTTAAAGGTTGCTGTGGTTCTTCGTCGAGTCTAGCTGTTGCTGGCCAGGAGGTTGTTGACGGGCGCGCGGCTCGTCGAGCGGGATGATGGTTGGGTGACTCCGGTTGTCTATCGGGAGGAGAGGCTCCATCCCGACTTGTCCGAGTGGGTGACGTGCGCATGGACATATGAGCGGGCGTACGGCGATGAGGATGTCGAGACGGTGATGCCTGACGGCACGGTGGAGCTCGTCGTCCAGCTTGCCGCCCCCTACAGGGACGCGGGCGTTGCGCTACCGACATGTGTCGCGATCGGGACACTCGATCGTCCGCTCGTTCTGACAGCCGAGGGCGTCCTGCACGTCTGGTGCGTCAGGTTCCCATGGTGGGGCCTGGCCCCGTTCGGGGACGTCAGTGCCTTCGCCGGACGACAATGGGCAGCGGCAGACGACGTCTTCGACGCGGGTCTTGTCGCCGGCGTCCGCGATGCGGCCTCGTCCGCACACCCGGTGGACGGGCTGAACCGGGTGCTCCTGTCGCACCTCCTGGCGTGGACGATCGCTCGCGCCCCCCTTTGGGAAGCAGGGCGGGCGATCACGGACCACGCCGCGAAGCTGACCGTGCAGGAACTCGCGGCGGCGTGCACCTCCTCGCAGCGCAAGCTTCAGCGCGACTTCCGCCAGGTGTTGGATGCGACGCCGGCGCAGATGATCGCACGCGTCCGGTTCGAACGTGCCCGCCGCCTGCTGTTGAGCGAAGATCTCCCGCTTGCCCGCGTGGCGGCGGAGGCCGGGTACGCGGACCAGCCGCACATGAATCGCGCGTTCACCTTGTTCGCGCGGATGACTCCGCGCGACTACCGCAGGCAGTTCCAGCACACGACCGGTTCGGACGGAAACGTCGCATTGGTCCAAGACTGAGGACCCAGGGCGACGCGAAGCTGGGTCCGCTGCTCATCACCATCCCACGCTTGAGGAGGTTACCCATGCCCTCGATCCCGCTATTCAAAGTCCTCGTGAACGACCTCGATGAGGCGGTCAGCTTCTACACCGGCAAGCTGGGGATGAGCCTGCTCGAAGATGAGCGGCTCGACCACTACCGCTGGGTTCTCGTCGGCTACCCAGAGCAGCCCGGGTTCGGGATTAACCTCGACCTCGCGATCACCGAGGAGGAGAAGGCTCTTGTCGGTGGACAGGCGGCCGGGCTGCCGATGTTCAGCATCGCGACCGACGACTGCCGCGGAAACTATGAAGCGATGCTGGCGCGTGGGATCGAATTCGAAGGACCACCGCAGACACAGCCATGGGGAACTGCGGTCACGCTCCGCGATGTGGCAGGCAACCGCGTCCACATGAGCCAAGACGCATGACCGGCACCGACGTCGACCGATACCTCGCCGAGGCTACGCATCCGTGGCCGGCAGAAGTGCTCACCTCCGCCGTCACCGCCATTCGCGCTGGCGGTCCGTTCCAGGAAGCGATCAAGTGGAGCCACCCCTACTTCTCCCTCAACGGCCACGCCGTGGTCAAGCTCTACGCGGCACAAGGGTGGATCAACATCTTCTTTTATCGCGGCGCAGAACTCGAAGACCCCGACCACCTCCTCGAAGGAGACGGCCCCAGCGGCATGCGACGGATACGCATTCATCGTGACGCGAGCGTACCCCTGCACCAGATCCAGAACCTCGGCCGCGCGGCGGCGGACCTGGCGCGCACACGACGCACGCAAACGCGCCGTTGACGCCCGAAAGGCGCACGCGATTGGTCGCACGCGACCGATCGCTCACGACGCCGCGCAGACGGGTATCTCCCGCGCCACCGCTTCAAAGTGGATGAACCGATACGGAAATCCGGAGAACGGGGGCCGATCGATTGTCCATCCGCTCCGGCGCGGCATCCAACCGCGACGCCGGGGCGGCTCGTCAGGCAGATCGAGCAGATGCGGCGCGAGCACAAGTGGTCCGCATCCCGCATCGCTTCCGAGCTCCGCCACCACGGCGCAGCGGTCGGCCGCTGCACCATCACGCGGTTGCTGGCACAGCTGAGGCTAAACCGGCGAAAGTCCCCGAATCCCGCCGGCGAGAACAACCGTGAGTCGAGAAATCTCATCGCCGACCGCCCCGGCCACATGGTGGACATCGTTATGAAGAAGACCGACCGGCTTCCGGACGGGGGCGGATGGCGCGTGCACGGCAAGAACAGCATCAGGCTAAGGAGGTAGCTCGGGCCAAGACCGTGCGAAGACCGGCTGCGTGTTGCTTCACTCCGCAATCGATGGATGCTCCCGGCTCGCCTGAACCGAGGTGCTGCCCGACGAGAAAGCAGTCACGGCCGCGGCGTTCCTTGACTGAGCACGATTGTGGCTCGAGGCCCGTGACATCATGCAGATCGAACGCATTGTCACAGGCAACGGCTCTGCCAGCGTGCCAACGCCTTCGGCGGAGCCGTCGATGAGAGTCGACACCAGCGAATCACCCCGTAGAGGCCGCGTCACAACGGGGAAATCGAGCGCTATAACCGCATCCTCGCCGGATAGCTCCTCTATTCCCGCACGCGCCGCTTAGAAAAGAGCGCGCCTCCGCACTCAGGATCTGGAACCAGCGCTGGAGTGTCACCGCCCCACGGCGCACATGGCGGACAATGTGCCAGCATGTGTGACACCCTTACGCGTCAATACCGTGTCGACTTCTTCCACCTAGCGGGTAGATGGGTGAACCCCGATCCATCGGGGGTGATGTCGCGCTCGCGCGCTGGTGCCGACGACGCGAAATTCGTACATTTGTTCTATGGATGTGAGCGCACCGAACGACCGCCTGCGGGCGGCGACGGCGCGTGTCGTCGAGCTGCTGGCGGGGCGGGGAGTCGAGGCGCTCGACGACCGGGAGCTCGTGGGGCTGATGAGCGAGATCACGGCGGCGCGGAATGCGCTCGACGTGGTGATGGCCTGCGCGGCGCGTGTGATCGACGAGCGTTCGGCGCGCGAGCAGGGCGGGACCGGGCTGGCGCAGAGGCAGGGGCACCGCAATGCGACCGAGTTGCTGCAATCGCTGACGGGGCTGCCGCGAAGGGACGTGATCCGGTCGGTGAAGACCGGGGGCGATCTTCTCCCCGCGGTCAGGCCCAACGGCGAAGCTGATCAGGCCGTGTCCACCGCCGTGTCCCAGGATGCCGGCGGGGCGTGGCTCGACCGCATGAGCGGGGCGCTTCGCGACGGGGTGCTCAGTCACGCGCAGTTCCAGGCGATCCGCGTCGGGCTCGGTGAGCCGCCGGTCCAGAGGTATCCCGAGCTCGATCCGGATTTCCTCCCCCGGGCCTGGGAGGCCGCCGTCGAGCGGCTGACCGACGAGGCGCCCCACCTGCCGGTCGAGGAACTGCGGGCGTCCGCTCGGATCGCCCGGGATCGCCTCGACCCCGTCGGCGTGACGCTCCGGTTCGAGGAGCGCTTCGCGGCCCGGTCGTTCCGGTCCTGGATCGACGAGCACGGGCAGCGGCACGGACGGTTCGCTTTCGATGACGATGCGGCGGCGTGGGTCGACGCCATGTTGCAGGCGGCGTTACGGCCGCGGCGGGGCCCGCGGTTCGTGGACCCGGATGCCCTGGTCGCCGAGACCTCCGACGAGCGGTCGGGTGAGCAGATCGCGTACGACACGTTGATCGCCGTCATGCGCACCGGGGCCGCGGCTGATCCCGCGCAGGCGTTCGGCGACCGGCAGCCCGGGGTGCGGATCGTGGTGGAGGCGTCAGCGTTGAGGGCTGCCGAGAGCGGAAGCGCCGGCGGTAGCCCGGCCGGCGGGGTTCCGCGCCTAGCCGCCGATGCCGTCGGGGCGACGAGCGTCGAGACCGTCGTTCGCGGGGTCGGGCACCTCGAAGACGGTGGCGGGGCCCTTCCCGGCGGGGTGGTCGAGAGCTACCTGTGCGATGCGGGTGCGGTGCCGGTGACTCTCGGTGACGCGGGTCGACCACTCGACGTCGGCCGACACCAGCGTCTCTTCACCCGGGCCCAGCGGATCGCGATCGCGGTGCGCGATGGAGGGTGCGTCGGGATCGGATGCCGTGCCCCGATCTCACAGTGCGAGATGCACCACATCGACCACTGGGCGGCGGATCGCGGCAGGACGGACGTCGACGACGGTGTTCCTCTCTGCCGGAACCACCACCTGGGACTCCACAATCGGGGCGAGAAGATCGTCCGCGAGAGGGATCCCGTGACCGGGCGGGACTCGTACTGGTTGCATGCGCCGCCCGATCCGCTCTCCGGCGAGGTGAGGCCGCCGGCGCTGCTGCGGTCGAGATCCCCGCGTCGCTTTGGCGCGGCGTGAAGGAGCGTGGGTGGATGCAGATCGCCCCCCCAGGGAATCGTGCCGTGCGCGGCACCCCTGAGCCCCGTGGCATCCCCTGCCTGTGCACCGCTGTGCGACGGCGCGCGCGTGGTCGGGTCACGCAGGAGTGCTTGGTGAGCCCTCGCGGCGCCCGTTGCTCGCGCGCGGCTGCGCGATCGAGCGCGCACGGTCGGGCCGCGGAGGGTTGCTGCGTGAGCCCTCGCGGCATCCGCTGCCCGCGCACGGCTGCGATACCGGCGGGCGAGTGCCAAGGGATGGCTCCCCGAGCTCCGCGGCATCCGCTGCTTGCAACACCGCGGGGCCGCCGGAACGCCCGTGCCGGGTCAGCCCGCGTCCGCGACGATCTCCGCCTTGAAGCCCGCGGAGTTCTCCAGCCACCCGGCATAGTGCGACGGGCCGCCGGCGAACGGGTACCGATCCTGATACAGCGGGCGCCACCCGTGGGCGCTCGCCGCGGCCATCACGGCATCCACCTGCCCGCGAGAGCCGCCGAGGAAGGCGAGATGGTTCACGCCCGGAGCGCGCTGGTCGTGGTCGAGCCGCGACAGGTTCGGCGAGGTCGTCAGCGTCGGGTACGGGCCGTCACCCGCGCTCCACGTCTCGCCGTCGACCCAGAGCGCGGTTCGCTCGAAACCGACCGCGGAGAGCAGCCAGCCCCATTCGGACCGCGCCGCTGTCAGGTCGCCGACCCACACCTCGACGTGATGAAAGCCGGGCACGGGTCAGCCCGCGGCGACCTCAGCGGCGGCGCGCTCGCCGCTCGGGGTGGACCTCACGCGCGACGACCGGATCGGGTGACCCGTCGTCGTCAGGCAGCGCCCCGTCTCCAGGTCCCACTTCCAGTCGTGCAGCGAGCACGTCAGCACGCCGTCCACGATCTTGCCGGTCTTCGTCAGGTCGGCGCGCAGGTGCGGGCAGCGACGCTGCACGGTCCAGCCCTCGATCTCGGCATCCTCGGTCTGATCGCTCTGCTCGGCGTACCAGTTCTCGACGTACTCGATGCGGTCGCGCGAGAGGCACTTCAAGAACGTCGTGAGGAACTCGTTGAACTTGCCCGAGCGACCGACCTCGAACTGCATCGACAGGAAGATCGAGTTCGACCAGTCGATCTCGTGGTCGCGGATGTTCGTCGACACGAGATCGGCGGGGATCGTGTACCAGTAGATGCACTCCTCCCCCGCGTACTCGCGCAGCTTCGCCCTGGGGAAGTCGACGACCATGTCGAGCTCGCCGATGCGGAAGCGCACCATGCCGCCCACGCCGTTGCGGATCGTGCGAGCGCGACGCAGCAGCGGCTCCCACCACTCTTTGAGGGCGGCGAGCATCTCGGCGGGCGGGATGATCTCGGCACGCGTGGCCTCTTCGGCCTGCACTTCGGCCTGGCGGCTGTCGCGCTGCTCGGCGAGGTAGTTCCACTTGTCGCCGAAGACGCGTTCGATCTCGGCGTCCGTGTACAGGGTCTGCGTCACGGTGACATCCGACCCGTGCACCTCGACCTCGGTGCCCGGCAGGAACAGGTAGCCGTTCTGCTCGGGGCGCAGTTCCTTCATGTGCGCGAGGAACTCGCGCTGGTCGGTGAAGATCGAGTCGTTCTCGAGGCCCGTGCCGTTGTAGCGGAAAAGCTCCTCGCGAAGGAACATTGGCGGGCCTGCCATGGGGAAGACGTGCTCGGCGTCGACCTTGTCGATGTAGTACATCGCGCGCTTGTTCTGCGCGTCGCGCTTGAGCTGGGCGAAGTTCTGCTTGGCGTCCTGGGGAAGGTCGTAGACCATCGGCCACCAGATCGCGCCCGAGACCTGGGTGAAGTACGCGTCGGGCTTGCCGAAGTCGAACAGCTTCTCGAGGTCGAGAGGGTGCGAGTCGTTCTGGTTGAGGATCGACGCCGTGCCGTCGTCGAGCGACAGCGACGAGTCGCCGATCGGCCCGTCGGAGGGGGCCCGCAGCGGAGTGACCATGAGCTTCAGGTCGCCGAACTGCAAGGGGACGCCCGCCTCGGTGCGGATGAGGTTCGTGTAGCCGAGAGACAGGAGGTCCTGCTCGAGGTCGTCGGTCGGGTACTCGGGAAGCAGCACCTTGATGTCCTTCGGCACGTACCGCTCGAGCAGTGCAGGGTCGAAGTGATCGCGGTGACGGTGCGAGATGTAGAGGAAGTCCGCCGCGCCGAAGCGTTCCCAGTCGAGGGCACGGTTATCGGGGAACGGGAACCACGAGCCGAAGAAGCTCGGACCGAGGACGGGGTCGCAGATGATGCTGCCGCCCGCCGTCTCGATGAACATGCCCGCGTGGCCGAGGCCGGTGATTCTCATGTCGCTCCTGTGTCGTGGACGGAACCTGACGAGTCTACGCGGGGGTCGCCTGGGCGAGCGGTGGGCGCGGCGAAGGGGTCATACGATGACGGGATGGTCGGTGCCCTCGTGTTATGCGCGGTGGCGACGGTTCTGGCGGTGGCAGCGATCGTGGTGCGCGCGCGTTCGTCGCTTCTCCCCCACTCGACGGTGGTGGAGTACGCGCCGCTGCCCGGGGCGACCGTCGTCGACGATGCGATCCTCGCGGGGCAGGAGCGTCGTGCGGTCGCCGCCGGCCTCATCGACCTCGTGGTACGCGGTCGCATCCACCTCCTGACGGAGGGAGGCGTCTCTCGCAAGAGCATCGCGGTGCAGGTGATCGCTCCCGAGACCTTGACCGACGACGAACGGCGGCTCCTCGATGTCGTGTGTGGCCCGGCGACGCCCAGCGGATACTCGCGTCGTCTTTCTCGGAACCGTCGCCGGATCGCGCGCGGCGTCCGCGGGCTCGTCGCCGCCCGCGGACGCCGTCTGCAGCGGGAGGGCCTGCTGTCCGGATGGCATGCCGGCCGGTCCGTGATCCGATGGGCTAGCGCCCTGCTCGTGGTCGGTATCGGGGTCTTCCTCTCGATGGCGCTCCCGCCCGCCGCGGTCGGTGTCGGGGTCGGTGCGCTCGCCGCGGCGCTCGTCGCGCTCGCCGTGGTTCCCCGGGGGCGCGCTCGCCGCTTCACGCCGGCTGCAATGTCGCGGCGGCAGCATCTCGACGGCATCCGTCAGTACCTGGCGCTCGCGGAGGCGCACCGCCTGCGCGTCCTGCAGTCGCCGCGTGACTCGCGGCAGCCGGCGGGGGACGCGGTGGAACGCTTCGCGGTGAACGAGCGCCTTCTCCCCTATGCGATGATGTTCGGCCTCGCCCGGGAATGGCTCGCCGCCCTGCAGATCGGTTACGACGAGCTCGACGAGACCTCGCCCCGAACGCTGAGCGAGGTCGGCGACGGGTTCCTCCAGATCGTGGACGTCGAGATGACGGTCAAGGGCATCGGGAACATCGTGTTCGCGGCGGACCATGCCCTGGATGCCGCAGGCGCGGTGCTCGACGGGCAGTTCTGACCCCGGAAGGCCTCTGCGATACCGCTCATGTCGCGCAGGCGTCGCCGCCCGGACTCAGCTCACCGGCGGCACCGGGGGCAGCGAGGTGTACGGGTGCGGGGTCAGAGGGTCCGCAGCGTACGAGCTGTCGCCCGCGCGCACGCGTCTCACCGCGACGGGGATGAGGCAAGCGACCGCGAGCTGCGCGTCATCGTCGGTGCAGTACAGGGCCGTCACTCCCCCGGACGTCGTCGCCGTCGCGGTGTGGGAACTGCCGTCCACGTCGATCGACGCGGGGCTCCAGAGCGCGTCATCGAGGGCGTACGCCGCCAGCGCGGCGGCCTCGACGAATCTCGGCGTCCGGGCGAGTGCGGCGAGTGCCCGGACGGCGGCGTGACGCGCATCTTCCTCGGACGACCAGCGCGCAGACGTCACGAGGGCCGTCGCGCCGTCCAAGCGGCTCGCGAGGGTGACATCTGTCGCCGGTCGGTCGATGAGCCCGTTCCAGCCGACGAGCCACCGCTGCGGCTCCCCCGCCGTGCCCGGGAACGTCGGCTCGAAGAGCGGGAACGACGGCGGGTGGTAGCCGGGTTCCCCGCGCGGTGTGTTCTCCGTCATGACGCCCCCTTGACCCGCCATGGGTCACCCTCCCACACGAACGTCGGTTCGTGCACGGTTGCCCGTCCGCGCGTCAGGGCCCCAGCAACCCCCGGATGTCGGCCGCGTCCAACGACGCGGCGAACGCCTCGCCGTCGTCGATGACCGTGTCGAAGAGAGCCGCCTTGCGGCGCTGGAGCGCGAGGACCTTCTCTTCGATCGTGCCCGAGGCGATGAGCCGGTAGACGAACACGCTCTTGTCTTGCCCGATGCGGTGCGCACGGTCGATCGCCTGGGCCTCGGCCGCAGGATTCCACCATGGGTCGAGGACGAAGACGTAGTCCGCTTCGGTCAGGGTCAGTCCGAATCCCCCGGCCTTGAGGCTGATGAGGAAGACGGGCGCCTCCCCCGCGCGGAAGCCCGCGACCACGTCTCCGCGCCGAGCGGTGCTGCCGTCGAGATGGGCGTACGCGAGGCCGGCGGCATCCAGTCTCTCCGCCGCCATGTCGAGGAAAGAGGTGAACTGGCTGAACACCAGTGCACGGTGCCCCTCGGCCGCGACCTCCACCAGGCGCTCCAGCAGCACGTCGAGCTTGGCGGAGCCCAGGTGCGCGTCGCGATCGTCCACGAGCCCCGGTGCCAGCGCCAGCATGCGCAGCAGCGTGAGCGAGCGGAACACGATGAACCGCTGTCGGTCGAGATCGTCGAGCAGCCCGAGGACCTTCTGCCGCTCCCGCTGCAGCACCCGGTCGTACACCGCGCGATGTGCGGGCTCGAGCGGCACCGCGATCTCCTGCTCCTGCTTCGGGGGCAGATCGGAGGCCACCACGTCCTTCGTGCGCCGCAGGAGGAAGGGACGGACCCGGCGGCGCAGTCGTTCGAGGGTTTTCTCGCGGTGCGCGCGCGCGGCCGCGGCCGACAGATCGGTGGGGGCGTCCGACGGCAGCTGCTCGATCGCGCGGGTGTAATCCTCACGGAACTGCCGGATCGAGGGGAACAGCCCGGGCGCCGTCAGAGCGAGCAGCGCCCACAGGTCGTCGAGCCCGTTCTCGATCGGTGTTCCGGTGGCCGCGAACACGGCGTCGGTGCGAAGCGCGGCGATCGCGCGGTGAATACGGGTGGCGGGGTTCTTCACGAACTGCGCCTCGTCGAGCACCACGCCCGACCAGTGCGGCACCGCGAACTCCTCGGCATCCGTCCGGACGACGCCGTAGGACGCGACGACGACGTCGGCCTCGCCCGCGATCTCGAGGATCGATTCGGCGCGGCGCACCGCGGTCGCCTCGACGACGGCGACCCGCAGGCCCGGGGCGAATCGCGCGGCCTCATCGCGCCAGGTCGGCAGCACCGAGGTCGGGGCGACGACGAGCCACGGTCGTGCGTCGCCGCGCGCGCGGCTGTGCGCGATGAGGGCGAGCAGCTGCAGTGTCTTTCCGAGCCCCATGTCGTCGGCGAGGATTCCGCCCAGACGGTGCGCGTGCAGCAGGGCGAGCCAGGACAGCCCCTCGCGCTGGTAGGGACGCAGTTCGGCGCGGAACCCGCTCGGGGTCGGGACCTCGGGTACCTCGCTGACGTCGCGCAATGCCTGCGCGAGCCGACGCCACTCGACCGCCGCCTCGGACTGATCGGCGAGGTCCTCGAACTCCGCCCACAGCGCGAGGTGCGTGCGGGGCAGGCGCGGTCCCGTCTCCCACTCGTCGAGCGTCGCGGCCTCCTCGAGCAGCTCGCGCAGCCGCTGCAGAGCCGGGTGCGCGAGCGAGAACCAGGCGCCGTCCGACAGCTTGATACGCGTCCGGCCCCGCGAGAGGGCGCTGAAGAGCACGCCGAACGGGATCAGGCGGCCCTCGATCGTCACCACGATGCCGAGGTCGAGCCAGTCTCGGTCGAGCGACTCGACGGCCGTGATGCGCAGGGACGGATCGCCGCGCAGCTCGCGGAACGTGGGTTGCGTGCCGCGCGAGCGCACGCGCACCTCGTCGAGCACGTCGACGGCGGGGAGGACCCGCGCGCTGAGGACCGCGGCATCCGCATCCCGCAGGGTCGCCCTCGCGAGGGCG
>NZ_LDRT01000199.1 GCF_001476655.1 Microbacterium testaceum | reverse complement strand
GGGGGCGCGGCCGCGGCGGGGGATGCCGCGGCGAGGCCGCCCACGACGAGTCCGAGGATCGCGGTGGATGCCGCGAGGGTGTGCTTCATGACTGCTCTCCTCATCGAAAGCGCTCCGGGGGGATGGAGCTCGCTGGACTAAAACCTTACACGCGAAAGGTTTCTACGCAACCCCTTCCCCCGCGGTCACTCCCCCGGCGCGTGCGCCTGCAGGAACTCGTACATCTCCGTCGTGTCGACCCCCGGGAACGACCCCGTCGGCAGGGTCGCGAGCAGCGTCCGCGGCGTCCGCACGTTCGGCCACGCCTGCCCACGCCACGCGGCCTCGAGGTCGGCGGGCGCGCGGCGGCAGCAGGTCTCCACCGCGTGCCGCGAGACCCCGCGGTTGGGAGTGTCGCGCCCGCGGAACCACTTCGTGTCGTCGAAGCGCACGCCGACGCTCACCGAGTGCGCGCCCTCGCTCGACTGCTCCACGCGCGCGGTGCACCAGTAGGTGCCGTTGCCGGTGTCGGTGTACTGGTAGTACGGGTTGAACAGATCGTCCTCGTCGAACACCACGCGGCTCGTCCAGCGCCGGCAGCACATCTGCCCCTCGATCGAGCCGAGGCGGTCGGTGGGGAAGTTCACGTCGTCGTTCTCGTACGCCTTCGTGATCGTCCCCGACTCGTGCACCTTGAGGAAGTGCACCGGGATGCCGAGGTGCACGGTCGCGAGGTTCGTGAAGCGGTGCGCAGCGGTCTCGTACGACACCGAGTAGGCGTCGCGGAGGTCTTCGATGCTGATCGTGCGCCGCTCCTTCGCCTCGCGCAGGGCCGCAACGACGTGCGCCTCGGGCATGAGCAGGGCTCCCGTGAGGTAGTTCGTCTCGACGCGCTGGCGCAGGAACTCGTCGTAGCTCGTCGGCTCGCCGTGCCCGAGGATGCGGCTCGACAGGGCCTGCAGCACCGCCGCGCGCGGGTCGCCCTTCGCGACCTTCGTCGAGAGGTAGAGCCGGCCGTTCTTGGCATCCGCGATGCTCCGCGTCGACGTCGGCAGGTCGGGCACGTAGTGCAGCGAGAAGCCGAGGTGCGCGGCGATGTCGCTCGCCCCGCGCTGCGTGAGGGGACCGCCGGGATGCTCGATCGCGGTCAGGATCCCGGATGCCGTGCGCTCGAGGTCGGGGAAGTGGTTGTCCTGCGTGCGCATGAGCCGGCGCAGGGCCACGTTCGCCCGCCGCGCCTCCTCGGGCGTCGCCGAGCGCTCCTCGCGGAGGCGCTCGATCTCGCCCTGCAGCGTGAGCATCGCCGACAGCACCTCGTCGGGCACCGACCGCCCCACACGGAACGGCTCGATGCCGAGCGCTTGGAACGTCTGCCCGCGCATCGCGCGCTCCACCGAGATCTCCAGAGCCGCGCGCTCGTCGAGGGGCTCGGCGTCGAGGATCTGCTCGAGTTTGCACTCCAGCGACCGCGCGATCGCCTGCAGCAGCGTGAGCTTCGGCTCGCGGCGACCGTTCTCGATCATCGACATCTGGCTCGGAGCACGACCGACCGCCGCGGCGAGCTCGTCGAGCGTGAGGCCGCGCGCGGTGCGCAGCTGCCGGATGCGGCGGCCGATGGTGAGCGTGTCCACTCCCTCATCGTCGAGCGGGAGGGATGCCGAGGGGATCGAGACGCCGGTGTCCATACCGGCAGGTTCTCACAGAAGCGGAAGATCGGGCGATCTTCACAAGAAGAATCTTCGGAACGGGGCTTGTTCTTCGCCCACAGTGGTCTCCACGGGGCACCGAAGCCCCAGCATCCCGAAGGAGAACGCTCATGACGATCCAGGCCACCCCCGCCCAGCCGCCTCTGCGCCCCGGCGACCAGACCGAGACCGCCGATGAGATCCGCGCCGCGTGGGAGAACGACCCGCGGTGGGACGGCATCGAGCGCACGTACTCGGCCGAGGACGTCGTCCGCCTCCGCGGCAGCGTCCGCGAGGAATCCACCCTCGCCCGCCGCGGAGCCGAGAACCTCTGGAACCTCCTCCACACCGAGGACTACGTCCGCGCCCTCGGTGCCTACACCGGCGGCCAGGCCGTGCAGCAGGTCCGTGCCGGGCTCAAGGCCATCTACCTCAGCGGCTGGCAGGTCGCCGCCGACGGCAACCTCGCGGGTCAGACCTACCCCGACCAGAGCCTGTACCCCGCCAACAGCGTTCCCGCCGTGGTGCGTCGCATCAACAACGCGCTGCTGCGACAGGACCAGATCGAGCGCGCCGAGGGAGAGATCACCCAGGACTGGCTCGCCCCCATCGTCGCCGACGCCGAGGCCGGCTTCGGCGGTCCGCTCAACGCCTACGAACTGGCGCAGTCGCTGATCGCGGCGGGGGCCGCCGGCATCCACTGGGAGGACCAGCTCGCGAGCGAGAAGAAGTGCGGACACCTCGGCGGGAAGGTGCTCGTGCCGATCCAGCAGCACATCCGCACGCTCAACGCCGCGCGCCTGGCCGCCGACGTCGCGGGGGTGCCGACGGTCATCATCGCCCGCACCGACGCCCTGGCCGCCGACCTGCTGACCAGCGACGTCGACCCGCGGGATGCCGAGTTCCTCACCGGCGAGCGCACGACCGAGGGCTTCTACCGCGTGCGACCGGGACTCGACTCGGTCATCGCGCGCGGCCTCGCCTTCGCCCCCTACGCCGACCTGCTGTGGGTGGAGACCGGGGAGCCCGACATCGAGCTCGCCCGCGCCTTCGCCGAGGCGATCCACGCCCGCTACCCGGGCAAGAAGCTCGCCTACAACTGCTCGCCGAGCTTCAACTGGAAGCGCCACCTCGACGACGCCCAGATCGCGACGTTCCAGGCGGAGCTCGCGGCGATGGGCTACGCCTTCCAGTTCATCACGCTGGCCGGCTTCCATGCCGTGAACCACTCGATGTTCGACCTCGCCCGCGGCTACGCCGAACGCGCCATGAGCGCGTACGTCGAGCTGCAGGAGGCCGAGTTCGCCGCCGAAGCGAACGGATACACCGCCACGCGCCACCAGCGCGAGGCGGGCACCGGCTACTTCGACGTCGTCTCGACCGCGCTCAACCCCGACAGCGCCACCCTCGCCCTGGCCGGCTCCACCGAGACGGCCCAGTTCCACTGACCCCCTTTTTCCCCGAGCC
>NZ_LDRT01000198.1 GCF_001476655.1 Microbacterium testaceum | reverse complement strand
CGACGACGTCGCCGCCGCCGCGAACGCGTATGCCGCGCGGGCCGGCAGCTGATTCGTCCCACTCGTCGTCGCGGGCCTGCTCGCGGCTCAGCCGCCGATCACGACGTTCAGCGGCTCCTCGCCGGCGCGGAGGCGGTCGATCTGCCGACGGACGAGGCGCGCGATGCGGGGGTGCATGGCATCCGTCGCCCCTCCGACATGCGGGACGACCAGGGCACCCTCCAGGCTCCACAGGGGGTGGCCGGCGGGCAGCGGTTCGGGGTCGGTGACATCGAGCGCCGCGCGGATGCGGCCGCGTCGCACGTGATCGACGAGGGCGTCGGTGTCGACGAGGGGACCGCGGCCCACGTTGACCACGAGCGCGCCGCCGGGAAGCGCCGAGAGAGCCGCGTCGTCGATGATGTGCCGGGTGGCGTCGCCCCCGGGGAGCGAGGCGATGAGGATGTCGGTCTCGGCGAGCACCTCGGAGAGCTTGCCGAGCGGGAACACCTCGACCTCGTCCTGCAGACGTCCGTGCGACGCGACGGCGCGGAGATCGACCTCGAACGGCTTCAACCGCGCGGCGATCGCGCGGCCGA
>NZ_LDRT01000197.1 GCF_001476655.1 Microbacterium testaceum | reverse complement strand
AGAGGTGTATAAGAGACGGGAGTGGGAGAGGTCGAGAAGGATCAGGGCTGAACATACTAGAACGACGAGGACGAGGACAGGCAAAGGGGGACGAAGAACGGGAGCTGGATAGTCGAAGGAGAAGAGAGCAGCTAGGCATGAGGAAGATCGTCGGCAGCGTGGGGTACTCCTTCGATCATGGGATGGGATCATCCCGTGGCCGCGATTCTAGGGAGGGTCCCCTCTTTCTGAGAACAACCTGGACGCGCGCGAGCAAACTTGGTAGCGATGCCGGGTCAGGTGTAGCTGCCGCCCGCGCCGCCGGCGGTCCCCGCGCCGGCGGCGAGCGCCAGGGCGACGAGTGCGGCGAAGATGAACGGGCCGAGGGCGGCCATGACGATCGCGACGATGCCCATCGGACGCGCGCTGTTGCGAGCGGTGGCGACGATCCCCAGGACGAGCGCGGTGATACCGAGGACCGTGCCCGACCAGAAGGCGACCTCGACGACGAGGACCAGATCGCGTACGGGGCTCAGCACGCGCAGATCGAGGTTCCGCCCGCCTTGCGCGACGATCTGCGCGTCGGCGCCCCTTCCCACGCGGAACGCGGCGAACCCGGCCACGGCCGGGGCGACGACCATGCTCAGGATGCCGGCGACGAGCGCGAAGGCACCGAGCGGGCGCCGCTTCTTCGACGGCGGCGGGGGAGCCAGGAGCGTCCCCGTCGCGGGGACGACGTACGGGGCGGCGAAAGGCGACGACATGGCAGCACTCTACGAGACGCCCGCGCCGAGACCCCGTCGTACGGGCTCCCGCCGACCCGGTGTCGGTACCCCCGCGTAGACTTTGCCGAGTGACAGTTCCCGGGATCGTGCGCGCCCTCGAGCAGGCTGAGTCGTATCGTGAGGCCGCCTCCGCGGCATCCGTCGATCTGTCTCTCTCCCTCGTCGACGGGCTCGATGCCCCCGTCATCGCGGGCCTCGTCGAGCGTCGTCGCGCGGCCGGCGACCCGGCTGCCGTGTTGGTGATCGCCCCGACCGGTCGTCGCGCCGAGTCCCTGGGTCCGGCTCTGGATGCCGTGCTCCCGGGTGCCCAGGTGCTGCACTTCCCCGCCTGGGAGACGCTGCCGCACGAACGGTTGAGCCCCAGCCCCGAGACGGTCGGGCGTCGACTCGACGTGCTGCGCCGGATCGCGGCCTGGAACGGGGACGCGCCGCTGGTCGTCACGGCATCCGTCCGCAGCGCGCTCCAGCCGCTCGCGCCGGGGCTCGGCGACGTCGTCCCCGTGGAGCTCTCGGTGGGCGGCCGCGGGCACGAGCTCGAGGCGGTGACGACCCGGCTCGTCGAACTGGCGTACCACCGGGTCGACATGGTCTCGCGGCGCGGCGAGTTCGCGGTGCGCGGTGGCATCCTCGACGTGTTCCCGCCCGTGGCCGACCACCCGTATCGCGTCGAGTTCTTCGGCGACGAGGTCGACCAGATCCGCGCTTTCTCGGTCGCCGACCAGCGCTCGCTCCCGGGCGAGGTCTCCACGGTGACCCTCGTCCCCAGCCGCGAGCTGCTGCTCACCCCCGCGGTGCGGGCGCGCGCCGCGGCACTGCGCGACGCGTACCCGGGTCTGCGTCAGCTGCTCGAGAAGATGGCCGAGGGCATCCCCGCCGAGGGCATGGAATCCCTCATCCCCGTGCTCATCGACGACCTCACGACCCTCGTCGACTACCTGCCCGGCGGCAGCGCCGTCGCCCTCGTCGATCCCGAGCGCTCGCTCGCTCGCGCGACCACCCTCGGCGACACCAACCGAGAGTTCCTCGAGGCCGCGTGGTCGGCGGCGACCGCCGGGGCCGACACCCCTGTCGATCTCGACTCCGGCGACTTCGTCACCCTCGACGACCTGCACGAGCGCGCGAGCGGGCGCGGGGGAGTGTGGTGGCAGTTGAGCGCCTTCGACTCGGGAGCAGCGGATGCCGAGGACGAGGGCCTCGTGAGCGGAGACGACTCCGCGCACCGCATCAAGGCCGACGCCGTGCCCTCGTTCCAGGGCAACGTCGACGGCGCCACCGCACACGTCGGGCAGCTGCTCGCCGACGGCTGGTCGGTCGTGGTCACGGCATCCGGTCCGGGGATGGTCGATCGCGCGCGTGACGTGCTCGCGGAGCGCGGAATCGCGGCGCGCCGTGTGGACGACGTCCTCACTCCCCCCGAGCCCGGTGTGGCGCACGTCGTGTGCGCCCCGCTCGAGCGCGGCTTCGAGCTGACCGAGGCGCAGTTCGCCGTCATCACCGAGACCGAGTTCTACGGCCGCTCGGTCGGCGGCGACAACCGCGGGGTGAAGAAGCTCGCCTCGCGGCGGCGCAACGTCGTCGACCCGCTGCAGCTCAAGCCCGGCGACGTCGTCGTGCACGCGACGCACGGCATCGGCAAGTTCCTCGAGCTCACGCAGCGCGAGGTCTCCAGCGGCGGTCGCAACGCGGTCAGGACGACCAAGGAGTACCTCGTCCTCGAGTATGCGCCCGCCAAGCGCGGCTACCCGGGAGACAAGCTGTTCGTGCCCACCGATCAGCTCGACCTGCTGTCGAAGTACGTCGGAGGAGAGGCTCCGACCCTGTCGAAGATGGGCGGCAGCGACTGGGCCGCGGCGAAGGGCCGTGCCCGCAAGGCCGTGCGCGACATCGCGGTCGAGCTGGTGAAGCTGTACTCGGCGCGCATGGCATCCAAGGGCTACGCCTTCGGTCCTGACACCCCGTGGCAGCGCGAGCTCGAAGAGGCGTTCCCGTTCGCCGAGACCCAGGACCAGCTGCAGACGATCGACGAGATCAAGGCCGACATGGAGAAGCCGATCCCGATGGACCGCCTTCTCTCGGGCGACGTCGGCTTCGGCAAGACCGAGGTCGCGGTGCGCGCCGCGTTCAAGGCCATCCAAGACGGCAAACAGGTCGCGATGCTCGTGCCGACGACGCTGCTGGTCAAGCAGCACCTCGAGACCTTCGCGGAACGATTCGCGGGCTTCCCGGTCACCGTCCGGCCGCTTTCGCGGTTCCAGACCGACAAAGAGGCGAAGGCGACCCTCGCGGGTCTCACCGACGGCACCGTCGACATGGTCATCGGGACGCACCGCATCCTCACCGAGAAGGTGATCTTCAAAGACCTGGGTCTGATGATCATCGACGAGGAGCAGCGTTTCGGTGTCGAGCACAAGGACGCGCTGAAGAAGCTCAAGACGAACGTCGACATCCTCGCGATGAGTGCGACGCCCATTCCCCGCACGCTCGAGATGGCGGTGACGGGCATCCGCGAAATGTCGACGCTCGCGACCCCGCCCGAGGATCGGCATCCGATCCTGTCGTACGTGGGCCCGCGCAACGACAAGCAGATCGCGGCGGCGATCCGACGCGAACTGCTGCGCGAGGGGCAGGTGTTCTACGTGCACAACCGGGTCTCGTCGATTCAGCGGGTCGCGGCGCACCTCGCCGAGCTCGTCCCCGAGGCGCGCATCGTCGTGGCGCACGGACAGATGGGCGAGCACGCCCTCGAGCAGGTCGTCGACGACTTCTGGGAGCGCCGCGCCGACGTGCTGGTCTCGACGACGATCATCGAGACGGGCCTCGACATCTCGAACGCGAACACGATCATCATCGACCGCGCCGACAAGTACGGCCTGTCGCAGCTGCACCAGCTGCGCGGACGCGTGGGGCGCGGGCGCGACCGGGCGTACGCATACTTCCTGTACGACGAGATGAAGCCGCTGTCCGAGACCGCGGCCGACCGCCTCGAGACCATCGCCGTCAACAACGACCTCGGCTCCGGCATGCAGGTCGCGCTGAAAGACCTCGAGCTGCGCGGCGCGGGCAACCTGCTCGGCGCCGAGCAGGCCGGTCACATCGCCGGTGTCGGTTTCGACCTCTACCTCCGCATGATCGGCGAGGCCGTGTCGACCTTCCGCGGCGAGGACGTCGACGGTCCGACCGAGCTGCGACTCGAGCTTCCGGTCGATGCGCGCCTGCCCGAGTTCTACATCGACAGCGAGCGCCTGCGCCTCGAGGCGTATCAGAAGCTGTCGGCCGCGGCATCGGCCACCGCGAAGGACGACGCGATCGACCTCGTCGTCGAAGAGCTGCGCGACCGCTACGGCGAGCCGCCCGCCGAGGTCGAGGGACTCATCGCGGTCGCGCGTCTGCGTCGCCGTGCCGCGCAGGCGGGCCTCGCGGACGTCGTCGCGATGGGGTCGAACCTGCGCATCGCGCCGGCGAACCTCGCGGAGTCGATGCGCGTGCGCCTGCAGAGGCTGTACCCGAAGGCCAAGCTCGTCGCGGGCGGAGATGCCATGGTCGTCCCGCTCCCGCAGGATGCCGACGACGCGAACCTCATCGCGTGGGTGCGCCAGCTGCTCGACGCCCTGTGGCCGCTGCCCGTCGAGAAGGCGGCCGAGACGGCGCCCGCGTGATCCTCGGCCTCGTCGGCATCGTGCGCCCGGCGATCGTCGGGCAACGCGCGGCGCGCGCGGTGACCGACCGGCGATGACTCCGCTGCCAGAATGACCCCATGACCGACGTCGCCCCCGCAGCTCGGGTCCCGTCCCGTCCCGCGCTCGGTGCGCGCGCCTTCGACGTCCTCGACATCGCGGCCACGGCGCTGTTCGGACTCGAAGGCGCGGCTGCGGCAGCCCACGCCGGGTTCGACCTGCTGGGCGTCGTGGTGGTGGGTCTGATCGTCGCTCTCGCGGGAGGCGTCCTGCGCGACGTGCTCCTGGGTGATCTGCCTCCCGCGGCCCTGCGCACCCCGAGTCGCATCATCGCCGGTCTCGTGGCGGCCCTCGTCGCGTTCGTCTTCCTCGAGGTCGTCGACGCGTTCCCCGTTCTGCCCCTGCAGATCCTGGATGCCGTCGGCCTCGCGCTCTTCGCCGTCACCGGCGCGCAGAAGGCCTGGGCCTCGGGCGCGAACCTCTGGGTCGTCACGATCCTCGGCACCCTCGCGGCGACCGGTGGCGGCGTCATCCGCGACGTGCTGCTGGCACGGACCCCGTACGTCCTGTCCGAGAGCATCTACGGCACCGCTGCCGCCGCGGGCGCGGCGGTGACAGGCATCCTGCTCGCGGTGACCGGCCGTCCGCGTCTGGCTCTCGGCGTCGGCTTCGTCGTGGCCCTCGCCCTGCGGCTCGGGGCTGTGATCTGGGACTGGTCACTGCCGAGGATCGCGTGACGCTCACGCTCCGCGGACCCGGCACCGCCGTTCGCCCCGTTCCGGGCCGCCCCTCGCTCGGGGCGCGGGCGTTCGCGGCGCTGGACATCATCGCCACCGGCGTCCGCGGCGTCGAGGGCGCGGCGCTCGCCGCCCACGCGGGCTTCGACCTGCTCGGTGTCCTCGTGGTCGGTTTCGTGACCGCCGTCGTCGGGGGGATGCTGCGCGACGTCCTCCTCGGCGACCTGCCGCCGGCCGCCCTCCGCTCGTCGAGCCGTATCCTCGTCGCCCTCGCCGCGTCCGGGGCCGCCTTCGTGCTGCTGCGGCTCGTCGACGAGGTCCCCTCGACGGTGCTGCTCACCCTCGACGGGGTGGGTCTCGCCCTGTTCGCGGTGATCGGGGCGCAGAAGGCCTGGGCGCACGGAGCGAGCCTGTGGGTGGTCGTGGTGGTCGGAGTGGTCGCCGCGACGGGCGGGGGAGTCGTCCGCGACGTGCTGCTCGGTCAGACGCCCGTGCTGTTGACCCAGAGCGTCTACGGCGGGGCGGCCGCGCTCGGCGCCTCGGCGACCGGCATCCTGCTCGTGACGACCCGCCGCGCACACCTGTCGATCACGGTCGGCTTCGTCCTCGCCTTCGCTCTCCGCGAGACGGTTCTGCTGCTCGGCTGACGCGGAGGACGCGCGGGTCTACGCTGACCGCATGCGCTTCGCTCACCTCGGGGCCGCGCAGAAGGAACTGGACTTCCCCGGATACGTCTTCGGCCTCGACCGGGAGACCCCCGACCTGATGGTGCAGCTGACCGAGCGGTACGGCCGGAGCCTCGCCCGTCACGCCGCCGACCGGCGCCTCGACTGAGTCGAGGTGCCCCCGCCGACGGTCCGTCACGCCGACGAGAGCCGCGCTGCGCCGGACTCGCGGGGCGGCTCGGGCCTGAGATCCGCGGGACGCTACCTCGCGTACCCGCGGAAGCGCCCGCCCCCCCCGGTCCGCGGGACAGCGCCGCGCACACGCCGGAGCGCCGGCCCCCACAGGGGAGCCGACGCTCCGATAGCGGGACGGATGCCGCTCAGCCGGTGTTCTGCAGACCCGCTGCCACACCGCTCACCGACAGCAGCAGCAGGCGCTGGTGCTCGGCATCCGGAGTCTCGGACTCGGCCGAGGTGTCGCGCAGAGCCCGCAGAGCCCGCAGCTGCAGGAGCGAGAGGGCGTCGACGTAGGGGCTGCGCATCTTCACGGCGCGCTGGAGCACGGGCTTGTTCCCGAGCAGGTCGCCGCCGGTGATGCGCTCGACCCACGAACGCGTGAGCAGCATCTCGTCCATCACGAGCTGGGCGAGGTCGTCGCGGTCGCCGAGGGCGAGGTAGCGGCGGGCGATGCGCTCGTCGGCTTTGGCCAGGCTCATCGCGACGTTGTCGATCATCGTGCGGAACAGCGGCCACTGCTCGTACGCGTCGCGCAGGCGCTGCTCGTCGCCGACCGCGTCCAGGGCGGTGCCCAGCCCGAACCAGCCGGCGAGGTTGATGCGCGCCTGCGTCCATGAGAACACCCACGGGATCGCTCGCAGGTCTTCGAGCGACTCCACCGACAGGCCGCGCCGCGCGGGACGCGAGCCCAGGGCCAGGTGCCCGAGCTCCTCCATCGGCGTCACGGTGGCGAACCACGGCGCGAAGCCCGGCGCCTTCACGAGCGCGAAGAACCGCTCGCGCGAGGCCACGTCCATGGTCTTGGCGACATCGTCGAACGCCTCGGCGGCCCCGCGGTTGCGCCGCTCGATCGAGGGAGAGGATGCCGTGAGCACGGCCGCCGCGACCTGGTCGATGTGGCGCATCGCGATGTCGGCGTCGCCGTAGCGGGCGAAGATGACCTCACCCTGCTCGGTGAGCTTGAACCGGCCGTCGACCGAGTGCGGCGGCTGCGCGAGGATCGCGGAGTTGGCCGGGCCACCGCCGCGGCCGAGCGCGCCGCCGCGACCGTGGAACAGCGTCAGCTCGATGCCCTCGGTCTCGGCCCACGTCGAGATCTTCGCCTGCGCCTCGTACAGCGCGAGGTTCGCGGCGACGGGACCGACGTCCTTCGACGAGTCGGAGTAGCCCAGCATGACCTCGAGGCGGCGGCCGGTGGCATCCAGTCGACTCGCGAACGAGGGGTGCGTGACGATCTCGGCGAGGATCCCGGGGGCGGCCTGGAGGTCGGCGAAGGTCTCGAACAGCGGGATGACGTCGAGCACGGGGAGAGCCTCGCCCGGCCCCATCGCGTAGGACGCGAGCTCGTGGACGTTCGCGAGGTCCTCGGCCGACTGCGTGAACGACACGATGTAGCGGCCCGCGGCGCGGGGGCCGAAGCGCTCCTGCACGGAGGCGATCGAGCGGAAGACCTCGAGCACCTCGTCGGTCTGCTCGCTGCGGGCGCCGCCCGCGCGCAGCTCGTCGAGCACCTTGCGGTGCACGGCCGAGTGCTGGCGCACCTCGAGCTCGGTCAGGTGGAAGCCGTACGTCTCGACCTGCCACACCAGACGCTGCAGCGCCCCGTAGGCCTGGCGCGCGGCACCCGCGGCGACCAGCGAGTCCTGCACGGTACGGAGGTCGGCGAGCAGGTGCTCGGGGTCGCGGTAGGCGAGGTCGGCGTTGCGGGTGCGGGTCGCGGCGATCTTCCGCGCGAGCAGCAGCAGGATGCGCCGGTGCGGTTCCTCGGGGGAGCGCTCGGCGATCTCGGCCGCCGCATCCTCGTCGGCGGCGCGAAGACGGTGCCACAGCGCGATCAGGGCGTCGCTGGGCGGGGTGGTCTCGGCATCCAGGGTCAATCCGCGGCCCACGCGCTGCGTCGTGCGCTCGAGGCCGAGGAGCACGTGCTCGCTGGCGATCGCGGCGGCCTTGCGGGTGACGGATGCCGTGACGAACGGGTTGCCGTCGCGGTCGCCGCCGACCCACGATCCCACGCGCACGAACGGCTTCACGATCGGCGGGCGGGAGCCGGCGTGCTCGCCCTGGAGGATGTCGTCGATGCGGCGGTAGACGCGGGGCACGGCGGTGTAGAGCGTCTCGTCGAACACCGACATGACGGAGCGGACCTCGTCGACCGGTGACGGCTTCTCTCGGCGCAAGGGGGCGGTGCGCCAGAGCGTGTCGATCTCTTCGAGCATGCGGCGCTCGGCGCGCCGGCTCTCGGTGCCGCTCTCGGATGCGGCGTCGTGCTCGGTGAGCAGCTCCGACAGACGGCGGATGCTCGTCGAGATGGCGCGGCGGCGGGCCTCGGTCGGGTGCGCGGTGAAGACGGGGTGGAAGCGCAGGGCCTGCAGACGCGCGAGAGCGGTCTCTTCGCCGACTTCGCTCGAGAGGCGCTCGAACGCCGTCGCGATCGTGTCGGGGGTGCCGCTGCGCGAGGGGCGATCGCCGCGCTCGCGCAGGATGCGCACGCGCTGGTGCTCCTCCACGAGGTTGACGAGATGGAAGTACGCCGTGAAGGCGCGGGCCACCTCGTCGGCCCGCTCGATCGAGAAGCCGTCGGCGATCGCGGCGGCCCGCTCGAACGCCTCGGGCGTCTCGTCGGTGTAGGCCTGGATCGTCGCCGTCCGCAGGCGCTCGACGTCGTCGTACAGTCCGGGGGAGCCGCTCTCCTGAAGCACGCGGCCGAGGAGGGATCCCAGCAGGCGCACGTCGGCGCGCATCTGCTCGGGAAGTTCCTGGCCGGCTTCGAAGCGGCCCACGAGGTCGATGGCCTCGGTGGGGGTCAGTTCTCGCACACGCCCCAGATTATCGGCGTCCCGTGTCGAGCAGATGACGCGACGACACAGTGGTACACGCGCTGCCCGGTGCGGCGGTCCGAACTCCGGACTTTTCTCCGGCCGGGGCGGGGTTGCCGCGGATTCTTGCGGTCGCCGCCGCGCGGCATCCGAGATCTTCCGGAGTTCGGTCCGTCCCTGGCGCGCCGCGCGCCCGCGCGAGGGATACTCGGGACGGCGGCGCCACCGCCGCCGGAGAGGGAGACGCCGTGACCGAGGACGCCCTGCGGCAAGCCGCCGAGACCATGAGGGCGGTGCGCGAGCGCTGCGCGTGGACCCAGACGATCGATCACCGCGACCTCGTGCCCTACCTCGTCGAGGAGAGCGCCGAGGTCATCGACGCCGTCGAGTCCGGCACGCGCGCCGATCTGCGCGAGGAGCTCGGCGACCTGCTCTGGCAGGTGCTCTTCCACGCCGAGATCGCCGCGGGCGACGCGGACGACCCGTTCGACATCGACGACGTCGCGCGGGGACTGACGGAGAAGATGGTGCGACGGCATCCGCACGTGTTCGCCGGGGAGGTGGCATCCACTCCCGACGAGGTGCTCGTGCACTGGAACGCCGCGAAAGCCGCCGAGAAGAGCACCCGCACGAGCGCGCTCGACGGGGTGAGCGACCACATGCCCGCGCTCGCCCTCGCGCAGAAGGTGATCGGCAAGGCCGCGCAGGTCGGGGTCGACGCCCCGCATCACCGGCTCGCCGATCCCGAGTCCGAGACCGAGCTCGGCGACGCCCTGCTCGCCCTCGTGCAGCTCGCGCGGGAGCGCGGCTGGGACGCCGAGCGCGCCCTGCGCGAGCGCCTGCGCGCCCTGCGCGCCGACGTGCACGCAGCGGAGGCGAGCACCGAAACCGCATCCGATTGACGAGACCGTACGCGGTGGGTGCCCCTCGCCTACGGCTTCGTCAATGTCGTACGGTCTCGACGCACAGCGCGGTCGCTCGGCGCCGCGCGCTCGGAGAGCCGCGGGAGCCTGGAACAATGGGACGGTGGCATCCGTGAACCCGCCGCGCGGTATGCGCGACTTCCTCCCCGCTGACAAGGCCCGTCGCGAGCGCGTGCTCGCCGTCATCCGCGAGCGCTACCGCGCGCACGGGTTCGACGAGATCGAGACCCCCGTCATGGAGGACTACGACCGCCTGCACGCCGGCATCGGCGGCGACAACGAGAAGCTCTCGTTCAGCATCCTCAAGCGGGGAATGGATGCCGACGCCATCCGCGCCGCGGCCGACGACCCCGCGGCGCTGGCCGACCTCGGCCTGCGGTATGACCTCACCGTTCCGTTGGCGCGCTTCTACGCGACGAACCGCGCGCAGTTGCCGACGGTGTTCCGTGCGATCCAGATGGCTCCGGTGTGGCGCGCCGAGCGTCCGCAGAAGGGCCGCTACCGCCAGTTCCTGCAGTGCGACATCGACATCATCGGCGACGCGACCTCGCGCGCCGAGGCGGAGCTGATGATCGCGAGCCTCGACGTCCTCGACACGCTCGGGCTCGAGGGCGGGTCGATCCGGGTGAACGACCGCCGCGTGCTCGACGCCATGCTCGACGTGTTCGGCTTCGCCGCCGAGGAGCGCCCCGGTGTGCTCATCACGATCGACAAGCTCGACAAGATCGGCCCCTCGGGGGTCGTCGCCGAACTGCGCGAACGCGGGGCCGCGGTCGGGGCCGTCGACGCTCTCGCTACCTACCTCGACCGGCCTGCGGGAACCCCGACCTTCGACGACGCCGGCATTCGCGCGGCTCTGCCCGCCGGCATCCCGGATGAGGTCATCGCCCACCTCGTCGCGCTCGGTGAGACCGTCGCGGCCGCGCGGGGCGCCGATGCACCGCTGGTGTTCGACCCGTTCCTCGTCCGGGGCATGGGCTACTACACCGGCACGATCTTCGAGCTCGCCCACCCCAGCGTCGACTACTCGCTCGGCGGTGGCGGTCGGTACGACGGCATGATCGGACGCTTCCTCGGCCAGCAGGTGCCGGCGGTGGGCTTCTCGATCGGCTTCGAGCGCATCGTCGACTTGCTGCCCGACGCCGGCATCGAGGGCGAGCAGTCCGTGGTGCTCGTGCACGATCGCGACGTTCCGCTGGCGCAGCTCCTGGCTGTGAAGACGCACCTCGTCGACGGCGGGGCGCGGGTGCGCGTCGAGCAGCGGCCGAAGAACATGAAGGCGCTGCTCGAGCGTTCCGTCGCCGACGGGTACGGGGCCTTCGCTCCCGTCGGGGTCGGCACCACGCCCGAGACCCTCGAGCTTCGTCCCCTGAGCTGAGACCGCACGGGTTGCTGCACGCACGAGGGCCCATGGGCCTACCCCGCGTGCGCTGATCGCGAGGTCCCAGAGCGCTCCTGCGGCCCCTGAGTGATCTCGTGGTCCCTGAGCCTGTCGAAGGGACCGGCCCCGTGTCCGCGGCAGGCTCACGGACGGTGCGCTTCTCGATGCGCTTGGGGATGTCGGGGCCCACCTCGACGATGCGGTGCACGTAGACGCCGGGGAGGTGAACGGCATCCGGATCGATCTCCCCCGGCTCGACGAGGTGCTCGACCTGCACGATGCAGGTGCGACCGGCCATCGCGGCGAGGGGGTTGAAGCTGCGCGCGGCCTTGCGGAACACGAGGTTGCCGTGGCGGTCGCCCTTCCAGGCGTGGACGAGCGCGAAGTCGGTGGTGATGGCCTCTTCGAGCACGAACTCGCGCGGCTCGCCGTTCACGTCGAAGACACGCACGTCCTTCGCGGGGGAAGCGACCGCGATGCCGCCGGAGCCGTCATAGCGTTGCGGCAGCCCGCCCTCGGCGACCTGCGTGCCGACGCCCGTCTGCGTGTAGAAGGCGGCGATCCCCGATCCTCCGGCACGGAGCTTCTCGGCGAGGGTCCCCTGCGGGGTCAGCTCGAGCTCGAGTTCACCGGAGAGGAACTGCCGCTCGAACTCCTTGTTCTCGCCCACGTACGACGAGGTCATCTTGCGGATGCGACCGGCACCCAGCAGGACGCCGAGCCCCCAGTCGTCGACGCCGCAGTTGTTCGACACCACCGAGAGGTCGCGCGTGCCCTGGGCGAGGAGCGCCTCGATGAGGGCGATGGGATTGCCGGAGAGACCGAAGCCGCCGACGGCGAGAGACGCGCCGTCGGGGATGTCCGAGACCGCCTCGGCGGCCGAGGTCCAGGTTTTGTCGATCACGCGAAACTCCTTCGTGTCTGCGTCCTCTCATGCTCGTCCTCCCGCGGCACGCGACACGAGCCGCTTCTTGCGATGTGGATGCCTCGGCGCGTAGCGTCCACATCGTGGACACCGCCCCCTCCTCGCGATCGACCGTGCCGGGCGCGCAGGCCATCGCGCGCGCCGCCGCCCTGCTCCGGCTCGTGACCGCCGCCGGCGCCCAGGGCGCTTCGGTGGGCGCGCTCTCGCGCGATGCCGCCCTCACCCGCCCGACGGTGCATCGGCTCCTGACGGCACTGCGCGCGGAGGGCCTGGTCGACCGCGACGACTCCTCGGGGCACTGGCTGCCCGGCCCCGAGCTGTATCTCATGGGGAACGTCGCGGCAGCCCGCTTCGACATCACCGACACCGCGCGCGACCTCGTGCGCTCCCTCGCCGTCCGCACGGAAGAGAGCGCCTTCCTGTCGGTGCGGCGAGGCGACGAGACCGTGTGTCTCGTGCGCGAGGACGGGAGCTTCCCCATCCGATCGTTCGTGTTGTCGGAGGGCGTCCGGTTTCCGCTGGGCGTGGCATCCGCCGGCCTTGCGATCCTCGCGTTCCTTCCCCCTCATGATGTGGACGCGTATCTCGAACGCCACGACGACCTCGCGAAGCGCTGGGGCCCGTCGCACTCCCCCGCGCGGCTGCGCTCGCGCGTGCGAGACACGCAGGAGCGCGGGTACGCCGTGAACCCCGGGCTGATCGTGGAGGGAAGTTGGGGCCTCGGAGCGGCCGTCTTCGATCGCGCCGGCCAGCCGCAGTGGGCCCTCAGCCTCACGGGCGTCGAGTTCCGCTTCGCGGGCGAGCGGCTCGCCGAGCTCGGCCGCATCCTGCTCGCGCACGCCCACCAGTTGACGACGCGCCTCTCCCATAAATAAATACCTCGGTTATATATCTGCGGTATACTTCTCTCATGACCCGCGATGACGATCTCCAGAGATTGCTGCTCGCGGTGCACGCCCTGACGCGCATCGCGGCCCTCGACACCCAGAACGACGCCCCGGCGGCGCAGTGGCGTACCCTGACGCTCCTGCGCGACCACGGCCCCCAGCGCCTCGGCGACCTCGCGACGCTCAGCCGCGTGACCCAGCCCGGAATGACCCGTCTCGTGCACCAGCTGAGCGACGCCGGTCTGGTCGCCCGCGAGACCGATCCCGACGACTCGCGGGTGAGCGTCATCCTCGCCACCGACGACGGTCTCGCCGCCCTGGAAAAGTGGTGGGTGCAGCTCAGCGCCGCTCTCGCGCCGCACGTCGCCGACCTGACGGATGCCGAGTGGGAAGCCGTCAGCATCGCCGCCACCGCCCTCTCCGCCCGCGTGGGTCTGCAGCCGGAGGTCGTGCGATGAGCGCCGCTCCCAGCGTCTGGAAACAGCCCGCCCAGGTGTGGGCCGTCGCCTTCGCCTGCGTCGTCGCCTTCATGGGCATCGGCCTGGTCGACCCGATCCTCCCCGCGATCGCCGAGTCGCTGAAGGCGACTCCCGTCGAGACCGAGCTCCTGTTCACGAGCTACCTTGTCGTCACCGGCCTCGCGATGCTCGTCACCAGCTGGATCTCGAGCCGCATCGGCGCGAAGGCGACCCTGCTCGTCGGTCTCGCCCTCATCGTCGTCTTCTCGCTGTTCTGCGCGCTCAGCGGCAGCGTCGACGCCGTGATCGGCTTCCGCGCAGGCTGGGGCCTCGGCAACGCCCTGTTCATCTCCACCGCGCTGGCGACGATCGTCGGAGCGGCCTCGGGGGGAAGCTCGGCGGCGATCATCCTCTACGAGGCGGCACTGGGTCTCGGCATCGCGGTCGGTCCGCTGCTCGGCGGAATTCTCGGCGAGGCGAGCTGGCGCGGCCCGTTCTTCGGCGTCGTCGCGCTGATGGCGATCGCCTTCGTCGCCGTCGCCGTGCTGCTGCGCGGTCCCTCCCCCGCACGCACCCCGATTCCGTTCAGCGCTCCGTTCCGCGCGCTGGGCCGCCCCGCCCTCGCGATCCTCGCGACGACCGCCCTGTTCTACAACATCGGCTTCTTCACGCTGCTGGCGTTCTCGCCGTTCCCGCTCGGCTTCGGGGCCATGGGAATCGGCCTGACGTTCTTCGGCTGGGGTGTGGCGCTGGCCATCACGAGCGTCTGGGTCGCCCCGATCCTCCTCCGGCGCATGCGGCTGACGTCGGTCCTGCTCCTCGCCCTCCCGCTGCTCGCGGTGGACCTGATCGTCGCGGCCTTCGTCGTGACCTCCCCCGCCGCCCTCGTGGTGTGCATCGTCGTCGGCGGTCTCGTCCTCGGTGTCGTCAACACCGCGCTCACCGAGGCCGTCATGGAGGCGACGGACCTGCCCCGTTCGGTCGCGTCATCGGCCTACTCCGCCGTCCGCTTCCTCGGCGGCGCGGTCGCCCCGCCCCTCGCGGCATTCCTCTGGCACGCCGCCGGCGCGGGAGTTCCGTACATCGTGGCCGGCGCGTCGGTCGTCATCGCGGCGGCCTGCATCCTGCTCGGTCGCAAGACCCTGGCCCACGTCGACGGCGCGCACCCGGATGCCGCAGACGAAGGCGCCGCGGTTCTGATCGGCGACGCGGCCTGAGGCGACGCGGAAAGGCCCCGACCCCCTCGAAAGGGACCGGGGCCTTTCCGTCGCGTTCAGCGGGGTCGGATTCCGGGTCGACGATCGTCACCGCCCTCTACCGCCCTTGCACACCGACACGGACCGCCGCGACGACGGCCCCGGCACCTCTCGCCGACATCACGATCGAGTAGTGGTTCGTGCCCGCCACCCGCATCGCGTCGAGACGCGGGAACGCCGCGCTGAGCGGCCCCAGATCCGGATACAGCGCGGGGACCTCGTCGAGCAGCCCGCGCTCGGCGGCGAGAAGGACGGTGGGGCGCGGCATCCGCTCCAGCGCCGCGGAGATCGCCCCTCCCGTGTTCTGGTCGATGGAGTCCTCCTCCACGGTGGCGAACGTCGTCGCGGGCCGCAGGTTGGGCGCGTTGCCGTCGAGGTCGTACGCGAAGTAGGCGTCGAGTTCAGGGTCGTCCCGCCCGGCGAAAGCCGGGTGAGCCCGCCAGAAGTCGCGGTAGGCGACGTGATCGGCGAAGCGCCGGCCGAGCCGCTCGGCGGTCGGGCCGAGGACGTGACGGACCGCCTCCCGCGGGTCGAGACCTTCGGGCAGGCTCAGCGGCAGCCCGCCGTCCACGAGCACGACGTGCTCGACCCGCTCGGGATGACGGTCGGCGAACACCGCCGAGACGAATGCGCCCATCGAATGACCGACCACGACCGCCTTCTCGACCGCGAGGGCGTCGAGCACCGCGGCCAGGTCGTCGGCGTGCGCGGCCATACCCAAAGGTCCTTCGACCCCGTTGCTCCGCCCGCGCCCGCGCAGATCCGGCGCGATCAGCCGCTCCCGCGTCGCCTCTTCCGCCACCCAGGCCCACGCACGGTGAGATGCCGTCACCCCGTGCACGAGGAGCCACGGCACCCCGACGGCATCCGGATGCCATTCCCCCACGCGCAGCGCTCCCCCGGCGACCGCGACGTCGTGCGTGCGGTACCCGGCACTCATGCGCGGGTCACCACCTCGTGCGCGAGGGTGTCCCACAGCTGATCGAAGCGCGCGTTCCAGGGGGCCGCGAACATCCCCGCCTTCCAGCGGCGTCGGACCTCGTCGAGCGCGACCCACTCGGCATCCTGAACCTCTTCGGGGTCGGGGACGGGGATCGGCTCCCCCTCGACCCGCGCGATCCACAGGTCGAAGAGAGCCCGCTCCTCGATCACCCGCCCGACGAGCACGAGTTCGTCGGCAGCGATCGCGAGACCGGTCTCCTCCTCGAGTTCGCGAGACGCGCCGCGTCGGCTGGACTCCGCGCGCAGCGCGCTGCCGGCGGGG
>NZ_LDRT01000196.1 GCF_001476655.1 Microbacterium testaceum | reverse complement strand
GCGCGGACGCTCGTCGAGATCGGTCATGGGCGTCTCCGGGGGAGGGAGGGGCGGGCCGCACGGCGGCCCGCCCCGGGTGGGGTGATCAGCGGCTCAGGCGCGACTGCACGTCGGTCTGCGCGGTGCTGAGCAGGGAGGAGATGTCGGCGTTCTGGTCGGTCAGGACCGTCTGGACGACCGTGTCGAGGGCGCCGTACACCTCTTGCGCGTTGTTGACCGGCTCGGCGACGACGGGGATGGATGCCGAGGCGTCGAGGTACGGGGTGAAGTTCGCGCTGGGCACGTTGATGTACGGCGCGATCCAGTCGAAGTACGCGGAGTACTGGCCGCTGTTGACGACCGGGAGCCCCGGGAGTCCCGTGACGGAGCCGGCCTCGTTCGACGCCTTGGCGTCCTCGACGGCGGTGTTCTCATCGAGGAAGCGCTGCAGGTAGAAGAACTTCACCCACTTGACGGCTGCGGCCTGCTGCTCGGCGCTGGCTTTGGGGTCGACGATCTGCACCGTGCCGCCGCCGAGGGTGCCCTCGGCGCCCTTGAGCTGCGGCATCCCGCCGATTCCGAAGCTCTCAGCGGGCAGCTTCAGGTTCTGGACGATGTTGTAGTACGAGTCGCTCGCTCCGATGATCATGCCGATCTTGCCGGCGGCGAAGTCCTGGCCCTGGGTGGGGATGTCGTAGAGGGTGTTCTCGGGCATGGTGCCGTCCTTCCACCGCATGTCGCCGATCAGCTGCAGTGCCTGGGTGGAGGGCTTGTCGTCGAAGGTGGCCTTCGAGCCGTCCTCGTTCTCGACGGTGCCGCCGAACGAGTAGGTCATGCCGGAGAACTGCCAGCCGCCGGTGTTCGCGGTGGTGAGGACGGAGAAGCCCGCGGCGCCCGTCGCGTCGTGGATCTTCTTGGCCGCGGCACGCACCTCGTCCCACGTGGTCGGCGGGGAGGCGGGGTCGAGGCCGGCCTTCGTGAAGAGCTCGCGGTTGTAGACGAGACCGAACGAGTAGGCGTTGGTGGGGATCGCGTAGGCGCGCCCCTCGCTGTTCTCGGCGAGCTTGAGCACCGTGGGGTTGAGGCTGTCGAGGAGGCCCTCGTTCTTCAGCGCGTCGGTGAGGTCGGCCGCCTGGCCGCGCTTGATGAGACCCGCGGGCTCGGTGAGCGGCACGCTCATGACCGTGGGGAGGCTCCCCCCGGCCGAGAGGGCCTGGAAGGTGGAGGCGTCGTAGCTCGTCTCGACCGGCTCGAGCGTGATGTCGGGGTTGGCCTGCTCGAAGGCTTCGACACGCTTGTCGAAGTAGGCGCGGTCCTCGGGGCGATCGGCGCTGGGGCGGTCGCCGATCTGGATCGAGACCTTGCCGTCGGACGTCCCCGGGGAGGGGGAACTGCAGCCGGCGAGGGCCGCGGCCGACAAGCCGCCGAGTGCGATCACGGCGACGACGGAACGGACACGTTTCGTCATTGAAACTCCTTGGCGAAGAGTGGAAGCAAGAGGGAAATCGCTTGCCCTGAGATGTTTAGCACCTCTCGGGCTGAGCGTCAAAGACAGATTTCGAAGCCCGTTCCTTCTGTGTTCTTGCGGTTGACAGAACGTCGAGCGTCTCTCAAACTACTCAAGGCAAGCGCTTGCCCTTCTTCGAATCCGCTCAACGAGGAGACATTCGTGCCCGTCCCCCTGAGATCCCGGTCCCGGCGCGTCTGCGTGGCGTCGGCCGTGTCGGTCGTCCTGCTGTCCATCGCCCTTGCCGCCCCGGCTGCCGCCGACACCCCCTCCGTCTCGCTCAGCCTGGTGGTCACGGGCAACGGCGGGAGCACGCCGGGTGACGGCGGGAGTACCCCCGTCGAGTCCCCGGCCCCCGTTCCCC
>NZ_LDRT01000195.1 GCF_001476655.1 Microbacterium testaceum | reverse complement strand
CCTCGAGGGGTGGGCATTCGACGAGAGTGCTCAGATCGCGAAGCCGAGGGCGCGCATCATGTCGCGGCCGTCATCGGTGATCCGCTCGGGGCCCCACGGCGGCATCCACACCCAGTTGATGCGGAAGCGGTCCACGACATTGTCGAGGGCCTGAGCCGTCTGCTCTTCGAGGACGTCGGTCAGGGGGCACCCGGCCGAGGTCAGGGTCATGTGGATGACGAGCGCGTCGTTCTCGTCGTCCCACGCGAGATCGTAGATGAGGCCGAGGTCGACGACGTTGATCCCCAGTTCGGGGTCCATGACGTCTTTCAGGGCCTCGGTGACCTCGTCGTACTTCTCGGGAGCGAGCGTTGCGGTCATGTAACGATCTTACGCGTCGATCGGCGTACCGGCCTCGAGGAAGCGGTCGTAGCCCTCTTCCTCGAGTCGGTCGGCGAGCTCGGGGCCGCCCTCTTCGACGATGCGGCCCTTGACCACGACGTGCACGAAGTCGGGGCGGATGTAGCGCAGGATGCGGGTGTAGTGCGTGATGAGCAGCACACCGAGGTCGGTCTGCTCCTTCGCGCGGTTCACGCCCTCCGACACGATCTTGAGCGCATCGACGTCGAGGCCGGAGTCGGTCTCGTCGAGCACGGCGATCTTCGGCTTGAGGAGTTCGAGCTGGAGGATCTCGTGACGCTTCTTCTCACCGCCCGAGAAGCCCTCGTTGACATTGCGCGACGCGAACTTCGCGTCCATGCGCAGGTTCTCCATGGCGCCCTTGACGTCCTTGGTCCAGCTGCGGATCGCCGGTGCCTCGCCGTCGATCGCCGTCTTGGCCGTGCGCAGGAAGTTGGTGACCGTGACGCCCGGGATCTCGACCGGGTACTGCATCGCCAGGAAGAGTCCGGCGCGGGCGCGCTCGTCGACGCTCATCTCGAGGACGTCTTCGCCGTCGAGCGTGATCGAGCCGCTCGTGACGGTGTACTTGGGGTGACCGGCGATCGTGTACGCCAGGGTCGACTTGCCGGAGCCGTTGGGGCCCATGATGGCGTGGGTCTCACCGGTGCGCATGGTCAGCGTCACGCCGTTGAGGATCGGGGTCGTACCGTTCTCCGTCTCGACCGTCACGTGGAGGTCGCGGATCTCGAGGACAGACATGGGGGTGATTCCTTACTCGTAAAGTCTCGGGTCGGGCGCGGCTCAGGCCGTCGCCTTGGTGACGGACGGATCGATGAGCACGTCGTCTCCGTCGATCACGACCTCGAACACGGGGACCGGCTCGTAAGCCGGGAGGTTCAACGGGCGGCCGGTCTTCAGCGAGAACGCCGAGCCGTGGGCCCAGCACTCGAGCGTCTCGCCCTCGACGAACCCGTCGGAGAGCGAGATGTCGCCGTGCGTGCAGACGTCGCCGATCGCGTGCACGTCACCGTTGCCGTCGAGGACGACGGCGATCGCGACGCCGTCGATCTCGACGCGACGGGCCTCGTCCTGGACGAGTTCGCTCAGCGCGCAGGCGCGGGTCGCGCTCACGCGGCAACCCCCTCGGCCAGCTCGCGCTCGATCGCGGCGGTGAGCTCGGTCTCGAGCTCGGGGATGCCGATGCGCTGCACGATCTCGCTGAGGAAGCCGAGCACGACCAGGCGGCGCGCCTCGTCTTCGGCGATGCCGCGAGCCTGCAGGTAGAACAGCTGCTCGTCGTCGAAGCGACCCGTGGCGCTGGCGTGACCCGCGCCCTGGATGTCGCCGGTCTCGATCTCGAGGTTCGGGATCGAGTCGGCGCGCGCGCCGTCGGTGAGCACGAGGTTGCGGTTGGCCTCGTAGGAGTCGGTGCCGGTGGCATCCGGT
>NZ_LDRT01000194.1 GCF_001476655.1 Microbacterium testaceum | reverse complement strand
GTCGGCGATGAGTTTAGGGGCCAGCGGGGCGGCGGTGCGTATCTGCGTCGACACGCGCGCCGTCGGCCACCGAGCGGAGCTCGTGCTCGTGCGGGCGGCGCGCGCCGCGGCAGCGCTCGCCGGGAGACCGGAGGTCACCGTGCACGATCTCGCCGCCGTCGCTGTGGCGGCGCTGCAGCACCGCACACCGCGCACCGCGCTCGAACCCGTGTCGACCGCCGCGTCACGGGTACGGGTTGCCGCATCCGCGGTGCTCGGGCGACGTGTCGCCTGAGGGCGGGCGGTCGCGGACCGCCGACGCCGCCCGCCTCCGCCTCGAGCTGGAGGGGGAATCGCCGTTGCCCCGCACCGTTCGCGCGGTGCTCGACGCGTGGACCGGGGGTGCCCCGTTCGGCCTCGCGCTCACCGGGGACGCGCACCGGGTCGAGCACGTCTTCCGTCGCCTCCGTCCGTATGCCGGATGGGTCTGGCGCAACGCGGATGCCGGCGAGCCCCCGCCGCGGATCGTGCGTGCGCTCGCCCTCTGCCCCGATGCGGCGGCCCTGCCGCCCGCGGTGCGGCGCCTCTGCACGGTCGTCGTCGACGTCGGCATCGAACGCGCGTCCGGGCGGCGACCCGCCGGCGAGACCGAGGAACACCTGTGGCGCCGCGTCGTGTCCGTGCTCTCGGCCCACGGCGTGCGCGACGGCGCCATCGACGTCGCGGCCTGCGCCCTGGCATCCGCCCTCGTCGATGCCGACGTCGACGGCGACCCTGTCGCACTCGTGCGCGCATGGATCGCGCTCGCGCACGGACGCGAACGGCAAGGGATCGAGCGGGGTGAGTCGGACGGGACGCGTCCCGCGGACGAAGACACGACGGACGGATCGGATGCCGAGAACCCCGACGACGCGGGCGACGCGAGCGCGGCTGCGGCCGACGGCCCGCCGGCGGGCGACGACGGATCGGGCGACGAGGGCGAAGCTGCCGCGGAGGACGGCGGTCCCGACGGGGCCGGGGACGTGGTGCCGCGAGAGGAATCGGTGCCCCCGAGGGGCATGTCCGATGCCGATGGTGCGTCCGGCGACGACCCTGTCGGTGCACCGGCCACGGGCGACCTCGCCGGCGCGCACGCCGAGACCGCCGGCGAGGCGGACGGGGGCGCGCCCGACGCCGCTTCGGGCGCCGCTGCGCCGGAGCCCTCGCCCGAGCGGCAGTTCCCGTCCGCCGCGGAGCGGGGTGACGCCTGTTCCCCCGATGCGGGTGCGCCCGAGGCCGGCATCGCCGCCGACATCGACTCCGACCGGGCCCCGTCGGCCCGCGCGGCCGCCCTGCTCGGGCCGGAGGTGTTCGATGCCCGCGACCGCGCGCGTGTGCGCACCGGTCGTCGGGCGCCCCGGGGAGCGACCCGCGCGGGGACCGGGCGGGGCCGGCCCGGGCGCATCGTCGCGCCCGAGCGTGCAGACGGGCGCATCGCGATACTCCCCACCGTGCACGCCGCCCTGCGGCGGCACGCGGCGTCGGCGACGCCCGGACCCCTCGTCATCACCCGCGACGATGTGCGCGGACGCCTTCGGGCCGAGCCGACGGCAGCGCACACCGTCGTCGTGATCGACGGCTCGTCGTCGATGGGCGCGGCCGGGGCCGCGCACGCGCGTCGCGTCGCCGATGTCGCCCTCGCCCACGTCTACCGTGATCGGGGCGATGTGAGCGTCGTGCTCGCGGCCGGTTCGGACGCGTCGCTCGTGCAGGCGCGCACGCCGCGCATCTCGCGCGCTCGTGCGGCCCTCCAGCGCGCGAGCGCGGAGGGCGGCGGGGGGACACCCCTCGCCGATTCCGTCCGCCGAGCACTCGACGAGTTCGGCGACGCCGCGCGCGAACGGTGCCGCCTCGTGATCGTCAGCGACGGACAGGGCACCGTCGACCTGGAGGGCCGCGCCGACCCTCGGACGGCGGCGCGCGACCTCCGCGTTCAGCTCGACCGGGCGTCGGCGCGCGCGGCGCGCGTCGTCTTCGTTCCGCTCGACCCGCGCGGCTACACCCCTCTCGAGCGCACGCTCGCGCCGTTCCGCGCCGCGGGTGCGGTGGTGGTCTCCGACTGAGGCGTCGGGGTCACGGCATCCGTCGATCCGGCGTGCGCGACGGATGCCGACACGCTCGCCCCGCGATGTCGTGCCTCACGCGCCGACGGCCGCCCGCCGCTTCGCCCTCCGAGCGAGGACGAGGTCGATCCCGACGCCGATCCCCACCGCCACGACGATCGAGACGATCACCGCGACCACAGGCCCGCCCGGGACGACCGCCGCGACCACCGCGCCGATGACCGCCTGGTAGGCCGCCCACGCCAGGGCCGCCAGCGCCGCCACGCCGAGGTAGCGCACCGGATTCACCCGGGCCGCTCCCGCCGCGAGGTTCACCGCGAGTCGGGCGAACGGCACGAACCGGGCCGTGAACAACACCACCGCCGCATTGCGCTCCAGCCGGGCCCTCGCCCAGTCGAGTGCGCTCCGCACGCGCGGCCCGCGCATCCACGCCCAGCGCTCGACGCCGACCGTGCGCCCCACGAGGTAGCAGCCGGCGTCACCGGCGAAGGCGGCTGCGCCCGCGACGACGATGACACCCGCCAACGGCGGCGTCCCGTGCGACACCGCGAGAGCGCCGAACGCGGTGACAGCGGCTTCCCCGGGAATCACCACGAGGAAGGCGTCGGCGAACACGAGCGCCGCCATCCCGAGCAACGCCCAGGGGCTCGCCGCGATCGTCTGCAGCCAGGTGTCGATCCCGTCCATTCGGTCACTCTCCGCCGTCGATCCAGACGCCCCGCCCACGTGGCGGTGACGCCCAGCGGAGCATCCGGTGAACATCGCGAACATCGGCCCCTCGGAGTCCCCGCGACCCGCCGTCGCCCTCCACCCTGGTGTCGTGAGAGTCGCGCTGCTGGCCGAGTCCTTCCTTCCGCACATGAACGGGGTCACCGGTTCCGTTCTGCACGTGTTGCGCCATCTCGCCGAGGCGGGGCACGAGACCTTGGTGATCGCTCCGAAGTCCGGCGACGTGACCGCCGACCTCCACGGCGCCCGGACCGAGCTCCTCCGTTCCGTCCCGCTGCCGTCCTACCCCGAAGTCCGCGTGGTGTTCGCCCGCGCGGCACGCCTGGGGGCGCTGCTGCGCGACTTCGACCCCGACGTCGTGCACCTGGCATCCCCCTTCGTACTCGGCTGGCAGGGGCTCGCCGCCGCCGACGCCCTGCGCATCCCCACGGTCGCCGTCTATCAGACCGACGTCGTCGCCTACGCCCAGAAGTACGGCCTTCCCCACGCCACGGCTCTCGTCGAGGGGCACGTCGCGCGGCTTCACCGCCGGGCGACCCTCACCCTCGCTCCCTCGTCGGCCTCGATGCGTCAGCTCGAGACCCTCGGCGTCGACCGTCTGCGGCGGTGGGGCAGGGGAGTGGATGCCGTGCGCTTCGCGCCCACCCACCGCGACGACGGGTGGCGGTCCGAGGTCGCGCCGAGCGGCGAACGCATCATCGGCTACGTCGGACGCCTCGCCCCCGAGAAGCAGGTCGACGATCTCCGCGCCCTCGCGGGCATGCCGAACACGCGCCTCGTGATCGTCGGCGACGGACCCTCGCGGGTCGCCTTGCAGGCGGCGATTCCGGATGCCGTCTTCACCGGCCACCTCTCCGGAGACACGCTCGCGCGGGTGATGGCCGGTTTCGACGTCTTCGTGCACCCGGGGGAGAGCGAGACGTTCGGCCAGACCATCCAGGAGGCGCTCGCCAGCGGCGTCCCGGTCGTCGCGACGGGGGTCGGCGGTCCGCTCGATCTCGTCCGCTCCAGCGTGGACGGGTGGCTCTACCGGCCGGGCGACCTCGACGACCTGCGTTCGCGGGTGTCCGACCTGGTCGGCGACGAGTCGAAGCGTCAGGCGTTCGCGCGCGCCGCACGGGACGCGGTCGCGGGGCGGACGTGGTCCGCGCTGACTGACGACCTCGTGGGGCACTACCGCGAGGCCCGCGCCCTCCGCGCCATCGACGACAGTCTGCTCGTCCGCGGAGCCCGGCGGCCCGCCGCTCCCGTGGCATCCCGAGCCCGGGGACGATGGACGCGTTTCGTCGCCCTGGGGGACTCGCTCACCGAGGGCCTCTGCGACCAGTCGCGCATGCCCTCGGGGGCGTATCGCGGGTGGGCCGACCGCCTCGCCGAGCTGCTCGCCGGAACGAGCGAGGACGGCCCGTTCCGATACGCCAACCTCGCGGTGCGCAGTCGGCGGGTGCGCCACCTCATCGACGAGCAGGTTCCCGCGGCGCTCGAGATGAAGCCGGACCTCGTGTCGATCCTCATCGGTGCGAACGACCTCGTCGGCCCGCACCCGGTGATTCCCGCGATCGTCGCCGAGGTCGAGTCCGCGGTGCGCGCCGTGCGCCGGACGGGTGCCGATGTGCTGCTCGTCACGACGTTCCTGCCGCACCGCGCCGCCGCGCGCCTGTTCGCCCGTCGTTTCTCGGCGTACAACGTCGAGCTGCGCCGTATCGCGGCCGAGCAGGGAGCGATCCTGCTCGACCTCGAAGCCGTGGCAGAGCTCGGAGAACTTCCGCTGTGGGCCGATGATCTCGTCCACCTGCGTTCGGGGGGACACCGTCTGGTTGCCTATCGTGCGGCAGAGGCGCTCGGCGTGCCCGACGCGGCCGCACTGCTGGGCCTCGACGAGGCATTGCACGCCGATGACGAGCCGGCGCGCGGAGGCTGGATCACCCGCGACGCGCTCCCGTGGGTGTGGCGGCGGGTTCGCGGACGCACGGCGGGCGATGGCCTGTCGGCGAAGCACTCGGGGTACGTCGAATTGCCGACCCGCGGCGACTGGGAGCGCGCGCGGACGTCGTAGCAGGTCCCGGTCCCAGCCACCGCGCCGCGGTCGGCGCTCGCCCGTCCCTGAGCGTGTCGAAGGGGCCGGGAGGAGGCCGCGGTCAGTACCAGCCGGTCTGTTCGGAGTGCCCCCACGCCCCGCACGGCGAGCCGTATCGCGAGCTGATGTACGACAGTCCCCAGGCGATCTGGGTCGCCGCGTTCGTCCGCCAATCGGGACCCGCGGATGCCATCTTCTCGCCGGGCAGAGCCTGGGGGATGCCGTAGGCGCCGCTCCAGGGGTTCAGGGCGTCCGCGCGCCATCCGGACTCGCGGTTCCAGAGCGAGACCAGGCAGGAGAACTGATCGTCTCCCCAGCCGTACCCGCCGATCGCGCCGCGCGCGTAGTCGCGGGCTTGCCCGGGGCTCATGATCGGGCCGGCGGGTGCCGTCGGCGGGGGAGTGGTGCCGCCGCCGTTGCCGCCGCCGCCGTTGCCGCCGCCGCCGTTGCCGCCACCGCCATTGCCGCCGCCGCCGTTGTTCGAGCCGCCGCCGTTGTCGTTCCCGCTCTGGCCCTTATACACATCTCCGAGCCCACCAGACAGGCCCAAATCTCGTATGCCGTCTTCTTCTTGCAACAAAAACCTTCACCCTCTACTCCAACGTCCGACATCTCCCCAATAACACAACCATCTTATTCCGCCGCAA
>NZ_LDRT01000193.1 GCF_001476655.1 Microbacterium testaceum | reverse complement strand
GCCGACCACCCCACCGCTGGGGAACGGGACGCCCGCCACCGGGGTGTTCGACGTCGGGGTCGGCGTGGTGCCGGCGGCGGTTGGCATCCGTCCCGCCTCGATGTCGTCCGCGGCGGTCAACGCCAGAGCCCGCCAGCCGTCCGGGAGCGGGACGTAGCCCTGCGGCAGCTGGCCGATCGCGCTGCCCGGCTGCTGGCCGGTCGTGGCGACGAACCGGATGAACGAGGCGTAGCTCTGACGGAGCCCGGCGTCGGTGGACTTCGGATTCACGGCGGCGTAGACCGGCATCGTGAGCGGGTAGGCGTCGCGAGCGCTCTGCGCGGCCGGCGAGGCGGGGTCGAGAGCGACCACCTGAGCCTGGCCGGCGGTCGCGGTCATCGCGGCGGCCGCGGCGGCCATGGCATCGGTCGTCGCTCCCACGAACTCCCCCGCCGCGTTCTGCAGCGACGCGGTGACGATCTGGTAGCGGGCAGCGGATGCCGTGTCGGTCACGGCCAGGACCGTCTGGTGTCCGGGCAGGCTCCGGTCTGCTTTCCCGTACTTCGGCGGCGTGGCCTGAGGATCCCACGCCCCGAGCGTGAGCCCGTCGCCGCGCAGGGTGTCGTACGCCCCGGCGTCGAGGTCGTTGACGTACGGACGCCAGGTGACGAGGTTGACCGGGCCCGCCGACGACGTCGCCGCCTGTTCGATCGGGTCGGCCTTCGGGAAGTCCTCGCGCGGGAGGCTCAGGGCAGTCTTCGAGGTGTTCTTGTCCGCGTCGGTGGAGCTCCACGGATTGACGGTCATGCCCCAGTCGTCGGGAGTGCCCGCGAGGAACTGCCGAGCCGACTCGTCGCTCAGGACGTACTGCCAGATGACCCATGCGGCATCCGAGCGTCCCTGCGGCACGAGCGCGTCGGCGAGCGATGCCGCAGCGAGCGACTGATACTTCCACTCGGGGTCGTTGACGGCGAGGAAGTCGGGGTCGCTGACCAGGTTGCGCGGGTTGTATACGCGCTTGTCGCCGTCGAGATGACTGAGGTGGTCGCGGTCGGCGAAGGTCGGAAGCGAGTCCAGGTACGAATTCGTGAGGAGCTTGGCCACGAGTCGAGGGGTGAGCTTGAGCGACGTGAACGGCAGCCCGACCCGCTTCTGGACGTCCTCGGGGACGGTGTCGTCACCCGGTCGCGGGTTGCGGTCGATCGCGAACGAGATCGCCGCTCCGGTGATCGCCACCGGGGCGTATCGCAGGGAATCGGTGCCGAGGCTCGGATCGAGGGCGCGCGAGGTCAGTGCCAGGGGTGCCGGAGTGACGGCGTTCGCCGCGCGCGCGGCGTCGGACTCGGCGCTGGTGATCGCCGAGTACACCGAGCCTCCCTGCTGGTTGCAGAGCGCGGGTTGCCACGACGAGATCGCCCGTCCGATGAGCTCACTGCCGGCGAGCTGGAGCTCGGCGGCGCCGAGGGGGCAGCGCACGCCGAGCGGCTTGAAGTCGAGCTTGACCGCGATGCGGTGCTTCCAGGCATCCCAGAACAGACCCGACTTGGTGATGAACGGGGCCCCGCCGTCCTGGGTGCCGCGCGGCAGGATCACGAGCCAGCAGCTCGAGCCCGACACGCTGCCGTCGGCCGCGGTGACGGGCGAACCGCACCCGAGGCCCTGCGACTGCATGGCCGTCTGCACCTCGAACTTCACCGAGCCGGAGCCGTCGCCGCCCGACCCCGCCCACGACACCATGTTCGTCGTGTACTTGGAGAAGAACTCGTTCGTGTTCATGTCGGCCAGGACGTCCTTGCCCTCGGCGTCCTTGGTGGTCGAGTACTTCCCGTCCACGACGGTGGCGACGGTGCGGCCGTTGGCGCCCCGGAACGGGATGGAGGTGTAGGTCGGGTTCGCGAACCCATCGCCGACGACGGTGTACGCCTTGTCCTCGGCGGCCACCGACGTGTCGCTCTCGCGCACGTCGTCGCGGTGGGAGCCCGGGACACCGTTCAACCCGTACTGGCAGGTCGTCCGGTCGGGCGTGCCGGGGTGCGCCGGGTCGTCGCCCCAGCACTGGAAGACCTGCAGGAAGTCCGCGCCGCCGATCTGCGAGCTCGGCACCGTGGACGGCTTCCCGCCGGTCCACGACACCACGATGCCCTGCGACTCCAGCGCGCGCGTCTGCGACACCGTGACCGAGAGGTCGGGGAACGGGGCGTTCGCGGCGTCCGGGTCCTGATCCTTCGCGCTGACGGTCACCCGCGAGGAGTCGTCCGCCACCGCCGCCGGGGCTCCCGCGAGCAGCGCTCCGGTGCCCCCGGTCAACCCGAAGATCGCCACCCCGACCACGACGCCGACCGTCACCGCGTGCAGTCCCCGGCGCGCGCGTACGACGGCCTCGGAGACAGCCCGGCGACCGGATGCCGATCGCGCACGACGTCCGGAGGGACGGGATGCAGCGCGGCGCTCGCGGGATTCAGACACGGAAGTTCCTTCGGGAAGAGCTGCTCGGGTGAGCGTCGGGACTAGTTGAGGGGTGACGAGTGTCGAGGGGATGAATGCGGCGGTAACGAGGTGTCGCCACCGCGGACTCGACGTGAGAACGTCGGAATTCCAGGCTCAGGGGCGTCGATCGCCGCGCGCGCGACGACCGACCACGGGTGGGATGAGAATGGCGGCGACCACGAGAAGACCCGCGGCGAGCATGATGAACTGCGGGGTGCCCCACCCGTTCTCGGCGAGCGAGAAGGGGGCCGAGACGGCGGCCGCCGAACCTCCCGCCGCGGCGGCGGACACGAGGTTTCCGTTGGCGTCGTACACCGGATCGGCCGACGTCCCGCCCGCGGCCGCGGGTGCTGCGCCGGCGGCAGTGGGGTCGGATGAGGTACCGGCCGTTCCCGCCGCGGCGGCCGAGCTGTTGCTCCCGCCGCTCGCCCCGCCCGATCCGGTCGCGGGAGTCTCCTCCTGCGCTCCGCCGGTTCCTTCGACGCACTGCGTCGCGCCGGCCTTGTCGCACTCGGGCGGCGCCGGCGCGGTGAGGGCGAGCTGGTTGTTCGACGGAGAGTCGCCGGGTTTGAAGGTGGGGTTGTTGCAGCGAGAGAAGTCGATGGCGCCCACCGTGCCCGGGATCCGCTGGAGGACGTCCGATCCCGCCTGGACGAGGTTCATCGGCAAGGGCGAGTACCCCAGGGCCGAGGCCTTCTGCTGACCCTCGCACAGCATGTAGGCGGCGAATTGACTGAGCGTGCGCCCCTTCTCGACCGTGAACACCTTGTTGGTCTCGGTGGGCACGATCATGTACGAGTAGCTCGACATGGGATAGGCGCGCGGGTCGCCGCTGTTGTACACGCCGTCGAGGTTCTGCGTGAGGTCGTCGTTGATCTTCGCCGACATCAGGGCGACCGCCACCGACTGGTAGGTCGGTTCGACGAAGTAGCCGGCCTTGTTGAGCACCTTGACGACGGGGAAGCCCGACTTCATCGCGTACGAGTACTCGACGTACGTGATCGCGCCCTCGCCGTAGTTCTGGCTCACGTAGCCGGCCACGCCGAGCGAGCCGTTCTGCCCCTTGAACGCCGGGGTGACCTGCGGGAACTGCGACCGCATGCCGTAGGTCCAGACGCTCGGGAACTGCGCCTTCATCCAGGCGGTGAACTGCGCGCTCGTCCCCGAGCCGTCGGAGCGATAGACGGGGGTGATCGACACGTCCGGCATGGCGAGGGCCGGGTTGTCGGCCTGGATGGCCGGGTCGTTCCACTTCGCGATCTGCCCCGAGAAGATCTTCGCGATGACCTCACCCGACAGGCGCAGGTTCGTGACCCGCTTGCCGCCGATCTTGAGGTTGTACATCAGCGAGGTGCCGCCCGCGACGATCGGCATGTACGAGTAGCCGCTCGTCGGCTTCTCGGGGGGCGATCCATCTTCCGGCTGGCTCTGGAACGGGATCTCGCTCACGGCGAAGTCGACCGTCTGGTTGATGAAGTCGTTGCGGCCCGCGGAGGATCCGGTGCCGGCGTAGTTGATCGTCATGCCGTAGTTCTCGGCGACGTTCTTGCGCCACTGGTCGAGCGCGTTCTGCGACCAGGTCGAGCCTGAGCCCGAGATGGGGACGTAGCTCTCGGCGGCCTGCGCCGGCGCGGGCACGAGGGCGACGATCGTGACGACCGCGAGCGCGGCCGTCATCCGGCCCAGGCGGTGGCGAAGGTTCACGACGGGTTCTCCTCGGTGGATCGGTGACCGGCGGCGGCAGCGGAACGCCCGCCGAAGAAGGGGAAACGGGAGACCGTGCTGAGACGACGGACCGCGCGCGAATGCTCCGCGGGGTCGGCGCTCATCCGACGCAGATCGCGCGCGGAGGCGGCCAGGGCGGCCCGGCGCTGACGGTCCGAGAGCTGCCCCGGACCACGACCCCCGATGAGACGCGCGACGATGAACAGGGTCAGCACGAGCAGGACGAGGGTCGCCGCCGCGCCGAACCCGCGCGCGATCATGTTCGGCTCGGGCGACTTGACGAAGTCGAAGACCTGCAGCGGCAGCGAGATCATCGGCCCCGAGAACGGGTTGAGGTTCATCTGCGCGGTGACGCCCGAGGTCAGCAGCACCGGAGAGGTCTCGCCGATTCCGCGCGCCGTCCCGAGGATGACCGCGGTCACCAGGCCCGAGCGCGAGGTGGGCAGCACGACGTTCCACACCGTGCTCCACCGGCTCGAGCCCAGCGCGTACGACGCCTCGCGCAGGTTGTTCGGCACGAGGCGCAGCACGACGTCGGACGCGCGGATGATGATGGGCAGCATCATCACGCTGATGGCGACGGATGCCGCGAACCCCGAGCGCTCGTGCGTGATCAGGGTGACGACGAACGCGTAGACGAACAGCCCCGCCACGATCGAGGGCAGTGCCGTCATGGCATCCGAAACCGTCCGGACGAAGCGGGCGAAGGGGCCGCCGATCTCGTTGAGGAACACCGCCGTCATGACACCGAGAGGAATCGTGATGAGCAGGGCGATGCCGATCTGGATGAGTGTGCCCACGATCGCGTGGGCGATGCCGCCCATCGTGAGCGGATCGAGCGGGCCGGCCTTCGCCATCGTCTCGACGAAGAAGTTGCCGTTCGACAGCGCCGACGAGCCGCGGATGAGGGTGAAGAAGAGCACGAAGGTCAGGGCTCCGAGGAGGATGACCCCCGCCGAATAGAACAGGGCGGTGACGATCCGCTCCCGCACCGCGAGGCGGTCGGCGCGCAGCGACGACATCACGGCGTAGATGCCGAGGAATCCGAGGAACGACAGCACCAGCCAACCGATGACCCCCGTCATCGGGGTGAGCCACCCGAACAGGAGGGACGACAGCGCCAGCCCGGCAGCGGCGCTCCCGAGAACGTCGAAGCGATCGCCGAACGGGACGGTGCGCAGGTCACGGCGCTCGCCCACGTGGCCGTCACGCAGCGGGATCGTGGTGCGGATCGGCTCGCGGGGGACGCCTTCGTCGGCCGTCGGGGCCTCGGGGGTGACGATCGCCATCAGTTGCTCTCCGCCCCGGATCGGCTGCGGGCCACGATGGTGGACGCGGTGAAGTTGACGATCAGCGTGATGATGAACAGCACCAGACCCGCGGCCATGAGCGCCGAGAGTCCGAACTGGCTGGCCTCGCCGTAGCGGAGAGCGATGAGGGCCGACACCGAGTTGGTGCCCGTCTTCAGCAGCTGCGTGTTGATCGTGAAGATCGGGGAGATGATCATGACGACGGCGATGGTCTCGCCGAGGGCGCGGCCGAGGCCCAGCATCGTGCCGCCGATGATGCCGCCGCGGCCGAAGGGGAGCACCACCGCGCGGATCATCCCCCAGCGCGTCGACCCGAGGGCGAGCGCCCCCTCGCGCTCGCCCAGGGGCGCCTGCGAGAACGCCTCGCGCATCACCGAGGTCTGCGTGGGCACCACCATGAGCGCCACCACGATGCCGGCGATGAACGCCGACGACGTGAACGCCCCGGCCTCGGTGAGGCGGGCGCCCGTGGCATCCGTGACCTGGAAGACCGGGATCCACCCGAAGTAGGTCGAGATCCACTCGGCGACGGGGATGACGTTCGCCTGCAGGAAGAAGACGCCCCACAGCCCGAACACGACACTCGGCACGGCGGCCATGAGATCGACCATCGTGATGAGGAACGACCGCAGGCGGGGCGGCACGATCTCGCTGATGAGCAGCGCCGTCCCGAGAGCGAGCGGCACCGAGATCGCCATCGCCACGATCGCGATCGTCACGGTGCCGAAGAGCACCGCCGCGACGCCGAAGGTCCCCGTCTCGGGCGACCATTCCTGCGTCGTCAAGAACGAGGGGCCGGCGACGACGAGCGCGTCACCCGCTCGCACGCTGAGGAAGACGCCGACGGCGAGCATGGTCGCGACGGTGAGGATGCCGGCCGAGTACGCCCCGCCGCGGAAGACGCGGTCGGCGACGACCGGCGCGCTCCGGAGCGAGCGCGGCTCCGGCGGGCCTGCGGGGCGCTGCGGCAGCACCTCGGTGGTCAGGTCGGTCATGCGTTCTCCATCGATCGCGCCGGGTCCCCCACGCTCCTGACCGATGGCGACGGAGGCCGTACGGACGGGCGTGTGACCGGCGACGCGCGTCGCTCGTGTACCCACAGCCGGCTCGGGATGACCGGCACGCGTGACGCTATGAGCGGGCCGTGAACGCCGTCGGCCTCGTCCCGCCACACGCCCTGTCTGCCGGGTGAACGCTGCCCGCGCGAAGGTGAACGAGAGACGTCGGTGGGCGCGGACCGCAGCGCGCCGGCCGGTCGGCGCGCACCGGTCGGCGCGCACCGGTCGGCGCGC
>NZ_LDRT01000192.1 GCF_001476655.1 Microbacterium testaceum | reverse complement strand
CGGCAGCGGCAGAGGGGTATAAGAGACAGCGCCGCGAAGGTCGGGGTCGCGGCGAGCTGACGGTCGCGGGACCCGGGCTCGTCGCCGGCCTGCTCTCACATCGTCATGAGCGCGGCGATCGAGAGCAGGTAACCCACGAGGAGCGAGACCACCCACGCGGTGGCGGCTGCGAAGTGCCAGTTCTGGCGTTCCTCCGTGCGGGCGCGGCGGGGGTCGTCGGGTGACATCCGCTGGAGAGCACGCTGGGTGACGACGAGCGCGGGTGCCGCGAGGAGCAAGATGGCGATGGTGGCGACGAGCTGCAGGAGCATGCCGTTCTCGCGCGGACCGATTGCAATAGTCGCCCCAGCCGACCGCACGGCGGCAACGAGGTCCAGCGGACCGCTCAACGCCATGATGCCGACGGCACCGAGGACGACGATCACCGCGCGGACGACCGCCTCTCTCCAACTCGGGGTGGTGGACGCGCCCGCACTGCGGCGGCTCTCCATCTCGCGATAGAGCCGTCGGAGGGCGAGAGGCCAGAGGACGGCGCCGGTGATCGCGGAGAGAATCCCGGTCAAGACCTGCGTCGGCGACAGCTCCAGCCCCCACGCCTCGGTGACGAGAACGCCGCCGATCCACGCGAACAGGACCGCGGGGACGCCGAGGAGGACGGTCAGGAGGGTGATGAGCATCCGAGTCCGGCCCGAAAGTCGGCCAGGGCTGCGCGCACCGTCGGTGTCGGGGCGGGAGCTCATGGGGAGATCGTAACCAGGTGCATGCGGACCTCGCGCGGGAGCACCCCCCAAACCGGTTTCGAACCGGTTTCGCCACCGGTGCGCGATTGAGCTCCGGTCCTAGAACGGCGGGGGGTCCTCGGCGATCTCGGCCCCGAGCGGGGACGTCCACCGCACCTCGCCGGTGACGGGATCGCGGGACGGCCCCCACCGCGACTCGTGCCTCAGCCGGTGGTGATGTCGACACTCGGGCGCGAGGTTGTCGCCGTCGGTCGCGCCGCCGTCGTTCCAGGCGGTGAGGTGATCGAGGTCGCAGTCGCGGGCCGGTCGTCCGCATCCGGGGAACACGCACGTCGGGGAGGTGACGCCCAGCCACCTGCGCAACGCCGTGGGCACGCGATAGGTCGAGCGGTCGAGGGCGAGCGGCGTCCCCGTCAGCGGATGGGTGAGGACGCGCACCCAGGAGCTCGCCTCGCCGGCCAGACGTCGAGCGGTGTCGAGGTCGATGGGACCGTATCCGTCGAGGGTCGCAGGTTCGGTTCCCGCGCCGAGAAGAGTCAGGGCAGGGACGGTGACGACGACAGCGGGACGACGATCAGGGCGCGCGGTGGACGAGGTCGGCGAGTGCATCGGTGTGCGCGGCGGGACCGTTGCCGGCGGCTGCGCCGGTGCGGCCGAGGCCCGCACGGCAGGCGGAGGAGCCGCGCCGGGTGGGGCACTCCCGGGCGTGGGCGCACCGGGCGCGGGCACAGCAGACGCCGGCACGCCCGACGCAGGCACACCAGACGCAGGCACACCAGACGCAGGCACGCCAGACGACGGGGCACCAGTCCGAGGCACAGCAGACGCGGGCACACCGGACGACGGCACGCCAGACCCAGGCACGCCAGAGATACCAGACCCAGGCACCCCAGACCCAGGCACCCCAGACCCAGGCACACCAGACCCAGGCACACCAGACCCAGGCACACCAGCCCCAGGCACACCAGACCCAGGCACCCCAGACGCACACGCGCCAGACGTAAGCAGATCCGCGACGGCGTCGGCACGAAGCTGCGCGAGAGTCCGGTCCTCGTCGGGCGCGACGCGAAGATGGCGAGCGATCCGGTCCACGCAAGTGAGCGCCGCGTGCGCGCGATCCGCGGGCAGAAGGGCCGTCAACGTCGCCATGCCGTCGAGCTCGGGGGTGAGCCACACGCCGCGATCGCGCGCCGCGCGGCGATGCCGCGCCTCGATCGACTCGCTGTGCACTCGCTCCCGAAGCGCTCGAGCCGCCACCGTGAAGCGGGCCGGCGGGAGCCGGAGGGCGCGGTCCAGCGCCCCCTCGTCGAATGCGCGCCACGACTGGTGGGGTCCCGGTGCCGAGGACGCGTCATCGGTGGCTCCCGCAGACAGGTCGGGAAGGGGCATGACTCCGTCGAGAAGTCCCTCGGTGGGGGGATCGGGCGGAACGTCGGCGCGCTCGGCATCCGGATCAGGGTCTTCGCGACCCGCCGAGGGGTCGGCGGGGGTCTCGTCGGGAAGGGACGTCGCCAGCCGCGCCGACTCGACGGCATGACGCTCGGAGAGGAGGCCGTCCGAAAAGGCGTTCCAGACCTCGGGGCACCGGCTCTGCAACACCTCGGCGTGCGCTGCTCGCGTGCGCACGGTCTGCTCCGACAGCCGAAGGCGCGTCGCGATCTCGGCCACGGCGGCGCGCTCCGCCATGTCGCGGCGATCGCGGCGCACCGCGGCCACAGAACGGCGGCGGGAATCGCTCCACGCGAGGTCGAGCGTCGGATCGGGGCCGACCCACGGAACGGGATCGGCCGCCGCCGCCCGCAGGAGCAGGCCGATCAGGCGGTACTCCGCGGCGGTGGCGCGGTGGCGTTCACGAACCCGGAGGGCGAGCCGCTCGAGAAGTTCGGCGGGACTGAGCTCAGCGGGACTGAGCTCAGCGGGACTGGGCTCGGCTGGACTGGGCTCAGCTGGACTGGGCTCAGCAGGACCGAGCTCACCGGACCCGAACCCGGCGGCACCGAACCCCGCGGACCCGGCGTCCGATTCGCGCCCGAGATCGAACTCGGTCAGTGCCCACGGGTCGGCCTTCGGGAGGGAGCCCGAGAAAGGGTGGTGATCGACGAGACCCCTCTCGATCGCCCACGCAGAATCGGCCTGGGCGAGCAGATCGTCGTCGCTGGGCCACGGCACGCCCCATGGCGAGTCGACCGCATTCGGGCGGTCGTTCGGGGGTGCCGTGAGGTCCATGATCCAACGCTAGCGAGGGGGTCCGACATCGGGCCGGGAACGCGGAACGGAGGGTATTCGAAGGCTGCCGGAGAGACCGGAGCCAAGGGCGAACGGAGGAAACGGGCTTCGACCACACGCGGCCGATACCCCACGCCCACTCCTCGACGCCGGCACCCGACACCGAGCCCGAGCCCGAGCCC
>NZ_LDRT01000191.1 GCF_001476655.1 Microbacterium testaceum | reverse complement strand
CGCGCGGTCGCGCGTGCGGGCGCGAGCGCGCGCCCCACGCCGGCGCTTCGCCGAAGTCCGTCGCGCGCGGGCACCGGCTCTCCGCGCGGTCGCGCGTGCGGGCGCTGGCACGCGCCCCACGCCAGCGCTTCGCCGATGTCCGCGCCCGCGCGTAGGCTTCTCCGGTACTCCAGACTTCTGAGAAGGGATCCTCATGGCCGACGTCGAGAGCTTCACCCTGGACCACACCGCCGTGCTGGCCCCCTACGTGCGCCGGATCGGCACCGAGACGGGCCCCCGCGGCGATGTCATCACGAACTTCGACCTGCGCCTGGTCCAGCCCAATGAGGGCGAGATCCCCACGGCGGGGCTGCACACCATCGAGCACCTTCTCGCGAGCCTCGTGCGCGATCGCATCGACGGTCTCATCGACATCTCTCCGTTCGGATGCCGCACCGGATTCCACGTCATCATGTGGGGCGAGCCCGAGGTTCCCGCCGTCGTCGAGGCGATCTCCGACTCGCTGCGGGCGATCGCCGAGGACGTGGAGTGGGAGGACGTGCCGGGCACCGACGCCTTCAGCTGCGGCAACTACCGCGACCACAGCCTGCACAGCGCCCGCGAGTGGTCCAAGGTCGTCCTCGAGAAGGGCATCAGCCACGACGCGTTCCAGCGCGTCGGCGTCTGACCGCACACCGGAACCACATGCGGAAGGGGCGGTGACCAGTACGGTCACCGCCCCTTCTGCATGCCGGCTCATCGGCATCCGGGATCAGGCCCGGACGTGCGCGTCCTTCCCGACGACGGTGATGCCGGTCTCGGTGACGGTGAAGCCGCGCGCGAGGTCGCGTTCGCGGTCGACGCCGATGGTGGCACCGGGCTCGAGGACGACGTTCTTGTCGAGGATCGCGCGGTGGATGCGCGCTCCCGCTCCGACCTGGACGCTGTCGAAGAGCACCGAGTCGGTGATCGTCGATCCGCCCCCGGCGAGGGCCCAGGGGCCCACGACGCTGCGTTCGAGGTGGGTTCCCGACAGCACCGAGCCGAGCGAGACGATCGAGTCGATCGCGTTGCCGATGCGGCCGACCGAGTCGCGTACGAACTTCGCCGGCGGGGCGTTGAACGTCTGCGAGTAGATCGGCCAGTCGGTGTTGTAGAGGTTGAAGATGGGCAGGGTCGAGATCAGGTCCATGTGCGCGTCGTAGAACGACTCGATCGTGCCCACGTCGCGCCAGTACGACTGGTCGCGCGGCGTCGAGCCCGGCACGTCGTTGCGGTTGAAGTCGTACACGGCCGCTTCTCCGCGGTTGACGAAGTACGGCACGATGTCGCCGCCCATGTCGTGCGCCGAGGTGGGCAGTTCGCCGTCGTGGGTGACGGCGTCGACCAGGGCGTCGGCGTCGAAGATGTAGTTGCCCATCGACGCCAGCACCTCGTGCGGGGCGTCGGCGAGACCGGTCGGGTTCTGCGGCTTCTCGAGGAACTCGCGGATCTTCGTCGGGTCGCTCGGGTCGGTGTCGATGACGCCGAACTGGTTCGCGAGCGAGATCGGCTGACGGATGCCGGCGACCGTGGCCCGCGCGTCGGAGGCGATGTGGGCGTCGAGCATCTGCTTGAAGTCCATGCGGTACACGTGGTCGGCACCGATGACGACGACGATGTCGGGCTTCTCGTCGCGGATGAGGTTCATCGACTGCAGGATCGCGTCGGCCGAACCCGAGAACCAGCGCTTGCCGAGACGCTGCTGGGCGGGGACGGATGCCACGTACGCGCCGAGCATGGGCGACATGCGCCACGTCTGCGAGATGTGACGGTCGAGGCTGTGCGACTTGTACTGCGTCAGCACGACGAGCTGGCGCAGGCCCGAATTGATGAGATTCGAGATCGCGAAGTCGATCAGGCGGTACTGACCGCCGAAGGGGACGGCGGGTTTGGCGCGATCCGCCGTCAGGGGCATGAGTCGCTTTCCCTCGCCGCCGGCGAGGATGATTCCGAAGACCTTCGGCGCTGCAGGCATGGCACCACACTAGGGGTCGGATGCGGATGCGGAAACACGTGCACGGCGCGCCTTTCGCTGTACTACGGTTCGTCTCATGCGCGTCGACATCGTGACCAAGGAGTACCCGCCGGAGATCTACGGGGGAGCCGGGGTCCACGCGACCGAACTGGTCAAGGCGCTGCGGGCGGAGGGCACCGAGGTCCAGGTGCGCGCGTTCGGCGCCGCGCGCGACGAAATCGACACGACCTCGTACGGCGTGCCGGCGGAACTGCGTTCGGCGAACGGTGCGATCCAGACGCTCGGTACCGACCTCGAGATCGTCTCCGACGTCGCGGGAGCCGACGTCGTGCACTCGCACACCTGGTACGCGAATTTCGCCGGGCACCTGGCATCCCTTCTCCACGGCATCCCTCACGTCGTCACCGCCCACAGCCTGGAGCCGCTGCGGCCCTGGAAGGCCGAGCAGCTCGGCGGCGGGTACGCGGTGTCGAGCTACATCGAGAAGACCGCGTACGAGGGCGCCGCGGCGGTCGTCGCGGTCAGCTCGGGAATGCGCGATGACATCCTGCGCAGCTACCCGTCGCTCGACCCCGCCAAGGTGCGCGTGATCTACAACGGCATCGACACCGAGGCGTGGCATCCGGTGTCGGATCGAGAGTTCCTGGCATCCGTCGGTATCGATCCGTCTCGGCCGTCGGTGGTTTTCGTCGGGCGCATCACCCGGCAGAAGGGACTGCCCTACCTGCTGCGTGCGGCGGAGCGACTGCCGGCCGACGTGCAGCTGATCCTGTGTGCGGGAGCTCCCGACACCCCGCAGATCATGGCGGAGGTCGAGGAGCTCGTGCGCGGGCTCCAGGCCACCCGGGACGGCGTGGTGTGGATCGACCGTCTGCTGCCGCGGAACGAGCTGTGCGCGATCCTCACCGCAGCGACGACGTTCGTCTGCCCGTCGGTGTACGAGCCGCTGGGGATCGTCAACCTCGAGGCGATGGCCTGCGGGGCGGCCGTCGTGGGAACGGCGACAGGGGGTATTCCGGAGGTCGTCGTCGACGGCGTCACCGGACGACTCGTGCCGATCGAGCAGGTCCAGGATGGGACGGGTACGCCCGTGGACCCCGAGCGTTTCGTCGCAGACCTCGCCCGCGTGCTCACCGAGGTGGTGACGGATGCCGACACGGCCCGCGCCTACGGGGAGGCCGGTCGTCAGCGCGCCATCGACGACTTCAGCTGGGCGGCGATCGCGCAGACGACGGCGGCGCTGTACGCGGAGGTCGCGGGGAAGTAGGGATGCCGAGCGGGTGTCGGTCGCGGGTTCGTGGCCGGGTGCCCCGGAGCTGTGCGCGGCGGTTGCGCGAAAGAGGGGAGCGCGAGCGCGCCGCGCACCTCTCCACAGCGGGCCGCGTGGCATCCGGGCGGAGGGGTCCGGGCCGTTAGGCTAGATCCATGCCCCAGGTTCTCGAGTTCTCCGACGTCGTCGTCCGCCGGAACACGCGGGACATCGTGTCCCATCTTGACTGGAGCGTCGACGACGATCAGCGCTGGGTCGTGCTCGGTCCCAACGGTGCCGGCAAGACGACCGTGCTGCAGCTCGCGGACACTCTGCTGCACCCCACCTCCGGTTCGGTGACGATCCTCGGTGAGCAGCTCGGGCGCACCGACGTGTTCGAGCTGCGCCCGCGGATCGGCTTCGCCTCGTCGGCGATGGCGCGCCGCGTGCCGCCCGAGGAGACGGTCCTCGACGTCGTGCTGACCGCGGCCTACTCGGTGACCGGTCGGTGGCGTGAGCAGTATGACGACATCGATGAGCGCCGCGCGCTGCGCGTGCTCGCCGAATGGCGTCTGGATCACCTGGCCGATCGCACGTTCGGCACGCTGAGCGACGGCGAGCAGAAGCGCGTCCAGATCGCGCGGGCCGTCATGACCGACCCCGAGCTCCTGCTGCTCGACGAGCCCACCGCGAGCCTCGATCTCGGTGCCCGCGAAGAGCTGCTCGCGCTGCTGTCGGGCTACGCCCAGGCGCCGACGACGCCCGCGATGGTGATGGTGACGCACCACGTCGAGGAGATCCCCGTCGGCTTCACGCACGTGCTGTTGCTGCGCGACGGCGAGGTCGTGGCATCCGGCCCGCTCGAGGACGCGCTGACGGCCGAGAACCTCTCGAGGACGTTCGGACTCGAGATCACCCTCACGCACGAGGCCGGCCGCTACGCGGCTCGCGCGGTCTGACGTCGCGCGCGAGTTCGCGCGCGAGCCTGGTAGACTCTCACGCTGGTGCCTTCGGCGCCGCAGACTTTGACGTCCTGGCAGAATCCAGGGCACCACTTCTCAAAGGACCTCCCATGAAGACTGACATCCACCCCACGTACAAGGCCGTCGTGTTCCGCGACCTCGGTTCGGGCGACACGTTCCTCACCCGCTCGACCGTCTCGAGCGACAAGACGATCGAGCTGGACGGTGTGGAGTACCCCGTCATCGACGTGGAAATCTCGTCGGCTTCGCACCCGTTCTACACGGGCAAGCAGCGCATCATGGACTCGGCCGGTCGCGTCGAGAAGTTCAACCAGCGTTTCAAGAACTTCGGCGGTCGTTGATCTTCAGCGGTTTCGCTTCGCGAGCCCCTCGTCCTTCGGGACGGGGGGCTTCGTTTTTCCGAGGGCGTGCGTGACGGGTGGGCGGCCGCGGGGAACCGTCGCGCGAGCCCCGGGGACGGGCGTGGCCGGTGCGTGTTCGTCCGTCAGGCGTCCTTCGCGGGCAGCAACGGCTTCGGCGGGTAGGTGCTGAGGACGAGTGACGTGGTCACCGGACCGAACCGCGCCAGGGCGTCGACCACCTTCTCCAGCCTCGCGGCGTCCGGGCAGTTGACGTCGAACAGCAGGCAGTCGTCTCCGGTCACGCGGACCATCGACGTGATGTCGGGGAGGCGCTCGGCGAGCTCACGGGCCTGAGCGAGCAGCGCGTGCGTGGTGCGCAGCCGGATGACGGCGTGGATGACGAGCCCGACCGCGGCGGGGTCTATCACCGCGCGGTACCCCGCGATGACGCCCGCGCGTTCGAGGCGCAGGATCCGCGCGCTGGCGGCGGGCTGAGAAAGGCCGACCCGACGGCCCACCTCGGCTCCCGACAGTCGTCCGTCGTTCTGCAGCAGTTCGAGGATGCGGTGGTCGATCGCGTCGAGTGATTCCATCGTTCTGGGTTCCGATCTCCTATACATCACTTGCGGGAGATGAATCCGACGAGGAGATCCATCATGATCGCGGACAGGATGCCGCGCACCGACGCGGTGCGCGAGTGAAAAGGTGGCTCTCGATGGTGGCATACGTCGTCGTTCCCGGCATCGGAGGATCGGGCGCGCAGCACTGGCAGACCCTCTGGGAAAGACGGTGGGGTGAGGCGGCCGTCCGGGTGTCGCCCCGATCGTGGGATGAGCCCGACCTCGGTGACTGGGTGGAGGCGATCGATTGCGCTGTCACCGAGCGCGCCGCATCGAGCGAGGATGTCATCGTGATCGCGCACAGCCTCGGGTGCTGGGCGGCGGCCGAGTGGGACGCGCGGGAGAAACGCACGACGGTGGCGGGCATGCTGCTCGTCGCGCCTCCGAACCCGGCGGGTGACCGCTTTCCCCGGACCGCAGCTCCGAGCTTCGCGGGCGTCGAGGCTCGACCGCTCGCGTGCCCCAGCGCGGTGATCGCCGGCTCCGATGATCCGTACTGCCCGATCGATGTCGCGGAACGGTTCGCATCCGCATGGGGAAGCGCCTTCCGCAATGCCGGGGAGCGTGGGCACCTCAACGCCGCGAGCGGTCTCGGAGAGTGGGAATGGGGGAGAGCGGTGCTCGCTGGCCTTGTGCGGGAATGACGGGTGCCTGCGCCGGGCGTGATGGGGGCGCTCGCGCCGGGGTGTGATGGGGTACCGGCGCGGGGTGTGACGGCGGTGCTCCCGTCGGGTGCGACGGGGGGTGCCCGCGCCGGGTGGACGGTGGCGCTTCAGCGGTCAGCGCGCCGCGTTGGCCGTGTGGAACGACCCCAGGGGGCGGTCGGGGCCCAGCCCGTCACGATGATCCGCCCACATCCGCTGGCGCGCGCGGGTCTCGCCGATGACCTCCGCGCTGAGGTCGGCGAACGCGACGTGCTCGCCCTCGCCGACCGCGGCGATGCGTCGGCCGAGCGGATCGAAGACGGCGGAGCCTCCGATGAAGGCGTGCGGCCCGCCGAGGAGGCCGCTGAAGACCACGTACATGCCGTTGTCGAGGGCACGAGCGGCGTAGTGGAGATCGCGACGGTGCTCGCCCCCGGGGAAATACGCGCCGCTGTTGAGGTAGACGTCCGCCCCAGCCCGGCCCGCGGCGGCAGCGTGCTCGGGGAAGTTCGCGTCGTAGCAGACCGAGAGGGCGAAGCGCAGGTCGTTCAGGACGAACGAGGTGCCGTGATCTCCGGGCGTGAAGAGGGAGCGTTCGCTGTCGTGCAGGTGCTGCTTGTCATAGGCCGCGAGGGGTTCGCGACCGGGGGAGAGGATCACGTCGCTGAGGGTGCGGCATCCCTCCCTGTCGAGAGCGGTGTTGACGACGGCGATGACGCCGGTGCGGTCGACAGCGTCTTGTACGGCGGCCCACCATCCGCCCGGGCGGAGCTCGGGGAGGGGACCGGCGAAGGCGCGGTCGTCGTACCCGGTGACGGCGGCCTCGGGGAAGAGGGCCAGATCTGCTCCTCCCGACGCGGCGTCGTCCACGAGGCGGGTGATGAGAGCGACATTCGCGTCGATGTCGCCCGGGACGGCTTCCATCTGAATGGTCGCGATGCGGCAGGTCACGGGACCAGTGTGACATTCCGGTGATGCTCGCCCGTCCATGGGGGCGGTGGGCGGCGAGGGCGATGCTCGCCTCGCGCTCAGAACGGCGGCGGATCAGTGCCGTACGTTCCGCCGAGCGGGGATGTCCATTGCAGGTCGCCTGCTGAGGGGGCCTGCGTCGGCGTCCACCGCGTCCCGTGTCGGAGGCGGTGGTGGTGGCGGCACTCCGGCGCGAGGTTGTCGGCATCCGTGGTGCCGCCGTCGGCCCAGGCGGTGAGGTGGTCGAGGTCGCAATCGTGTGCGGGCCGATTGCAACCGGGGAAGACGCAGGTTGGTGAGGTCACGCCGAGCCAGCGCCGAAGGGCCGCGGGAACACGGTACGTCTGTCGATCGAGCACGAGTGGCGCTCCGCTCACGGGGTGTGTCAGAAGGCGAACCCAGGAGCTCGCTTCGCCGGCGAGACGGCGCGCGGTGTCGAGGTCGATGGGGCCGTAGCCGTCAAGGGTGGCGGGGCGGTCGTCAGCACCGAGGAGGGTGAGCGCGGGGATGGTGACGACGACGGTGGGGGAGGACGGGTG
>NZ_LDRT01000190.1 GCF_001476655.1 Microbacterium testaceum | reverse complement strand
CGTGCTCGGGGCCGTCGCGCACGCGACGTCGAACGTCGAGCTGATGACGTACGTCACGTGCCCCACGGTGCGATACCACCCCGCTGTCGTGGCGCAGAAGGCGGCGACGCTGCAGCTCCTTTCGGAGGGGCGGTTCACGCTCGGGTTGGGCTCCGGTGAGAACCTCAACGAGCATGTCGTCGGCGAGGGCTGGCCCGCGGTGCACGCCCGTCAGGACATGCTGGTGGAAGCGATCGAGATCATCCGCGCCTTGCACACCGGCGACCTCGTCACCTACGACGGCGAGTACTTCCGCGTCGACTCGGCACGCGTGTGGGACGCTCCCGACGGCGGGGTTCCGATCGGCGTGGCGGTGTCCGGAGAGCACTCCATCGCGCGCTTCGCGCCGTTGGGCGACCACCTCATCACCACCGAGCCCGACGCCGAGATCGTCCAGGGCTGGGACGAGCACCACGAGGGCGCCTCGCGCAAGATCGGTCAGATCCCGATCAGCTGGGACCCCGACAAGGATGCCGCGATCGCGCGCG
>NZ_LDRT01000019.1 GCF_001476655.1 Microbacterium testaceum | reverse complement strand
CGGCATATGCCGGCATGTCCGAGAGCCCGTCGCCGCCGGCCTGCTGGGCGCTCACGATGCGAGCGGCAGCATCGGTGACCGCCGTGCGGAAGTTGGATCCGGCGGAGTCGTTGGCTGCGACCAGTTTGGTCGCCTCGGCTTGGATCGCCGATCCCAGCGACCCCAGCGCCGAGCGGAAGTCGGAGACGGCCGTGACCACCGACGAGCGCGCATCGCGGGCCTCGGTGATCAGGGGCGGGAGCGATTCCCGCGCCAAACGGACGTCGTCGATCGCCTGTCCGACGTCGTCGAGGGACTTCTCGTCGATCGCCTCCCGCTGGTACGACGGAATCGACACCGCGGTCGCGGCCGCGGCCTTCTCCGCCAGGGCGACGCGGGCGTTCTCCGCCGTCGTGAGAGCGGACGCGTCGACGCGCCCCTGGAGGGCGGCGAGGACAGGAGCACTGGTCTCGGCGAGAGCAGCAGCCTCCGACGTCGAGCCCGCGTAGAGGTCAACGGCGGTCTGAAGGACCTTGGTCTCGTTGGCGAGCTCGGCCTCCCGCTCCCGCAGGCTGATCATGGCGTCATCCGCGGGGTTGGCGGTCGCGCGCAGGACGACTGCGAACGACGCGGTTCCGACCAACGCCACGACGGCGAGCGCCGCCACGGCGACGCTGAGGTAGTTGACGGGACCGGCCTTGCGCCGACCGCCGAACAGAGGACGTCTTCCCGCCTGCGCCAGATCCGGCGCGCGCCAGCCGGTGTCGTCGAGCTTCTCCTCGGATCGCGAACCGACCATCGCCGACAGATCGGCGGGCGAGGATGCGCCCGCCGCGACTCGCTCGCCACCGCCGACGAGCGCGGCGAGATCGGCCGACACGGGCGCCGGATCGACGGACGAGGGCCCCTCGCCCACGAGAGCGGCGAGGTCGGCGGACACGGTCGCGGATTCCGGGCGCGGGGGGCCGGCGAGATCGGCGAGATCACCGGAAGAAGAGGTCGAGACGGCGGTCGGAGCGCCGACGAGATCACGGAGGCTGGTCGAAGACGTCGGTGCGGAGGGTTCTTCGATGCCATTCCCCACCAGCGCCCGCAACGCCGCGGAGCCCGTCGATGAAGCCTGCTTTTCCGTTTCCAGGATTTCTTCGCGTTCTTCGGTCGGCCCGAACAGCGTTCGCAGATCGTTCATGGCGTCTCCTGGGCGCCATTTCCAGCGCCGTTCTTCGGATGTCGTAGGGTAGTCCAGGGGGCGCCGTGAGGGCGCGGATTGCTTCGGGAAAGAATAGCCCGAGAATCTGCGCGATTCCGCCGGGCACCCGCTCAACTGCTTACTGGCGAATGGACGAGGCTTGGAACTGCGCGATTATCTCCGGATCCTTCACCGCAACTGGATCCTCATCCTTGCGATGACGATTCTCGGCGGGGCAGGAGCCTTCGGGTACTCGCTGCTGCAGACCCCGACCTACGAGGCGAGCAGCCAGCTCTACGTGTCCGTGCGGTCGGACAGCTCGGGAATCAGCGAGCTGGCGCAGGGCACGACCTTCGCCCGCCAGGCCGTGGTGAGCTTCGTCGACGTCGTCGACAGCGCGGTCGTGCTCGACCGGGTCATCGATGATCTGAACCTCGACACGACCGCACAGAAATTGGCCGGATCCATTTCGGCGTCGTCACCGCAGAATTCCGTGATCATCACAATTCGCGCAACCGCGGCGGATGCGGATATGGCCGCCGCTATCGCAAACTCCGTCGGCACCAATTTCGCCGATGTCGTGGTGAACCGCCTCGAGAAGCCCGAGGGAGAGGCCGCCAGCCTCGTTCGCGTCGAGACGATCGCGCCGGCGCTCGTGCCGACCTCGCCTTCGTCCCCGCACACCCCCCTCAACGTCGCCCTGGGGCTGATCGTCGGTTTGGCCGCCGGACTCGGCATCGCCGTCCTGCGCTCGGTCCTGGACACCCGCATCCACTCGCTGCACGATATCGAGGCGGCCACCGAAGCCCCGGTTCTCGGGGGGATCGCCCTGGACCCCGACGCGAAGAAGCGTCCGCTCATCGTTCACGCCGACCCGCGCAACCCCCGGGCGGAGTCGTTCCGAAGCCTCCGGACGAACCTGCAGTTCGTCGACGTCGACGGCTCCTCGCGCTCCTTCGTCGTCTCCAGCGCCGGTCCCGGTGAGGGAAAGTCCACGACGACGGCCAACCTCGCCATCGCCCTCGCCGAGACGGGCGCCCGGGTGGTGCTGGTCGACGGCGACCTCCGACTCCCCCGCGTGGCCGACTACATGGGGGTCGAAGGCGGCGTGGGCCTGACCGACGTCCTCATCGGCCGTGCCGAGCTCGTCGACGTCCTCCAGCAGTGGGGAACGGGCAAGCTCTTCGTCCTGCCGTCGGGGCGGACGCCCCCCAACCCGTCCGAGTTGCTCGGCAGTCAGGCGATGCAGCGAACCCTCGCCGCCCTCTCCGACGCCTTCGACTACGTGCTCGTCGACGCTCCTCCCCTGCTTCTGGTCACCGACGCCGCCGTGATCTCGCGCTTCACGAGCGGTGTGCTCATGGTCGCCGCCTCCGGAACGACGAAGAAGCCTCAGCTCACCGCCGCTGTCGAGAAGCTGCAGGCCATCGGCAGCCGCCTCTTCGGCGTCATCGTGACGATGCTGCCGTCGAAGGGCCCCGACAGCTACGGCTACGGCGCGTACTCGTACAGCGCACCCGAAGAGGCCACCTCCCCGCGCGAAGGCGGCGAGCGTCGCTCGCGGCGCGACCGGGCGGACGAGAAGTGACGTTCTCGATCCTGTCGGTGTGCACCGGCAACATCTGCCGGTCGCCCGTCGCAGAGCTGCTCCTCGCGCAGTCCTTGGCACCGTTCGGCGACGTGCACGTCGCCAGTGCCGGCACCGGCGCTCTCGTCGGCAGCGGCGTGCCCGAGCAGGCACAGCGCCTGGCGGCGGTCGAGGGGATCGACGCCACCGCACACCGGGCCCGCCAGATCGACACGGCGATGATCCGCGAGGCCGACCTCATCGTGACGATGGCGCGCGATCACCGGCGCCTCGTCGTCGAGGCCCTGCCGGCCGCCATGCGACGAGCCTTCACGCTGCGGGAACTTGCCCGTATCGCGGATGCCGTCGAGACTCGCCTCCCGCAAGCCGTCGCCGACGCAGGCGCTTCCACGCCTGAGCAGGGCATGTGCGCCGCCATCGGCCTCGCTGCCGCTCTCCGCGGGACGGTGGAGCCCCCGGCCACGCCCGACGAGTTCGACATCGTCGACCCGTACCGCCGCTCGGACGAGACCTACGCCCGATCCTTCGAGGAACTGCGGCCCGCCGCCTACAAGGTCGCGGATTTCCTGACGAAAGCCGCTCGCGCCGCGTCCGTTTGATTCAGTGATTCCGCGGCGCGACCACTCGGTCCCGCTCGCACTCGAGTGGAATCTGTCATAGCCAACAGATAGAGTCGCTGAGGATTGCGGCGGGGGCCGCAACCGTACACACCGACACGGGGGCACGGAATGACGACGCCGGTGCGCGCGCGGATCGATTGGGTCGACCGTGCACGAGCGCTATCCATTCTCATGGTGGTTCTTCTCCACGCGCGGATCGAGCTCGCTTTTCTCGGCGCAACGTCACCGACGATCGAGTTCATCGTGAACTTCGCCTCGACGATGCGCATGCCGCTTTTCTTCGCCGCGTCCGGACTTTTCGCGGTCTCCTGGGTGGAGCGCCGCTCGTGGAGAGAGGTGTTCTCCAGGAAGCTCATGCTGCTCCTCTGGGTTTTCCTCATCTGGCAGCCCGTCGTCTTCGCCTACAAGGTCGCGGAGATGCTCTTTTTGCCCGAGCAACCGGACAACACCCTCGGAACACAACTCGCCAAGGTCGCCCTCTCCCCCTTCCGCCCCAATGGCGAGTTGTGGTTCCTGTGGGCGTTGGCGCTCTTCTTCGTTCTCGCGAAACTGACCGCTCGGACGCCGATCTGGATCCGCGTCGGCATTCCCGCACTGTTCTCCGTCGTGTGGATGAGCGTCGCCTCGTCCGTGCCGGAGGGGGTCCTGCGCATCGTCGGCGACGGATGGGAAGGCGCCCTCAAGTACTACGTCTTCTTCGCGGCCGCTGTCGCCTTCTCGCCACGGATCCTTCGCTTCTACAACGAGGCGCGAAGAGTGACGCTGCTCGCGCTGCTGACCGTGTGGCTGATCCTGGGAGGCCTGACCTCTCTGGGGATCATCAGCATGGGTTTCCCGGGTGGGCGCTTCGTGCTCTGCGTTCTGGGCGTGGCCGGAGGGTTTGCCCTCGCCCGTCTGCTCAGCGGTGTGCCGGGTCTCGCACGGATCGGGTCGAACACACTGCCCGTCTATGTCGCGCACATCCCGATCATCGTCGCCGGCACGGTGGCGCTCTTTCTCCTGGGGGCCGCACCCGCGATCAGGAACGCGGCGGGAGTGTCCATCGTGTTGCTGGCCGCCGTTGCCGTCGCCGGAGCGTGGTGGGTGCACCGCGGGCTGATACGTTCCCGTGCCGGCTCGCTCATGTACGCCCCGCCTGCGCGCCTGGTTCGGTGGGCCTCTCGCGCGCGAGACGAAGCCTCCCCGCGTCCCTGACGCCCTTCCCCGCTTCGACAGCGCCCTCCTGACCCTTCTTAACGGGGTCGGGCGGACCTTCGGCGAGAGAATGCTGTTCGGGCGGATCCGCGTCGACCGGGCAGTCGCGTTTCGAAGCGCCTCCGGAGCCGTCCGAGCGGCTTCTCGACCGCGACATACATCAGCTGCGCCGCCGCCAACGTGACCGCGAGCGAAAGGACGTCCGCCAGGGGGCCGACCGACACGACCCCGCCGATGAGGTGCAAGACGATTCGGTGCAGCAGGTAGACCGAGAAGGAGAGCACCCCGACGTGCGCGATCCAGCGCTGGTTGAGCACGCGCCCCGTCATACCGCCCGGGTGGACGATGACGAGCCAGAAGAGAGGAATGAGCGCCAGATACATCGCGGAGTCCGCGATGGTGAGCCGGAACGGGTCGGGCGCGAACGCCGCCACGAGGAAGACCACGCCGGCGACCGGTGAGACCACGTACCGCATCGCGCGGTCAGAGAGGCCGACCGGTGCTCGATCGCCGAGAGCGGGATTCCACAGCAAAGCCATCGCCGCTCCGGCGAGAAGTCCGTCGAACCGCGTGTCACTCGCGATGTAAAGACGATAGAAGTCCTGCGTCGTCGCCTCGAGGAAGAGTCGCCACCCGACGGCGAGAACACACGCGAAGACGAGGATGTAGCCGATCCGACGATAGTTCAACCGGCGCCGGAGCATCAGAATCAGCGCGGCGGGGAAGATCAGGTAAAAGTGCTCCTCGACCGCGAGCGACCACAGCATGCTGGTCTCCGGCGGGAGCCCCGTGTGCACATCCCCGGTCGTGCTGTCCGCCCAGATCATGTAGTAGTTGGTGACGTTGAGGAGCTCCGCGAGGATTCCCCACAGATTCTGCGTCGACGGGAGCCAGCCGAGGAGTCCCACGATCGCGGCGAGCGCGATCGTGATGTACGCGGGGGGAAGGATTCTCACCGCGCGCCGCAGGTAGAACTTCCCCAGGGCGATTCGCCCGGTGCCGTCGTATTCGCGTCGCAACAGTGTCGTGATCAGGTATCCGCTGAGGAAGAAGAAGATCGTCACGCCCACGTGCCCGGGCCAGGGTCCGCCGAGAGTGAACCCGTGGCCGACGAACACGATCACCACGGCTATCGCGCGGATCCCGTCGAGCGAGGGAATGGCAAAAGCGCCGTGGACGCTCTTGGCGGGGCCGGCAGGCATACTGCTCCTCATTGTCGGTCTCAGCTTCGACGCTATCGCGTTCCGCCGTGCAGCCCACATTCACGGCCCGTCCGGCGGCGAAGCTATGATCGGTCGAGATTCATAGGTGGGGGAAATCCGTGACGCTGCGTTCACGTTCTTTATGGAAAGCGGCGGGTTTTGGCTTTCTGGCGATCGTCCTCGTCGTGCAGGGCGTCATCGACTGGCGATCTTCGACGGAGGCGTTCCCGACGATCAGCATGCCCACGTTCGGACAGGCGCCGGATCGGGAGGGGCACCGTCAGATCGATACTGTTCGCATCGAGGTCGCCTACGACGACGGCACGACCCTGAGCGTCGAGCCGGAGGATCTGTTCGAACAGTTCCACTATTCGAGCGCCCGTTTCGCGATGACGAACGTCATCAGATCCGGTGAAGACCTGTCGGACGACACCAGGGAGTGGCTCGAGGCGCAGGCCCGACGCGTGGGCGACGGTCGCACGGCGCAGAGCGTCACGTTCACCTGGCAGCCGGTCGACATGGACATCGTCGCGGTGTCGGCTCGGCCCGTCGGAGAGCCCACCGTCCGGAAGGTCGAGCTGTGAGGGACCGACTCGCCGCGGCCGTCGAGTGGATCTGCCGCGGTTACCAGCCCACCCCGCGAGCGTTCGCGGCGTTGCGCATCGTGTTCGCTCTGAAGGTCCTGCTGTTTCCCGGCGACCTCCTGTGGATCGCGGAGGTTCCGGCACAGTTCTACTCGCCGCCGCCCGGACCGTTCCTGCTGCTGAGCGAGCAGCCCAGTGCCGGCGCCCTCCTCGCGCTCACGATCGTCCGGGCCCTCGTGGCCATCTGGCTCCTCGTCGGCTGGAAGACGCTCTGGGCGTCGGCCGTGATGACGGCCGTGCTGCTGCTCGCCGCCGGGCTCAGCTACTCCTTCGGCAAGGTCGACCACTTCATCCTGTTCGATCTCGCCCCTCTCGCGTGCGGTCTGGCCGGCTGGGGTGCGGCGTGGTCGCTCGATGCTCGACGACGCGATCGCACGACATCGGGCTACCCGCTCTTCCTCTTCGCCACCGTGGTCGGCTTCGCGATGTTCACCGCCGCGCTCCCCAAGGCGGCGGCCGGGTGGCTGGACCCGGCGCGGGAGGCGACGCGCTACTTCGTCGCCCGCGACGAAATAGCCGGGCCGATTCCGGGTCCCTTCGGGGAGTTCGCGCTGTCGATCGACAGCAGCCTGTTCTGGAAGGCCTTGGACTGGGTCACCGTGTTCGCCGAAGGCTGGCTCGTCTTCGTGGTCTTCCTGCCGGGGGTGTTCCGCCTCGGCCTCCTCCTCATCATCACGTTCCACGTGGGCGTCTTCCTGATGATGGGCATCGACTTCTTCGACAACCTCTACGCCTACGCCGCCTTCCTCTGCCTGCCGTTCAGCCGGTGGTTCCCCGAGCTGAACCTGCTGAGACGGCTCAGGCGTCGAGACCGAGAGCCGGAGGCGGCGATCTGAACATGTCGTGCAACGCCGCCCGTGCCGCGTAATAGCCCGACAACCCGTGTACGCCCGTCGCGGGCGGCGTCGACGACGAGGCCAGGTACATTCCGCGGGTGGGAGTGCGCCACGGCACCGGGGAGAGCACCGGGCGCTTCACCATCTGCACGAGCGAAAGCGCACCGGACGAGATGTCACCCCCGACGAAATTCGGGCTCCAGGCGGGAAGGTCACGCGCGGTGATGGAGTGCGACGCGAGGACGAGATCGCGGAAACCGGGCGCTTCATCTTCGATCGCCGCGATCACCTGATCGGTCGGATCGAAGTCGGATCCTTGCGGGACATGGACGTACGCCCACAGGACGTGCTTGCCCGCCGGTGCCCGGCTGTCGTCGAGGACGGTCGGCTGCGCGACCAAGACGTAGGGACGGGCGGGGATCCGTCCGGCCGCGACGTCCGCTTCCGCAAGACGGATACTCGTCGCGGTGCCCCCCAGGTGCACCGTTCCGGTGTGACGGGTCGCCTCGTTGCTCCACGGGACAGGTCCGTCCAGCGCGAAATCGACCTTGGCGATGCCGTCGCCGTATCGGAACCGCTGAAGAGCGCGGACATACGACGAGGGGAGCTCGGCGTCGCCGATCCGAGCGAGCGCCTGGGCCGAGACATCGAAGAGACGGATCGGTGACCGCAGGTCGCGGGAGTCGGCGACCTCGACACCGGTCTCGATGCGGCCGCCGTGGGCGAGGAAGTCGTCGCGCATCGCGTCGATGATCGACTGCGTGCCACCGTGAGGTATCGGCCATCCGCGGGCGTGAGCGTGCGTGGCGAGGACCAGACCTGCACCTGCCGACGCGAGGGAGGGCATCCGACCGATCGAATGGGCCATGACGCCGGCGAGCATGGCGGGGGCGACATCGTCGGCGAAGCGTACGTCGCCGACCGGCGACCCCTGCTCGAGCACCCGCAGGCCGAAGCGGACGGCCGTGATCGGGTCATGCGGCACGCGGAGAAGCTGCGAGCCCGTGAAGTCACTCAGCCCGTTGACATGGGTGACGAGCGGACCGAAGAGACGTCGCCACGCGGGTCCGTCGGCTCCGAGGTCGTCCGCGGCGCGCAGGAGGTCCCGATGGGCGACACCCGCTCGCCCGCCACCGAGCGGGTGGGTGTAGGAGATGTCGGGCACCGTGAAACGGATGCGCTGGGAGAGTTGGAAGGCGCGGAAGAACGGCGATGCCAGCCCCATCGGGTGGACGGCGGCGCCGAGGTCGTGACGGAATCCCGGGAGCGTGAGCTCCATGGTGCGCGCGCCGCCGCCCAGAGTTTCGTTGCGCTCGAAGAGCACGACCTCCAGCCCCGCTCGGGCCAGGGTGACCGCCGCCGCGAGTCCGTTCGGGCCACTGCCCACCACTGCCGCATCGGCCATACTGCCTCCCGTCCTTCGTGAACCGCTCACTCCGTGCCGCGGGTTCTTCCGTCTACGCGTCATCCCGCGTTCCGCCGCCAGAACCGGAACCCCACGATGTCACCCTCGAGCTCGTAGGACGACGCCACGAAAGGTGCGAGTCCCTCGAAGTTCGCCTTGTCGGACGGGCACTCGATCGAGATCCCGCACGATTCGGGCGATTCGACGATGAGCGCCGGGGGGAAGGACGTGAGGTCGGCAAGGTACTGAGCGGGGAGTCCGCCGTAGCCCTGTTCGACGGGAAGCGAGTACGTGATCGAGGTGGGAGAGAGACGTTCGGATGCCGCGAGGATCCACGTCTCCGCCCCGTGTACGAGCACCCGGTCATCCGGGTTCGTCTCGGCGACGACTCGGTCGACGAGCTGCGCCTGATAGGAGCCCGCGACGAACGCTCCGGATCCGATCGCGGTCCGCGCCCACTGCAGCGCGTTCGCCGACGAGCCGGCGAGGACCAGGAGGACCGCTCCCCCCGCGACGACCGCACGAGGGAGGCTCCGGAGCCGCTCGGACCGGACGGTCGGCCACGCACGGAGCGGAAGAAGACGCGACGCGAGGACGACCCCCGCGACGGCGAAACCGGCGATCGCGACGACGAGGTAGTGCGGATAGGGGCGCCCGGACACCATCTGCGACAGCGCGTCCAGTCCTCCCACCGCGAAGAACACCGCCGCGACGAACGTCGGCGTCCCCTCGGTGGCATCCGCTCTTCGTCCGCGGCCGAGCCAGGCTCCCGCGAGAACGAGAACGGCCACCACGACGGCACCGGAGACGAGCAGCTGCGCGAGGGTGCCGAAAGCGGCGACACGGTCCGAGGTCGTCGTCCCGCCCGAGTAGAACAGGTTGTACCGCACGTACTGGTCGATGCCGGCCCGGAGCGCGTCGCCCGTCCAGAGCCACAGGGCCAGAGCCGTCCCCGCGGCGACGACGACGGCGGCCACCGCGGCGAGGAAGAGCAGTCGACGGCGGAGGAAGACGGCGCCGACGGCCACGACGAGAACGAGTCCCACGACGTTGTTCATGCGTGTGAACAGCCCCGTCGCGAGCGCGAGACCGAGCAGCAGTCCGACGGACGCGGCCGCACGGGCGGACGCCTCTCGTCCGGACCGCAGCGCGAGAACGGCAGCAGCCGAGTACGCCACGAGCTGGACGGGGAAGAGCCAGGTCTCGGTGAAGTTGCCTCCCTCGAAGACTCCGAGATAGGTGACACCGGCGACAAGGACCGCCGGCGCGGCGGCGTCCCCGATCAGCCGCGACCAGAGCACCCCCGCGACAGCGAGACCGACGAAGAGCGCGACGCCCTCGAGGATCGGAGCGCCCACGATCCCTCCGCTGAGCTTCCATGCGACAGCCTCGATCGCCGCCAGGAGGGGACCCTTGTGATCCCACGAGTCGACGTATGGCATGCCTCCCCGAGACACCACCATCCCCGTGTAGAGGAAGACTCCCGAATCGCGCGTCAGGTGGCCGCTGAGGATCATCGGAAGATACGCGATTGCGCTGACCAGGAGAGCGGATGCCATGGCGACGACGCCGGCGCGGGAGAGGAACCGGGTCATTAGAGCGGCTCCCGCACTTCGATGACGTTCTTCTCCCGCCAAATGCGGATGACGCGTCGGTCGCGGACGTGGACGGCGACGACGACCATCCCGGCGACGGCGACGCCGATCCACCCTCCGAGGGAATTCGCGATGACGTCGTTGACGGTGGCAAAACGTGCGGGAAGGACGAAGTACTGCACCATCTCCAGGGTTGCCGACAGCGCCGGGATCAGCGGCAGAGCCACCCAGAGAAAGCGTGTCGGGAACACGAGCGCGAGGAAGAACCCGAGGGGGACGAACATCGCCACGTTCGCGGAGAACTCGAACCAGCCATAGCCGAACCAGTTCGGGACGCCGTTGCGATGAAGAACTGAGAGGACCCGCTCGATCGCGGATTCATACCCCCGGTCGATGGGAGTGGGCGACAGGGTGGCCAGGAGGACGACCGCCAAGCACATTCCCAGTCCGGCAGCCGCGATGAGCAGGCGCACCATCAACCACGCACGGTCGCCACGAGACGCGGAGACCGCCGCGCACCAGCGATGTCGATACGCCAGAGCTCCACGAGCGCACGACCCGCGAAGCGGACGAGACGACGCGGAGGCAGCACCACACGGGACCGCCCGGTGCCCCACATCGTGCCCTGGACCACGGTCCCGCGGCGGGGGATGCTCTCGACGGCGAGGTAACGGACCCGAAGTCGCCGCCGCGCCTCCACGATCGAGAAGTGCACGTGCGGGACGAGGGCGTCGGAGGGCACTCCGTCGACCAAGCGTGCGAGCGTGTCCGGGTGGTACGCGCGCAGCGGAGTATTCACGTCAGGGACGGAACGGCCGCAGAGGAGAAGAACGGCGAAGCGGACGAGCGCACTCAGGCACCGACGGAACCAGGGGTCAGTGCGTCCGCGACGTACCCCGTGCACGACGTCGGAGTCCGCCCGGTCCAGGGCGAGGGCGACGCGGACGATGTCGTCACCGTAGAACTGCCCGTCGCCGTCGACGTGCACGATCACACCGGCCCCGCTGCGCAGACCCTCGGCGTATGCGGCCAGGGCCGTCGGGCCGTGCCCTCGATTGACGGGAGAACGCACGACCTCGGCGAGGTCGGAAGCCGCCTCGACGGTGTGGTCCGTGGAGGCGTCGTCCACGACGATGAGCGACACGGTCCTCCCGGCCGCTGCGAAAGAGGTCCGAATCTCCGCCAGGAAGATCGGCAGCGCCTCGGCCTCGTTGAAGGCCGGTATCACGACCGCGACATGGTCTTGCGCCTGCACCCTGGCATCCCCCCGTCTCCTCGGGCTGGATTCACCCGACATCTCCCCCGAACCTGTAGCGTATGACACTCGTGGGGCGCACCAGGAATCTTCGTCGCGCGGGTGCTCTGTCCCTGCGCTTCCTCATCGTGGGAGCGGTCAGCACCGCGATCGAGATCGCGGCCTTCAATCTGCTGATGCTCGCGGGGGTCGGCCCGGTCGCGGCCAAAGTGATCGCGTCACTCATCGCCCTCGTCAACGCGTACTTCGGCAACAGGGAGTGGGCGTTCCGGTCCCGCTCTCGTACCGGAGCCGGTCGGCAGATGCTGCGCTTCCTGTTCGTCAACGCCGTCTGTACCGGCGCGGGCGCCGCGGGGGTCTGGGGTGGGGCGCGCGCGCTGGAAGCGATCTACGGCGAGGCGGGTCCCGTGGGGCTCAACATCGTCAACCTCGTGTCGATCGCGTTCGTCACCGTTCTGCGCTTCGCGCTGTACCACTTCTTCGTCTTCCCGCCCACCCGACCGATTCCGGCCACGGAACGGCCCTCGGGTAGGCTCGGCCCGTGAAGACCGCCCCCCGAGTCCTCGGAACCCTGTCGCTGCTCGCCGCCCTGGCTTCCCTCGGCATCCAGCTGATCGTGGTGGCGCGCCTGTGGGCGGTCTTCGTCGAGACCATCCCGCTGACCAGCACGCTGGCCCTCGGCACCGCGGGCGCCGTCCTCGGGCTTGCTCTCGCCGTCGTGGCGGTCATCGTCCGCCGCGGTTTCGGCATCCTGGCGCCGATCGCGGGCCTCATGAACGTCGGGCTGCTCGCGGGCTACGCGTACGTGTTCGCCGTTCTCTGAATCGGGTCCACGTGCGGGCGGGTGAACCCACCCGCACGTGCCGGCTCAGTTGCCGCAGGGAACCTCGACGACGGTCGACGTCACGGGGTTCACCATCGGGGTGTGCACCAGGGCGACGTCATCGCTGTCGCCCGGGCTGCCTTCGAACTTGACGGCGAGTGTGTGGACGGTCTGGGGAGGGTTCACGACCCACATACGACCGACCGGACGCCCGAGGTGCTCTCCCGTGGTGATGGCCACATCGACGCCGTCGATCACGGCGTTCACGAACTTCGCGCCCGTCGGACCGTAGAACTGCAAGTCCGTGCCGATGGTGCCCTTGGGATAGTGCGCACCCGCATTGACGTAGCGGACGAGTCCGTTGGACGTCTCCTCGTCGAGACCGTTCTCGAAAGTCACGACGGTCGTGTATGTCGGCACCGCCGAGCAGCGGTCGACGAGGACCTGCGTGCTCATGTTCGTGTAGTAGCTGAGCTTCGCCTCGGTGAGGTCGTTCACGAACACTCCCACCGTGGTCTTCCGTGCGTCATCCGACGCCGGCAGCGGACCCGACAGACGCGACCCCTCGAAGGCCGCCTCCGTCGCCTCGTCGAAGGAGTGGAAGTACACACGGTTCTCATCGACCGCCTGGACGATCGCTGCGGCGAACGGAACGGGAGCGAAGTCCCCCGACGAGATCGCGTCGAAGATCTCGACCGCGGCCGAAGCGAAGAACAGATCCTGGTTCTTGTTGTCGGGGTACCGCGCGTACACATCGCTCAGCAGGATCTTCACGGCGTCCGAGGAGGTCAGCTTGTCGCCGGTCGCCAGGGTGATGGGCCCGGTCGCCTTCAGGATGTACGACAAGGCGACGGGATCGATGGAGATCACCCCGTCCACCGGCGTTCCGAATCGCTCGGTCCAATACGCCTGAGCGAGGTTCGCCGACAGCGTGAAGTCGGGCGTCGACGTCATATCCTGCGACCAACGACCGATCTTGTCGTCGTAAAGCGTGACGACCTGCGGGTCGAGGGGAAGAATCGGCGTGGCGCGCTCGTTCGCGAAGTCGGAACTGGATGCCTGCTGGACGATGTCCATCTTCCCGTTCTCGAGACGGAGCTCGACGACGGACGCCGGAATACCGCCCGTTCCGCGCGCTTCGGCATTGTTCTGGACGAGGAGCAGGTAATTCTTCGGCCCGTCCTGACCCATCATCGACGGAACCTGGGGCAGAAGTGCGTTCGCCCGCGACAAAGCGGGCTGCAGTGCTCCGACGGCCCCGGTCAGCTGCGAGAGCGGACCACGGAGCATTCCCGGGGTGTCACGGAGGTCGACGCCGGACAGGGCATCGGCGGCGCGCTCGCCCGAGGCCGCCGCTTCCGATACAGGTCCGGAGAGCTGCGAGATCGCCGCGATGTCGAAGGCCCCGCCGTTCGGACGCAGGAGCGCGGGATCCACGTCGATCAACGCCGGCAGGACACCGTGGGCGAGCTCGTCGACGGCCACGGTCGACTCCCGCACGGCGTGCAAGGACGGACCGATGAAAGGGGCCTGCTCGGCGATCCACCAGAGAGGAGTGTCGGCCGCACCGCGCGCGGCGGCGGCGTGCCCCTGCAGTTCGGTCATCGACGCCTGGAGGTCGGAGCGGTCATCCGAATCGAACTGGTCCTGCATCTTGGACACGACCGGTACGGCCGCGCGCAATTCCTTCTGCGCGACGAACCCACCGATCGCCACCGCCGCAACGAGCGCGACGAGCACGGCGCTCAGGGCACCGAGTGAGATCCAGGCGATCGTGCGAGGACGAAGGCGGCGGGTGGGCTGACGTGACATTTTCATCCGATCACGCCGCGAGTCGGTCATCCGGCGTCGGGCGCGACGGGCACCTGCCGCGCGATCGGTATGCTACCTGAGTCGGTTCAAAGCATTCCGGGAACGAGTCCGTCCGGCCGGGAAGAACGGGGGACGCGACGCCATGACGAACGCTTTCCCGCCTCCCCCCATGGCGTCTCTTCTCGGGAACATCCCAGATTTCCCTTTTGATTCCGGGGATACTTCACAGGGGGGCTCGACAGGGAGCGTCGCGCGGCGCTCCGTATTCGGTCGGAATGAACGACCGAATACGGCGCGACATCTCAGCCTCCGTCCTCGCCCGCATTGCCAAAGGACTCGCTGAACAATGGGAATTCTGCACAAGATCGTCGGCGAACAGCGCGAGCGACTGCGCGAAGTCGGCAGCGATCGGTGGCGGATCGTCAGCACACAGCTCGCGGCGAAGGTCGGTCCCATGGCGCTGCGTGGCGCGATTCTCCGGCCACGATTGGGGTCCGCTCGCGGCCTCCCTCTCATCGGGCGCGGCGTCCGTGTCCGTAATGCCCACCTCGTGCACGCGGGTGCAGATCTCATCGTGGAGGACTTCGCCGAGATCCAGGGCCTGAGCCGGGACGGCATCCGCTTCGGCGATCGCGTCTCGATCGGCACCGGGACCCTGATCCGCCCCAGCAGCTACTACTCGCGCGCGATCGGGGTCGGACTCGTCATGGGAGACGGCAGTAGCCTCTCGCCCGGCTGCTACATCGGGTGCTCCGGTGGCGTCACGATCGGGGAGAAGACGATGCTCGGTCCCGGCGTCCGCCTCTTCGCGGAGGACCACGTGATGAGCGACCCGTCGCGCGACGTGAAGTCGCAGGGCGTGGAGTGGGCGCCGATCACGATCGGCTCCGGGTGCTGGATCGCCAGCGGGGTCACGATCACCTCCGGAGTGACCGTCGGCGACGGTGCGGTGATCGCTGCCGGTGCGGTGGTGACGCGCGATGTACCGGCGGGAGCCGTCTACGGCGGCATCCCGGCTCGCGAGCTCAAGAAGAGGGTCACCTCATGAGCCGTCGCCGAGCGATCGTGGTGCACCCCTCCGATGAGATGTACGGGGCGGACCGGGTCCTCCTCGAGGTGCTCCGCACGGTCCCCGACGATCTCGACCTCGAGGTCTGGCTGCCCACAGACATCGACTACCCGGAACGCGAGCTCTCACGCCGGCTCACCGAGCAGGGCATCCGGGTTCGCCATCTCCCCCTCCCGATCATGCGTCGCGCCTACCTGCGTCCGTCGCGTCTTCTCGGGCTGGCCGGCCGTGCTCTGCGGACGGGAATGCGCCTCATCGCGGCGCGCCCCGCGCTGGTCTACGTCAACACCGCCGCCGCCGCGCTGACGGCACCGCCGGCACGGCTCTCGGGCGCGCGCGTGGTGCTGCATCTTCACGAGCACATCGGGACGAGTTCGCGCCCGGTGATCCCCTTCCTCCGCTACGCGCACCACATCATCGCCGTCAGCTCGGCCGTGGCGCGAGCCCTTCCGTCCCACCTTCGCGGACGCACGACCGTCGTCCACAACGGTTTCGACAACGCACCCCCGACCGAGCTCCCCTCGTTCGCCGACGGCATCCGGGTCGTCATCGCCAGCCGCTGGAACGCGTGGAAGGGCCACCGGGTCTTCCTGGATGCCTGGAACCGGATGACGCGCACCGACCTTCGTCTCGAGATTCTCGGCGATGCCCCGCCCATCGGCGAAGCCGTCGACGTGCGCGCCCTCGTCGAGGCGTCGCCCCGGCGCGCGCAGATCGACGTCATCGGCAGGACCGCCGACGTCCGCGCGCACCTCGACGCGGCTCACGTCGTGGTCGTTCCGAGCGTTCTGCCCGACCCGCTGCCGACGATCGCGATCGAAGCCCTCGGCGCGGGTCGGGCCTTGCTCGTGAGCGATTCCGGGGGCCTTCGCGAGATCGTCGGCGACAGCCCCCTGCTGGTGCCCCCCGGCAACGCCGACGCGTGGGCACAGGCCCTCGACGCGCTCGACGAGGACACGATCCGCGCCGCCGCCGCCGCCGCACGCGAACGCTTCGACCGGCTCTTCGCCAGGGACACCTTCGACCGACGCATCCGCGCCGAGCTCTGGGACCTGGTGCCCCGATCGTGAGCCTCTTCTCCGCCTCCACGGCCTACGCGCGGCCGAGCCTCACGGCACGGACGCGCCTGATCACGCTCGCGCTGATCGCCGCGGTCGTGGTGAGTTCGTTCCTCGGCCGTTACGACGCCGAGATCATCGGGTTCCGGGTGCGGGTGGAACAGGTCGTCCCCCTGCTCCTGGCCGGCTGGATGCTCGTGCACCCTGTCCTGCGGGGAGCGTTCCTCCGTGCGCTGCGGCATCCCGTCCCGCTCGTGTACGCGGCCTTCGTCGCATGGAATGTCGTCACCACTCTGCTCTTCTCCCCGAGCCTCACGTGGAGCGCCTCGATCCTGATCTGGCTGGTCATCGACCTGCTGCTCCTGGTGTCGATGATGGCGGTGGCCGAGGGGGCCGAGTTCGCCGCGCGGCTCGGGCGTATCTCGGTGGCCCCCTGGGCTCTCGTCGGTTTCGCGGCCTATGCCGTGGCGAACCTCACGCGCGGTCAGATCGCCCTCGGGACCGATTTCGACTACCTGTACGAGGTGTACGTCGCTCGGGTCACCGCGATCGAGGCGAACATCTACGCCTCGATCCTCATCTTCTGGACGCTGCTGACGATCACACGGCGGGGCATCGGGCGGTGGGAGGTCGCCGCCGTCGCGGTGGCGGTGCCGTTGGGGCTGGTCGCCTCGCAGACCCGCACCGCCGTGTTCAGCCTCATTCTGGGCCTCGGCGTCTTCGCGCTGTTCACCGTCTTCTCGCTGCGCTCATCGTGGCGTGAACGCTTCGCTCGCGTCCTCCCGGCCGGGGTCCTCGTCGCCACCCTGGTCGTCACCTACGGTGTCATCGCCGCGATGGGCGGCACGGCGCCCGCCGACCGCACCCTTCCCGCGACGGCCAGCCCCTCGGCATCCGTCGCCTCGACCGCGACGGGGGGCACGCCCACGCCGGCACCGACGCGCGAACCCGACCCGACGAACCCGGAGCAGCAGAACAAGATCGGCGACGTCGACTTCGTCGGCGGGACGATCGCCTTCCGCCTCGAAGTCGCGGGCCTCGCCGCGCAGGAGATGAAGGGGATCAACCTGTGGCTGGGCAACGGGACGAACACGTTCGGACTGCGCCACGAACAGCCCGGCACGCCAGGGATCAGCGGGCACATCATCATGCTGCCCGTTCAGGTGCTCTACGACGGAGGGATCCTCGGCCTCGGGCTGCTGATCCTCCTGTTCGTCGCGGTCTTCGTCTTCGTCCCGCGCGAACGAAAGCCCGTGGCCGCGGGCCTGCTCGCGTCCTACCTGCTCTCCGCGACGTTGACGAGCATGTTCTGGTTCGCGATCACCTGGATCCTCATCGCGGTGCTCCTGCGGCCCCTCACCGAGGACGAGCGTGACCTCCGAGTCCGCTGAGCCGTCGCGGCCGCACCGGGCGCGCAGCGTCGCGCTGTTGACCGCCGTCTCCGCGCTCTCGGCCATCTCCCCGCTCATCGCCCTGCCGCTCATCACGCGCGCCGCAGGCCCCGACGGCTTCGCCGAGATCGCGATCGGCCAAGCCCTCGGCACGCTGGCCGCCACCATCATCACCTTCGGCTGGGCCGTCCGCGGCCCGGTCGAAGCGGCGCGCTCCGCACACCCCGCGCGCGTCTTCCGCGCGAGTATCGTCGTCCGCGGGGCCAACAGCATCGTGGTCCTGCCCGCCGTCGCCCTGGTCGCGGCTCTGGCGAGCCATGCCGACGATCACGCGCTCGCGATCGTCTCCGCTCTCGCCTTCGCTCTGCAGGGCCTGTCGCTCAGCTGGTACGCGGTGGGGGTCGGGCGTCCTCTTCTGTCGCTCGTCTTCGACGCCGTCCCCCGCATCGTGCTCAACCTCGTCGGAGCCCTCGCCGCGCTTCTCACCGCCACCCCTCTGCTGTACCCCACGATCCTGCTCGTCGGCACGCTCGCCGCGTTCGTCACCGCGACGTGGTTCATCGGTCTCCGCGAGCGATTCTCCGTGCGCGCCGCTCTCACAGACGCCCGCGGCGCCTACCGGGGCGGGTGGCGCACGGCCCTCGCCGCCGGTCTCCTCACGTTCTCCGAGACCGCTCCCCTCTCGACACTCGGCGTCGCCACCTCGCCGGCCGCCATCGGCTTCGCGCCGTTCGATCGCGTCCTCAAGTACGGATACATCGGCGTGTACATGATCACCGGCTCCTTCCAGGGCTGGGTCTCGTCGGCCCCCGGCGATGCGGGGCTGCGACGCATGCGCCGCGCCGTCGGACTCCATGTCCTGCTCGCCGTCGCCCTCGGCACCGGCTTCGCCCTCGTCGTCCCGTGGGCGACCCCCGTGGTGCTGGGTCCCGGCTTCGAGATCACGTCCCTCACCGCCCTCTTCGGGGGTGTGGCCCTCGCCGCCATGACGCTCGCGACCGCGCTCGGCATGTGCGTCGTGCTGCCCTCCGGTCGTGACGGCGCGTACCTCGCCGCCGTCTGCGTGGGCGCGCTCCTCGTCGTGCCCGCGGTGCTCGTCGGTGCGTCGCTTCTCGGCGTCGCGGGGGCGGCGGGCGGCGTCGCCGTCGTTCAGCTCGCTGTCCTGGGCGTCTTCACCGCCGCCGCGCTCCGGATCCTCCGCGGGCGCTGAGCATCGCCTCGCGCGGGGGGAGCGTCAGGCCAGGATGTAGCCCGCGATCGCGAGCATGACCCACACGCCCGTGAAGACCAGCCCCATGAGCAGGGGTCCCCAGAAGCGGCGGGACAGAGCGACGAAGACGGATGCCGCGATCCCCAGCCCCACCGGAAGCGCGAACGGCATACCCGACACGTTTCCGGCGAACACGATCGGAATGATCGCGAAGGCGACCGCGGAGACGGCACCGGACACGATCCGGGCGACCGTCGGTGTGAAACGCGTCGACGTGTAGGACAGAGCCGCCGGGTAGACGAACCCGATCGCGAAGAAGGTCAGCATCAGCACGATGACGAACGGCGCGGCGACGCCGAGGACCAGCCAGCGCAGCGACAGCGCCTCGAACGCCGGCCACCCCCGCGAGACCGCGCCGATCCCCGCGATGAACGGCATCACCGCTCCGAGGATCAGGCCCCACAGGACGTCGAGTCCGTTGACGCGGAAGAAGCCCGCCGGCCGGGTGCGCGCCATCAGGCCGATTCCGGTGCCGCCGACGACGACGGATGCCAGGACACTGCCGATGCTCCGCCCGGCGGCGCCGTTGAAAGCCACCGTCACGATCAGCCCGACGATGACGGCGACGACGATGGCGGCCGCGGCGGCCACGAGCGGCTTCCAGGTGCCGAAGAAGCCGTTCGACGCGCGCGGGGAGGGGCGCGGCGCGGGGTCCGTGTCGGCGGCGGACCGGGACGGGCGGGGCTCCTTATCCGGTTCGGTCTCGTCGTCGAGGCGGAACGTCTGCTCGGGGGTGGGGCTGTCGACGGCCGCTCGGGCCTCGCGACGGGAGCGCCGGCTCGGCTCGAAGGGGGTGTCACTCACCCGTTCAGCTTACGGGTTTCACCCGGTCGGCCCCACTTCCCGGGCATCGGCTCCCCCAGACCGCCGTCTGGGTCGGGTGCCGAAGCCGTGCGACGTGCGCTTCTCACGGCGGCCCGGGACCCTGGCATCCGGCGCAGCGTCCGGCAGCGACGTGAAGCACCGGCATCCGGGAACGACGAAGGGCCGGGCCCGAAGGCCCGGCCCTTGCCGAGTGAAGTCTGGAAAGACTTACTTGAGGATCTTCGTGACCGTGCCGGCGCCGACGGTGCGGCCACCCTCACGGATCGCGTAGCCGAGGCCCTCTTCCATGGCGATCGGCTGGATGAGCTCGACCGACATCTCGGTGGTGTCACCGGGCATGACCATCTCGGTGCCCTCGGGCAGCGTGATGACGCCGGTCACGTCGGTGGTGCGGAAGTAGAACTGCGGGCGGTAGTTCGTGAAGAACGGGTTGTGGCGGCCGCCCTCTTCCTTGGACAGGATGTACGCCGTGCCCTCGAAGTTGGTGTGCGGGGTGACCGAACCGGGCTTCACGACGACCTGACCGCGCTCGACGTCGTCACGCTTGGTGCCGCGGAGGAGCAGACCACAGTTCTCGCCGGCCCAGGCCTCGTCGAGCTGCTTGTGGAACATCTCGATACCCGTGACCGTGGTCTTCTGCGTCGGGCGGATGCCGACGATCTCGACCTCGGAGTTGATCGCGAGGGTACCGCGCTCGGCGCGGCCCGTGACGACCGTGCCACGGCCGGTGATGGTGAAGACGTCCTCGATGGGCATGAGGAACGGCTTGTCCTTGTCGCGCACCGGGTCGGGGATCGACTCGTCGACGGCCTCCATGAGCTCGACGATCGAGTTGACCCACTGCTCGTCACCCTCGAGAGCCTTGAGGCCCGAGACGCGGACGACGGGGGCGTTGTCGCCATCGAAGTCCTGCGACGACAGCAGCTCGCGAACCTCGAGCTCGACGAGCTCCAGGATCTCCTCGTCGTCGACCATGTCGCTCTTGTTCAGCGCGACGAGCAGGTAGGGCACGCCGACCTGCTTGGCGAGCAGAACGTGCTCACGGGTCTGAGCCATCGGGCCGTCGGTGGCGGCGACCACGAGGATCGCGCCGTCCATCTGAGCGGCACCGGTGATCATGTTCTTGATGTAGTCGGCGTGGCCGGGCGCGTCGACGTGAGCGTAGTGACGCTTGGGGGTCTCGTACTCGACGTGCGAGATGTTGATGGTGATACCGCGCTGACGCTCTTCCGGCGCCGAGTCGATCGACGCGAAGTCACGCTGGACGTTGGTGGCCGACGGGAACTTGTCGGCGAGCACCTTCGAGATGGCAGCGGTGAGCGTGGTCTTGCCGTGGTCGACGTGACCGATCGTTCCGATGTTCACGTGCGGCTTGGTCCGCTCGAACTTGGCCTTAGCCACTGGGTCCTCCTCAGGACGTAGTTGCGAAGTCCCGGGCGCTGGATTGCGACCGGTTCTCCACGGGGATGGTTCTCAGGTTACTAGAGAGTCGGTATTGAGTTTGAGTGGATGCCGGGAACCCGAGCAGGAACCCTGGTTCCCGGCATCCGAAGGGCGGTTTTACTCGCCCTTGTTCTTCTGGATGATCTCGTCGGCCACGGCCTTCGGGACGTCGGCGTAGCTGTCGAACTCCATCGAGTAGACGGCGCGACCCGAGGTCTTCGAGCGCAGGTCACCGATGTAGCCGAACATCTCGGACAGCGGGACGTTGGCCCGGACGACCTTGACGCCGGCGGCGTCTTCCATCGACTGGATCTGGCCACGACGCGAGTTCAGGTCGCCGATGACGTCGCCCATGTACTCCTCGGGAGTACGCACCTCGACGGCCATGATCGGCTCGAGGATGGTGGGGTTCGCCTTGCGGACGGCCTCCTTGAAGCCCATGGATCCTGCGATCTTGAACGCCATTTCCGACGAGTCGACGTCGTGCGAGGCACCGTCGAGGAGGATCGCCTTGACACCCACCATGGGGTAGCCCGCGAGCACGCCGACGTTCATCGCGTCCTGGAAGCCCTGGTCGGTCGGCGAGATGTACTCGCGCGGGATGCGACCACCGGTGACCTTGTTCTCGAACTCGTAGGTCTTGTCGGCCGTGACCTCGAGGGGCTCGATCGCGAACTGGATCTTCGCGAACTGACCCGAACCACCGGTCTGCTTCTTGTGGGTGTAGTCGTGACGCTCCACCGACTTGCGGATCGTCTCGCGGTACGCCACCTGGGGCTTTCCGACGTTGGCCTCGACCTTGAACTCGCGCTTCATGCGGTCGACCAGGATGTCGAGGTGGAGCTCGCCCATGCCCTTGATGACGGTCTGGCCGGTCTCGGCGTTCTGCTCGACGCGGAACGTCGGGTCTTCTTCGGCGAGCTTCTGGATGGCGACACCCAGCTTCTCCTGGTCGGCCTTGGTCTTGGGCTCGATGGCGACCTCGATGACCGGCTCCGGGAACGTCATCGACTCGAGGACGACCTGGTTGGCCGGGTCGCACAGGGTGTCACCGGTGGTGGTGTCCTTGAGGCCGATGACGGCGTAGATGTGACCGGCGGTGACCGAGTCGACCGGCATCTCCTTGTTGGCGTGCATCTGGAAGATCTTCCCGATGCGCTCCTTCTTGCCCTTGGTCGCGTTGACGACCTGGGCACCGGAGTCGAGGTGACCCGAGTACACGCGGATGTAGGTGAGGCGACCGAAGAACGGGTGCGTCACGATCTTGAACGCGAGGGCCGCGAAGGGCTCGTCGCGGTCGGCGTGGCGCTCGATGACGACCTCTTCGTCCTTGGGGTCGTGCGCCTCGATGGCGGGCACATCCAGGGGCGAGGGGAGGTAGTCGACCACGGCGTCGAGCATGGGCTGCACACCGCGGTTCTTGAACGCCGAACCGCACAGCACGGGGTAGACCTCGCTGGCGATCGTCATCTTGCGGATGGCGCCCTTGATCTCCTCGTGGGTGAGCTCTTCGCCGCCGAAGTACTTCTCGAGCAGCGCGTCGTCGGACTCCGCGACGGTCTCGAGGAGCTTCTCGCGGTACTCCTGCGCCTTCTCGACGAGGTCGGCCGGGATCTCCTGGATCTCGTACTTGGCGCCCATGGTGACATCACCCTTGGCGTCGCCGGGCCAGACCAGAGCGCGCATGTACACGAGGTCGACGACGCCGACGAAGTCGTTCTCGGCGCCGATCGGGAGCTGGATGACCAGGGGCTTGGCCTTCAGGCGGTTGACGATGGTGTCGACCGTGAAGTAGAAGTCGGCGCCCAGCTTGTCCATCTTGTTGACGAAGCAGATACGGGGGACGTCGTACTTGTCAGCCTGACGCCACACGGTCTCGGACTGGGGCTCGACGCCCTCCTTGCCGTCGAAGACGGCGACGGCACCGTCGAGCACGCGCAGCGAGCGCTCGACCTCGACCGTGAAGTCGACGTGACCGGGGGTGTCGATGATGTTGATCTGGTTCTTTTCCCAGAAGCAGGTCACGGCGGCGGAGGTGATCGTGATGCCACGCTCCTGCTCCTGCTCCATCCAGTCGGTGGTCGCCGCACCATCGTGCGTCTCACCGATCTTGTGGTTGACGCCCGTGTAGAACAGGATGCGCTCGGTCGTCGTGGTCTTGCCGGCATCGATGTGGGCCATGATGCCGATGTTGCGGACCTTGTGCAGGTCGGTGAGCACGTCTTGTGCCACGGGTGTCTTCCTTACCTGTTGGGAGGTTGATGCCGGGCCCATCGGAGGGTCCGCGACCGGGTTCGGTCACAGACCCTCCGCGGGTTTTACCAGCGGTAGTGCGCGAAGGCGCGGTTCGACTCGGCCATCTTGTGGGTGTCTTCGCGGCGCTTGACCGCGGCACCGAGGCCGTTCGAGGCGTCGAGGATCTCGTTCTGCAGACGCTCGGTCATCGTCTTCTCACGACGACCCTTCGCGTAGCTCACGAGCCAGCGCAGCGCGAGGGTGTTCGCGCGGTGCGGCTTGACCTCGACGGGAACCTGGTAGGTCGAGCCACCGACGCGGCGGCTCTTGACCTCGAGGGTGGGACGGACGTTGTCGAGCGCCTTCTTGAGCGTGGCGACGGCGTCCTGGCTGTTCTTCGCCTCGACGCCACGGAGGGCGTCGTACACGATCGCCTCGGCGATGGACTTCTTGCCGTCGACGAGGATCTTGTTGACGAGCTGGGTGACGACGGGAGCGCCGTACACCGGGTCGTTGACGACGGGACGCTTCGGGGCGGGACCCTTACGAGGCATGGTTCTCAGCCCTTCTTCGCGCCGTAGCGGCTACGAGCCTGCTTACGGTTCTTGACAGCCTGGGTGTCGAGCGCACCGCGGACGATCTTGTAACGGACACCGGGGAGGTCCTTGACGCGACCACCGCGGACGAGCACGAGCGAGTGCTCCTGCAGGTTGTGGCCCTCGCCGGGGATGTAGGCGGTGACCTCGGTGCCGTTGCGCAGCTTCACGCGGGCGACCTTGCGCATGGCCGAGTTCGGCTTCTTGGGGGTCGTGGTGTACACGCGGGTGCACACGCCGGCCTGCTGGGGGTTCGACTTCAGCGCGGGAGCCTTGGTCTTCGAGACCTTCGGCGAGCGGCCCTTGCGAACCAACTGCTGAATGGTTGGCACGTTCTCTCCTTGTTTGGCCGGGCGGTTCCTCTCGGGCCGTCCGGGGTGCTGCACGGTGACAGCGGTCGTGTCTCCCCCGTCATGTCGCGCATCTTGCGATTCGTGACGTGTCGGGCTCACGTGTGATCCACCGCGCGCCAGAATGATCGGACGCGGTTCGTGGTGGATATGCCGTGGGGGCGACCTGTTCGCAGGTCGATCCCTGAGATGGTGCGAGCGTTGATCCGCATGTCCTACCCGGAGGCATGACGCACGGCGCGCGTGAACGCACACCCGATCAATGATACGTGTTCTTCGGGTGTCCGGGCAAACGTGCGGCGACCTCACGGGTGCGGACGGTCGCTCGGCCCCGTCGCCCGGGTCAGCGGGCCAGCAGGACGAACGCGGCGAGCGCCCCGGCGAGGACGACGATGGTCGTTCCCCCGATGACGAGCGGGGCGGCCACCCCGCGGCGTGCCCCCTTCGGGCGCACGAGGGAGGCATCGCGATCGGGGTCCATCCTCGGCGGCGGCACGTTGCGATGCACGCGGACTGCTTCGTCGGCGCGCGGACCGTAGGCCTCCGCGGTCTCCTCGCCGGGGACGCGCACCGTCCGCGCAGGGGCGTCACCGCGGGGCGTGGGCTCGACTCGCGGTTCTCGGGGCGCGGTCTCGGCCCCCCCTTCGGGATGCGCGCCCGCGCGGGACGCCCGGCGACGACCGGGAGCCGTAGCCGAAAGGGGCTCCGCGGGCCCGCCGACGCGGCGAGCGGCGGTCGTGGTGTCGTCGAGGACGTGTTCCGCGGGCTTCTCACTCCCGCCCTCGCGCACCGAGCGGACGGTGATGTCGGTCTCGACGGCGCTGTCCTCGACCCGCTCCGCCGGGCCCTGTCCCCTGCGCGACGAGCGGACGGTCACGTCGTTCGGTGGACGCCCACCCGGCGCGGTGTCGTCGATGTCCCCCTCGCCCTCGGGAGCGTCGTCTTCTCGCCGCGGACCGCGGCCCGGGCCCCGGCGTCGCGCGATGAGGGTCGCGTCCACGTTCCCGTCCGACTCTCCGTCATCTCTGGCCGTCGACGGGACGGGTGCCGCGGGCCAGGCGCGCAGACGCCCCGCCCACAGGGTGACGTCCTCGGGATCGTCGGGCTTGTCGTCGGAGCCGCTCACGCATCCCTCCGTGACAGGCGCACCTCCGCGTCTCCGAGGAAGAACCGCTCACCGGCTTCGATCTCCTCCCCCGGAGGCGCCTCGATCTCGGTGCCCATGAGGGTCGCGAAGAGGACGCCGTTGGTCGAGTCCAAATCGGTCACGAACCAGGTGTCGCCGCGCAGCTGCAGACGCGCGTGCGTCTTGGAGACCGTTCGCGTCTCGTCCGTGATCGCGATGAGCTGCGCATCGGGGAACGCCCCGTCCGCCGCGGGCCGTCGTCCCACGATGACGACGGAGGACGTGAGCTCGACGGGATCGCCGCTGGGCGGGACCAGCGCCCAGGGGATGCGACGCCGGCGCGCCACGACGGTCCGGTCGAGCGCCTCGAGGTCGTCGTCCGCATCCCGACCGGGAGCGAACTCCGGCTGCGTGTAGAGCGCGGCGACCGACGTGCGCGCGGACCGCGGGGCTCCGGCATCCGGCGCACCCGAAACCGCCGAGACCGCCTCGGAGAGCTCGGGGAACTCCTCTGCCTCGGGAGGCGGTGCGGACGTGGCCGACTCCGCCGCGGGGTCCGGATCGACGGCGGGACGGGTGAGCGGCACCTCGTCGACCGGGGCGGGCGCGGTGGCGCGGCGCGGGGGCGTCCAGGGCTCGGGCTCCGAGACGGCCGGGGATTCCGGCGCGGGGGTGTCCTCGGCCTCCGTCGCGCCCGTCGACGCCACGGGGACGCCTCGACCGCGCAGGGGAAGCCCCGGCGTCAGAGGAACCGTGGGCTGGAAGCCGTTGTCTTCGGCGTCCGAGACAGCGGGGGCCGGCTCGGCGGCGCTCCGGCGAGTACCGGGCTCTTCCGCCTCGGCGCGCAGAGCGTCGAGAACATCGAACACGGACGTCGGCGGCGTGGCATCCGGATTCCTGTCCTCGGGACGAGGAGGACGCGCATCGTACGGCGGCGACGCGTCCCCGCTGCGGGACGGGGCCCAGTCCACAGCGGACGGGACCGCGTCGGCGAGAGAACCCGAGGGAGCCGCGAACGGGAGCACGACCGGCTCCGAGGAGGGCTCGGCGTCGGCGGGCGCGGGAGGCTCCGGCGTCCACCCGCCGACCAAGGGAACGTACGGGCCGTCGAAGTCCTGACCCCGGCGCACGGGGGCGGAGTTCTCGTCCATCGTGCGCGACCCGGATGCATCCGAACCCGCCCAGCGCGCCGAGCCGAAGCCCAGCACACTGGCCCAGACGACCTGGAGCACCACGCCGAGCACCGTCGTGCCGGCCCCGCGGTCGAACCCCTCGCTGATGCGGTGCACCGCCACGATGAAGACGATGACGAAAGCGATCCCCCCGAACAGCGGAACGAGGTTGAGGAGGACGAGCCAGGGGGAGAACCCGCCGAGCTTGAGAATCGTGCCGAGGTTCACCAGCGGAACCCACGCCTTCCACGACTTCTCCCCCGCCTTGGCGAAGAGGGCCGACAGCGCGAGGGCGTACCAGACGTACAGGATGACGAAGAGGACCGCGGTGGACAGGCCGAGGATGACGCCCGTGGAGTCGTTCATGTCGTGTCGCGCCGCCGTCGGGCCGGGCGCTTTCCCCTCTCGTCGCGGTGCGGCGGCCGTCGGCGCGTGGGACGCGGGGCGAGGAACCGCAGGAACGATCTCAACGATACGGCCGCGAGCAGTCGCCGCCATCCGCCGCGCTGACGCGCGAGACTCCGGCGTTCGGTGTCGACGATGCGCCAGAAGGCCGCGGCCTCGTCGGTGGTGACCGTCCGGGAGGAGAACACCGCGCGATCGGCTTCGTCCGCGAGATGCGGACCGCCGTCCGTTCCGAGCGCCGCCGCGAGTTCGCGACGCGTGGAAGACGGGGGGAGCTCGCGGCCGGAATCGACGCCGGCATCCACGTACTCCTCCCAGCCGCCGGCGATCGCCGCGCGCGGGTCCGGATCGCGACGGCGGCCGCGTCGGCGGATCGCCTTGGCGATCACGACCGCGAGGAACGGACCGAAGAGCACGAGGACGACGAGCAGGGACAGGCCCGCGACCCGGAGGATCGGCCACAGCCAGGCGAGGTCGAGACCGTCGGCGGCGCGTTCCTCGTCGGTGAGCGTGTTGTCCTCCTGCACGGGAGCGGGAGGCACGACCTCGTCGACCGTGTCGGGCCGCACCTCGGTGACGTTCTCGGGATCGCGCTGTTCGGTCACTTCGAGGCTCGGGGACTGCTCGTGCTGCGGGGTCACGTCGATCGGCGTCCAGCTCCCGTCGGCCCCCTGCACCTCGGTCCACGCGCTCAGGTCGCCGGCGCGGCATTCTCCGGCCTCGCACGTCGGCAGGTCGGGATCGGCGGAGGTGAGCCGCGTCCCGACCACGACGCGCGACGGGAAGCCCAGCTGACGCGCGATGAGCGACGTGGCGACGGCGAACTGCTCGTCGTCGCCGACGGCGGCGACATAGTTCCCGGATGCCACTGCTCGGGGGTCGTCCTCCCTGTCGAGGAGGCGCTGGAACATCGTCTCGATGCGCGCAAGAGAATGCCCGGACGCGCTCGGCTGCACCTGGTACCCGGCGAGGTCAGTCGCCCACCGGGGCGCGGCAGAACCCGCGGATGGCGCGAGCCCGTGGCTGAGGTACCCGCGTTCGCGCAGCAGCTGCACGAGCGTGGCCAGGGCGGCTCCGCCGTCCCCTGTCTTGTGCTCGTCGACCCAGCGGCGCAGATTCTCCCCGCCGGAGACCCCCGCGGGGGCACCGGGGGCGGAGAGCGTCGCGAGGTCACGAGCGGCCGGCTCGATCGCCGTCAGCCGATAGCGATCGCCCGGGACGAGGCCGCCGTCCGCGATCTGCACACCGGCCTCGGCGGCGGCGCTGTAGTAGAACCGATCGGCCAGCTGATTCGGCCGGTCCCCCGCGAAGGCGGCGTGGACGAGGCTCCCCGCCGTCGGCATCCAGATCCCGCCGAGGTCGCCGATCTCGACCTCGGCGTCGACGGCTCGACCGTCTGTCACCGGGAGCGGGGAGGGGACGCGGACGAACCGCCCCTCCCCCGTGCCCGACGAACGGAAGATCTCGCCGTCGTAGGAGTCGAGGGTGGCCACGCGGATGCGGTCCGGCAGCGCTCCCTCCCCGCTCACGCGGAACAGCACGTCCTCGACCCGGGAGTCGGAGAACATCGCCCGGTACTCGGACAGCGGGCTGACCGCCTCGGCGATCTGACGCTCCGGACCGGTGGCAGAGCGGAGGACGCGGCGGTCGGCATCGCCGGCCGCCCAGGGGACGACGGCGACGGTCACCAATGCCGCCACGAGGATCATTCCGGCTCCGGTGAGGGCGCGGCGACGGTCCGTTCGGGAGCGCCGCGCGGTCGGCGACACGGCGAGCGCACTCGTACGTCGGAGGGATCGGGTCCTCTCATCGTGCGCGCGCCAGGCGAGCCAGAGGACCGCGGAGAGCAGAGCGGCGAGTCCCACGGCGGTCTCCACCGGCGCCGGGATCGACACGGGCCCCCAGACGAGCGGGGCGCTGGGCGAGGTGCGGCCGAAGAACAGGCCGAAGCCCGTCATCAGCAGCGCGCTCACCACGGCACCCGCCGACCGCCGATCGGCTCGCTGGGCGAGGGAGAGGGTCGTCACCGCCCCGACGAGGAAGACCACGAGCGCGGGGACGAGCAGATTGCGGTAGGCACCCACCGGCAGGTCCACGGTGACGAGGTCTTTCCACGCGACGAGCACCCCGGCCGAGGCCTCGCCGACACCGCGGAGGATCTCGAGCGGTCCCCCGAGTCGCGACGGGACCGCCAGAGGCACGCACAGGACCAGGAACGCCGCGGCGGTGGCGGCGGCCGTGATCCACCCGCCCCACCGGCGCCAGGTCACCAGCGTCACGATCAGGGCCGCGGCAACGGCCGACGAGACCACGAGAACGACGAACGACCATGACGCGTAGATGGGCCACGCGGCGACCGCGGCGATCGCGACCGCCGACGCCGTGTACGACGCTCCCGCCACGACGCGACCGGGGTGTCTGTCCGCCGTCACGATGTCGCTCCACGCACGAGGAGTCCGGACAGGTCGTCGAGGGTGCCGATGGTCAGCACCGTCAGCCCGGCGATGCTCTGCATGCGCGGGTGCGCGCGTTCGTCGCACACGACGGCCGCCACGGCGGTGTCGACGGGGAAGGCGAGCGCCGCCTGTCGCACGCGCGCGAGGGGCACGCGGGAGCCGACGACGATGAACGCGATCGAGAGCCGTTCGTTGGATTCGGATGCCAAGCGGCAGACGTCCGACACCGACATGGTGTTGTCGGAGCGCTCGAGGGCGCTGAACCCGTCGAGCATCTGTCGCGGGGTGACGGTCGGGATACGGCGGATCGCGCGCAGTCTCCCTTTCACCACGCGCGGGATCTCGGAGCCCGTGACGATGTCGATGTCGCGCGCGTCACGGACGGCCCGCAGGCCCAGGGAAGCCGCGGCGGACACGGCGAGCTCGTACTCGTCGGCGTCGAGGTACTCCTGCGACGCGGCGCCGAGGACGACGGCCATCCGGGAGCGGAGGGACTCCTCGTACTGACGCACCATCAGGCGGCCGGTCTTCGCCGTGGACTTCCAGTGCACCTGGCGCTGCGAGTCACCGGGGGCGTACTCGCGGATCGCGTGGAACGACATGTCGGCGTCGACGAGACGACGACTCGCGTTGCCCTCGAGGTCGCGCACGAGACCGGCGCTCGTCGACGGCAGCGGCACCGTACGGGGGTGGACGAACAACTCGTTCTCGTCGTCGAAGGCGTGCTCTCGCCGCAGCAGTCCGATCGGGTCGCTCCGCACCGTCGTGACAGGCCCCACCGTCACGACGCCCCGTGGCAGGGGCGGGATCTCGAGCGTCTCGGTGACGCTGTGTCCGGGGCGCAGGAACGGCACGCCGAATTCCACGAGCCCCGATCCCACGGGGATGTCGAGGCGTCCCGGAAGAGCGACGCGCGCGCTCTCGTTGCGGACGATGATCTCGCCCGTCACTCCGTGCCCGGCGACGACGCGCTCGCGCGCGAGCGTCAGGTCGACCGCGTAGGCACGGGAGCCGAAGAGGAACGGCACGCTCATGATCAGGAGCAGGAGGGAGGCGCTCCCGGCGACCATCCACTCCACCCACCCGAAGACGAGCCCGGCGATGAGGCCCGCGGTCGCGGCGATCGTCACGACCGCTCCCGCCGGTCGCACGGTGCGGCCCGCCCAACGCGAGGCGGTGAGAACGGCCTCGCTCGTCGCGCGCCAGGCTTCGGCGGCGCGCACGACCGCGCGCACGATCCGCCGGGCGCGGCGCGTCGACGTGGAGGTGATCGAGGTCCGCGAGCCGGTACCGACGGTGCCTGCGGAGGTCCGTGTCAGCCGCGACTCGGTGACGTTCACGTCGGGCATCGAGGGATCCCGGGGAGGAGGGTCGTCATCGCGCGCGTTCGCTCTCGCGCTGCGTCGGCGGGGCGACATCGAGGAGCACCTGACCGATGACCGCCTCGGCCGTCACGCCGTCGAACTCGGCCTCGGGGTGCAGGATGAGCCGGTGCGAGAGCACCGCCACGGCGAGCGCCTTGACGTCGTCGGGGGTGGCGTAGGTGCGTCCCTGCGCGGCGGCGCGGGAGCGCGTGGCCCGGGTGAGCGCGAGCGCCCCGCGGATGCTGACGCCGAGGCGGACCTCGTCGGCGGAGCGGGTGGCATCCACGAGTCGGGCGATGTAGTCGAGGACGAGCGCGTCGACGTACACGGTCGCCGCGAGATCCGCCATGCCGACGAGCGCGTGAGGCGTGACGATCGGGCGCAGGTCGGCGGTCGCGATGGCGGCTCCGTCGAGGATGCGCACCGTCGCCGCATGGTCGGGATAGCCGAGCGAGGTCCGCAGGAGGAAGCGGTCGAGCTGGGCCTCGGGGAGGCGGTACGTTCCGGCCTGTTCCACAGGGTTCTGCGTCGCCAGGACGAGGAAGGGGACGCCCACCTCGCGCGAGACGCCGTCGATCGTGACGCGCCCTTCTTCCATGACCTCGAGCAGCGCCGACTGCGTCTTGGGGCTCGCTCGGTTGATCTCGTCGGCCAGGACGATGTTGGCGAAGATCGGCCCGGCGTGGAACTCGAAGCGACCGGTCTTCTGGTCGTAGACGGTGATGCCGGTGATGTCGCCCGGGAGCAGGTCGGGGGTGAACTGGATGCGGGTGTTCGTGCCCTGGACCGACTGGGCGACCGCGCGGGCCAGGGAGGTCTTGCCCGTGCCCGGGACGTCTTCGAGGAGGACGTGACCGTCGCTGAGCATCGCGGTCAGCACCAGCTCGACCACGTGCCGTTTGCCGAGCACGGCGCGCTCGACGTTGTCGGCGATCTGCGAGAACGTCTGCGCGAACCAGGTGGCCTGCTCCTGGGTGATCGTCATGTCGGTGGTCTCTCTCTGGGGGATGCCGGTGGGGATGGATGCCGGGGAGTCGGGGGCGCCGGTATCAGGGGTTCGTGGAGGTGCCGGGCGAGCAGGTGCCGGACAGTGTGAGCGTCGTACCGTTCAGTCCCCACCCCTGCGCCGACCAGTCGACCGTGACCGTGACGTTCTCGACGCTCTTCGCGCCGACCGGGACGCGGTCGTCGCCGTCGGGGCGCGGCAGTTTGTTGCCCTGGCCGTCGCGGAACACGGCGGTGGAACTGTCGCCCTTCATGGCGGCCTTGTCGTTGCTGGAGCTCTTCGAGATGTCGAGTGCGTCGCCGGCGACACACGATCGGATGCTGGCGGACGCCTGCACCTGGTAGGGCGCGCTGCCGTCGGCGGGGGTCACGCGACCGACCTCGGATGTCGTGCCCCAGAACGTGTGCTCGAAGTAGACCCCGATGTCGGGGTCGCTGTCGAAGACGCTCGACCGCTTGTTGTTGAAGTTCGTGTAGAACACGTCGTTGTTGTTCGGCGGCTTGTTCCCGGGCTCGATTTCCTCGTTGAGGCGCCAACGCGCGATCGCGCGGCCGTTGTCCTGGTCGAGGATCGGGTCGGCGTTCACGCGGAACGTGTACCCCCGCGGGGCGGCGCGGTCCTGATCGACGCGGTGCGGCTTGGTCAGCGGATCGGCGGAGCCGTACGTCTTGCCCTGGTAGACGGAGTCGACGCAGGCCGTGAAGGTGTACTCCTCGCCGTCCTTCTTCCCGGGGAACTCGCGGCGCGACCCGCCGTCTCCCGTACGGCAGCTCGTCCCCTCCATGATCCCGAAACGAAGGTCGGAATCGGTGCCGTTCGGGCTGGCCGTGGCCTGCGCCACGATCGTCGTCGAACCGTCCGAGGCGGCACGCGAGGTGAGGGTGAGGTCGAGGCCTGTCGGCTTGCCGACGCCGTGGGCGCGGAACGTCAGGACGCCGCCCTCGACGGTGCCGCCCAGCCCCGGGGGGACGTCGAAACGGGACCGCGGGGTGACCCGGACCTCGGTCGAGGAGTTGCTCCCGACCCGGAAGCCCTTGATCGGCACGTCCTGCTGGTTGCGTCCCACCGAGACGGTCTGCGTCTCGCCCGTGCTGCTGCGGATCTCGAGGGAGCCGGTCTCGGCGGCATCCACTCCCCGGACGGTGATGTCCACGACGTTTCCGGAGCCGTCGTCGGTCACGGTCGGCGTCCAGTCCGCACTGTCGGGACGCGGGGGCGGGTCGTAGGCCCACGCCGTCGTGCGCACCGAACCGCGCGACTCGCCGACGTCGTTGACGGCCGTCACGACGTACTCCCGCTGGTCGCCGTTCGGGGCGGCGATCGTGGGGCAACCGCCGTCGGGCGCGCACTGGGCGACGACGTCACCGCGGTAGCGCACGAGGAAACCGGAGAGACCCGGGTAGGCGCGCCGCGCCTCGCCCGCATCGACGCGGAGGGTGACGGAGCCGTCGGCGTACGCGGACTGACGCACGCTCGCGGGGGCCCGCGGGTACCCCTGCAGGTCGAGCACCACGCGGGCGTCGCGGGGACCTGCGGTGGCGCGGCCCTGGGCATCGCGCAGCGTCACGCTCGCCGCGCAGGTCGCACCCGGGGCGTCGCTCGTCCACGAGGCGGCGATGCTCGACGCTGAGGCGACCGCGAAACTCACACCGGTGCACGTTCCCGTGGGGCGCACGCTCACGACCTCGAGCGGCGTGCGCGGGAGGGGGTTGACCTCTCCATCGGCGCCGACCACCTCGATCGGGCACGACGACCCGTTCGCCTGCGAGCACTGCCGCGACATCGTTCCTCCCTGCGGGAGGGTCGACGGTGCCGCGCCCACCCGCAGCACGAGACGGGCGGGGGCGACGGCGTTGTGGCTCGTGACCGTGATGATCGCCGCGTTCTCGGTTCCCGGGACTGCGCGATCGGCACCCGTGACGGTGACGGTCGATCCCTCGAGGGTGACTGCGGAGAACGCCGAGCCGGAGTAGTCGAGCGCGTAGCGGATGCCGTTCCCGTCCTCGCGGCCGAGCTGCCACGAGGTCATGTTGCGCAGATCGAACGTCGCGGTCTCGCCCGGCCCGACCGTGAGGGATCCGGGCCGCAGCTCGGGCTGCGGGTTGCGCGCCACCACACCGATCGGAACCGACAGGAGCGTCCACTCCTGCGTCCCCGCGATGCGCACGGGGACCGTGCACACGTCGCTCCACGGCGATCCGGTTCCGGCGTCGTACGTCACCCGGGTGCCCGCGATCGTGCAGCGCGCCTCGGCACGCGCACCGCTCGTGGTGGCCTCTGTTCCGACCTCGAGGGTCGCCCGGCGAGGGACGGCGACCAGGGATGCCATGTCGAACTCGACCGACGCCAACTCGTCGACGCGCTGCGCCGCGTTCGGGCGGAGGGCGAGCGTCACGTCGGCGTCGCCCGGGACGCGGAGGAAGGCGTAGGTCGTGACCTCGGAACCGTTGACCGTGCCCGTGACGGCGAAGGGGATGATGCGGCGGGTGGCCGGAAGGTCGCCGGAGAGGCGTCGCCCGTCGAGACGGACGTCCGTGGGATCGCCCCAGAGCGAGACCCGGAGGTCGCTCACGTCGCCGCCCGACCAGGTGGCACGCCCCTCGATCACGTCGACACCCGTGGTGAAGTCGTCCCGGTCCTCGACGGTGAGCGCCGTATCGGCCACCACCGGGTAGTCGGGCACGCTCTCGCGCACGACCTTGACGACGATGAGCCCCCGTCCGGTGTTCCCCGAGTCGGATGCCACGTCGTAGAGGAACGACATCGTCGCGGGGGCATCGCCCGCACGGATGACCACTCCGGTGTCGGAGACCGATTCGACGCGTTCCGCCAGCCGCGCGTACTCGGGGTTGTCGTCGCCGTCGGCGAGGGTCTGCGGAAGATCGGGGCGCACCCCGGTGAGGGTGAGTCGCCCCTGGGTCGGATCGATGTCGTTCGCGAGCGGGCTCACGCGAAGCCGACTGTCCGCCCCCGCCTGCACCTGGACGTAGTCGGTGAACGTGATCGGGCTCGGGTTCGCCTCGGCGTCGAGGACGCCGATCCGCACCGTGCCCTCGCCCGTGGCTCCGGCCGTGTCCGCCACACGGTAACGGAACGACACCTGGCCGCGGTCGCCCGGCACGGACGAATAGACGATCGAGAGCCCGTCGGGAGAGATCGCCGCGCTGCCCCGATCGGGCTGCGACACGATCCGATCGAGCGTCACCGCGTCGCCGTCCGGGTCGACCCCGAAGCTGCGGAAGGGAATCGTGGTGGTCCCTCCGCTCAACACCCGCCCCTGGAGGGTGTCGGGCACCGGTGGCCGGTTGGCGTCGTTGCCGAGCACGGTGATGTGGACCGTCGCCTCGTCCCACAGCGAGGGGGCTCCGGTGGTGTACACGCGGTACGTCACCTCGTACGATCCGGGTGCGGTCGGGGCGAGGTAACGCAGCACTCCGCCCGAGGCGAAGGCCAGAGCGTCGCTCGCGGGCTGGGCGCTCACGCTGGCGGGATCGAGTGTGGGTCGTCCGCCGGCGGGCGACACGTCGTTGTCGAGCACGGGGATGTCGACCTGCGCTCCGGCACGGACGGTGACGGTGTCATCGACCGCGATCGGGGCGATCTCGGGGGCCGGGGGAAGCAGGTAGACCGTCGCTTCGCCGGAGACCCGCGCGCCTTCGTCTTCGGTGCCGTCGCTCACGCTGTAGGTCACCGTCCCCAGCAGACCCGCCTCTCCCCCGGCGGTGCTTCCCGAGACGCGGAGGTCGTTCTGGCCGACGGTGTCGACGCTGAGCGACGCTCCCTCCTGCGCGGCGGCCACGACGTCGCTCAACAGGAGCACCCGGCCCGTGGGGTTCGACACGGCGGAGAACACGTCGAGTGTCGCGTCCTCCTGCGGCCGGACGAAGGCCACGACGGGAGCGGTGGCCAACTGAGCGGGCGCATCGGCCGCCAGGAGGGTGATGCGGGCGGTTCCCGTGGCATCCCTTCCCCCGTCCGAGACGGTGAAATCGACCCGATACACCCCGGGCTGGGAGGCGCTGAAGTCGAAGGTCGTGCTCCCACCGACGACGCCGGCCGTCGCCGCCGCGTCGTCGAGCACGCGGACCGAGCTGAGCGAGATGGCGCCCGCTGTCCCGGTGACGTGCGGCCCGACATCGACGGTGAGGCCGGAGCCCACCGTGTCGACCACCGCGAACGACTGCACGGCGAGCTTCGGGTCGGGCGCGACGCGGATGAGCAGCGGCTTGGTGGTCACGGCCCCGGCCGTGTCGGCCACCGTGACGTCGAGCTGGATGGTCTGCTCGCCACCCGACCCGTCGTCGGCGTGCTGGTAGACGACTTCTCCGGCGGGCGTCGAGGTGACGCTGCCCACGCCGCCGGGGTTGTCGACGGACAGCAGGAGCAGAGGATCGCCGTCGGGATCGACCCAGCCCGGGAGGACGGGAACCGTGATCGTCCCCCCGCGTGCGACCTCCGGAGTCGGCCACGGCTGCAGACACTTCTCGACCCCGCACCACACGGGAGCGGCGTTGCTGGTCTCCGGCGATACCGTGAGGGTCACCGTCGTCGGAGCCGAGGTCAGCCCGTCGGGCGTCGTACCGTCGGTCACCGCGTACGAGAAGGTCGCCGTGCCGGTCGCCTCCGGGCGGACGCGAACGGTGAGTCGCTGGTTGTCGTCGGTCAGGCTCAGTTCGCCGAACCCGGGATCGAGACCGGTGACGCTCTCGCCGACGATGCTCAGGACGTCTTCGTTCGGATCGTGATCGTTCAGGAGCACGGGGAGGGTGACCAGACGGCCCGCTCGGACACCGAACGCGTCGGGTTCCGCGATCGGGGGCTTCGGGTCGAGGACGACGCTGAGCTGCTCGTCGCTCTGGACCGCGGCCTGCTCGGTCCGATCGTCGAGGCTCCAGTTCTGGCTCGACGACACGAGCGCCCCGTTGGGAACCGTCCACACCCATCCGCTGCGCGTCTCGTTCAGGATCACGGCGTGATCGGTGGCGACGAACACGGGGCGACGCTGATCGGGGAGCGTTCCCCCGGCATAGTCGAGCGGGGTCTCTCCCCCGTCGGAGCGCCACAGCGTGCCGCCGGCATCCCCGGGGAGCAGCCACGCGGCGTACGCGACGCCTCCACGCGACAGGGGCTTCGCGGGCTGTCCGAGCACCGTGTCGCCGACCCCCGCCTCACGCTGCGGTCCCGAGCCGTCGGTGGGGATCGCCCAGAGCGACCGCTCGTCGGCGGCGTAGACGATGGCGCCGCGGGAATCCGGTGCGGCGACGACCAGCTGGTCGGCCACGGCGATGTCCACCGGATCCGCCCCGCGGACCCACACCCGCCCGGCCTCGGCGTCGACCAGGACCCAGGCATCCCCCGCAGCCGAGATCAGCGGCGACGCGATGTCCGCGGTCACCGGGTCGCGCCCGCGCAGCTCGTCGGCCGCGATGTCATAGCGGATCACGGATCCGTCGGCCGAGGAGTACGCGAAGAGCATCCCCCGGTCGTCGAGGGCGATGGCATCCGCGGTGTAGGCGGGTGCGTCGCCCCCGGCGGTGCCGAACGGATCGAGTTCGGATGCCGCCTGCCCGGCCTCGCTCAACCGCCCGGCGAAGAGCGTGCCGGTGTCGGTGCGATACACGACGAAATCCCCGGCGGTGGCGACCGAGGTGGTCCCGGGCGGGGTGTCGGGAGCGGCGGCGAGCTGGTCCTCCTGCAGGTTGACGGGCTGCGCCTCGTCGATGCGTGAGAGCTTGCTGTAGCTGTCGGTGAAGAGATAGGCCCCGTCCGCGCTCTGGGCGACCTCGCTCGGATTGCCCGCGGACCGCACCGTATCGAGCTCGCCGACGGAGGTGTTCACCCGCGCGTAGCGCTGCCCTTCTCCGGTCTGCAGCGCCCAGACCGACGTGTCGACCTCGGGCGTCTCCTGGGCGTCGAGTCCGGGCCAGACGACGCTCGCCGTGACGACCAGCGCGGCAGCGGCGAGCGTGGCCGCGAGCCCGGCGATCGTCCGCCGCTTCATCGCAGCACCCCCGTCGCGTACAGCGCCGCGACGGCCACAGCCCCGGCCGCGACGAGCGTCGCCCCCGCGAGCGCCCAGGGGAGGATGCGATGAGCCGTCGGTCCCGGAGCGGAGATGTCGGTGTCCTCGTCGCGCGCAAGCCCGGTCATCCCGGAACGGTCGCGGAGCTTTCGCGCCCCCTCGCGCTCGATCCGCGAGCGCGTGGGCCCGCGCAGGGCCGTATCGGAGAAGTCCACGACCTGGGCCGACGGCGACCAGTCGGCCATGGGGACCTCGAGAGTCGTGGCCGCCAGCCCCAGCTCGGTCTGGACGCGCTGCAGATCCTCGCCGAAGGCGCGCGCGCTGGGGTGCCGGTCCTGCGGATTGCGCGCCATCGCGCGCGCGAGCACCACCTGCAGGGCGGGCGGGACGTCGGCGCGCGCGATCTCGGTGTACGACGCGCGTGCGATGCGGCGGCGCAGCTGCTCGCGAGAGTTCTGCCCGCGCTCCCGACGTTCGAAAGGGCTGTGCCCGGCGAGCAGCGAGTAGACCGTCGCTCCAAGGCTCCACACCTCGCTCGAGACGGTACCGGCCGTCTGCTCGGCGATGACCTCCGGCGCGCTCCACGGAACGGACATCGCGAGCATCTCGTCGGCGTCCTGACGGACGAGCGACGAGGAAATGCCGAAATCGGCGAGCACAGGGGCACCGAAGGTGGTGATGAGGATGTTGCTCGGCTTCACATCGCGGTGCACGAGTCCCGCGTGATGCGCCGACTCGAGCGCTCCCGCCATGCGGACGCCGATCGCGAGGACCTCGGCGACCGGGATCCGCTCGACGCGATAGCGCTGGGAGAGCGAGCCGGGGCAGTACTCCATGACGATGTACGGTCGTCCGTCCGCCGAGATCCCCGCCTGGTAGACGGTGACGATCGACGGGTGCGCCGACAGGTGCGCGAGGACGTCGGCCTCGGCGTTGAACATCCGCAGCAGGTCGGGATCGCGGACATCGCTCGGCAGCACCTTGACCGCGACCTCGCGGCGGGGCATGTCCTGGCCGTACAGGAAGACGTCCGCGAAACCGCCCGACCCGAGGGGGCGGATGTAAGCGAGCCCGGGAAGGATCGGGGGCGACGAGGGCAGGCGCTGCGCCATGGTGCCCCCTCCCGAACGACACGCCCGCGTCTGAGCGGGCGGACAACCCGGCAATGCTAACAAAGGCACCCCTCGATCCCCGGGGGGTGTGCACAACCTCAGGGGGAGGCGGCGCCGGGGTCGCGCGGGTCGAACGGTGCGTCGAGGGAACGGGTGAGTTCGTCGAGCATCGCCGCGACCTGGGGCTCGACGTACTCCGCGATGGCTGCCTGGATGCGCAGGCGGTGACGCAAGAGAATCGTGCAGATCTCGCGCCCGATCATGTTCGCGTAGTCGTCAGCGAGTCCGACCTCCTGCCGGAGGGCCGCCTTGGCCGCGTCCGACAACGGCGGAAGCGCCGGGATCACCGCGTCCTCCTCTGCGGCCAGACCCGTGAGCGTGAACAGGAACGGGGCACCCGGCTCCGGCTCGGGATCGAGCGGCAACCCCTCGAATTCGGGCTCGAGACCCTCCGCGGGGCGATAGGAACGGCGACGGTTCCGCTCGGCCTGCTGGTCCAGCTCGGCCTGCAGCATGGGGAGGTTGCGCGCGGTGTACTCGGCGACGGCGTGATCGACGATCGCCTTCACCCGCGTCGAGAGACCGTGCTGGACGCCGTGCGGCACGTCGGCCCCGAGGCCCGCGGCGGAGAGGACGGGTGAGCCGAAGCACCGCCGGCACGGAGCGACGCGACCGCGATGGTTCGCCGGCTCCCACCGGGGCAGCCATTTGAGCCAGGCGTCCACCGCCTGGCCGACCTGGGTCTCGAGCGACCGCTCCACACCCCTACGCTAGCCCGACACGCCCGGGCAACGGGGATCCGCGCGTTCCCGCGCGTCATGACCGCACGCCACGACCGAGCGGGACGATCACCGACCGTCGTCGTCCTCGTCCTCCCAGGTCCACCGGGGCCGTTCGGCTCGCACCCGTGCGAGGAACACCCCGAAGAGCCCCGACAACAGCCCGGCGACCGCCAGCACCGCTCCCGGCCACCCGAGGGCCACCTCACCGGCCGCGGCGACGGCCCGGGCCGGATCCGCCCCGCTCACCAGACCCCCGACGACGATTCCCGCGAGCTCCCCCACGAACACCCCGAGGGCGCAGGGGACCGCGGTGAGGTACCCCGGCGGGACCGCCCGGAGCCCCCAGAACAGGATGCCGGAGAACGACGCCGTTGCGACCGCGAGGCCCAGCACCCCCGGAACGGGGCCGAGACCCGTCACCGGAATCACGTCACTGTCGAAGACGAGGCTCGCGACCCCGAGTCCCCCGATGGCGAGAGCCACGAAAGTCACGGTCGCGAAAACGACGGCGACCGGCGGGGTCACCCCCGCCGGTCGCGACGCATCGGTCATGGCATCCCGTTCAGACGACGGCGACCTGCGGGCCGGCTTCGAGGGTGCGCTCGTACTCGCGCTGAGCCTCGTCGTTCAGCTCCGAGACCCGGCGTCCGCGGCGGGCGACCCAGGCGCCGAACCAGATCGTGAGCTCGCGCCCGAGCACGAAGGCGACGATCGCGAGCGGGGCCAGGACGTTGTCGCCGAGAAGGTCGACGCCCTCGCGAGCGGTCAGCATCCAGAACGGCGCGGCGAAGAGGGCGCCCAGGAGGTGTCCGCCCCACGCGATGACGCCCACGAGCAGACCCCAGACCACCCAGTGTCCCCACCGACCGCGGTTGATCAGGGCGCCGAGGAACCAGAAACCGAGGTAGAAGGCCACGGTCGGTACCCACAGACCCCAGGTGGCCAGGGCGGACAGGGCGGCGTTCGCCAGCCCCGACACCTGGACGTCACCCGTCAGCAGGCGCAGACCGAGCGTCGCGGCGAGGTAGAGGACGGCGAAGCAGAGCGCGGCGAGAAGGCCGATCGCCCCTGCCGCGCCACGGTTGCCCCGCGGGCGGGGGGCTTCGGGGGCCTGCACGAAGATGGGCTGGTTCGCGTACGCGTTCGGCGAGGTCGCCGCGGGGGCGTCGGACGCACGAGTGTCGTACGCGGTCGTGGATGCCACCGGGGTCGAGGACGCTCCCCCGGCTGCGGCACCGGCGGCGACGGCCGTGGCGGTGCCGGACGTGACGTCGTAGCGCTGCGTGTGCGCGTCCGTGGCGGCGGCGCTCGTCGAGGCCTCGGGCTCCGCCGAGGCGGCGTACGCGGCCCAGCGGGCGTCCTCGTCGTCGAGGTCGGTGGCCGCCGCGGGGGCGACGGGCGACGCATCGTGCACGGCCGCCTGGGTGGGTGCCGACGTGGTCGCGACGGGGTGTTCCCGCTCGCGCTCGTCCCATGCGGCGGCGGCCTCGGCGGGGTCGACGGCATCGCGCTGGGCGGCCTCGGCGTCGGCGAGCCCCTCGTGGGCCTGCCCCACCACGTCGTGCGCCTCTTCTTTGGGCTCGTCGACGGGGTTTCCGTACGACTGGGGGTCGCTCATCGGGGTCTCCTCACGCGCGCAAGTATCTGCGGCGCCAGGCTAACCCGCGCATTACCCCGCGCCGCGGAGGCGTGCCGTCGTGTGTCGGTCTCGACCGTGTCGGTGGGGGCATCTAGGGTGTCTGCATGCCCCGTCGCGTGATTCGTCCTGCCGGCGCCGCGCTCTTCGCGGTGGCGGCGGTGCTGGCGCTGGCCGCCTGCGCGCCCGAGGGCGAGGGCTCGGCCGCGCCCACGTCGTCCCCGACGGAATCGACCGTGGTGCCGACCGCGACCCCGATTCCGACCATCACCCCGACGGTCGCCCCGGTGGCGATCCCCACCGACTGTCGCGCGATGCTCTCGGCCGACGTGCAGGCCCAATTGGCATCCGTCCCCCTGAACGACCCGTCCGTCGGCCCGTCCGGTCCGCAGTCCGACGGCTCGCTCATCTGCGTCTGGCGCGATCCGAGCGCCGACACGACGCAGCTGCAGACGCGCATCACCCGCATCGATCGCGGGCCCGCCCTCGACATGCTCAACGAACTCGTCGCCACGCAGGGGTTCAGCTGCTACACCCCCGACGACGGCACGCGGTGCGAGAAGACCTGGATCAACGACAAGTACCCGGTCAACGACGGACGCACGCTGTTCTATCGCGACGACGTCCTCATCGACACGCAGTACTCCAACCTCGCGCCGACCGGGTACACCGCGAGCATCATCACGTCGATCTTCGGCTGACCGGCTCCTCGCCGAAAGCGCGGGATGCCACGACCGCGGCGTAGCCGTCCGGCGTCCAGTTCGTGAGGGTCGACGACACCCAGCGGTCTCCGCGCAGGTCGTGGACCTCGACGACACCGCCCGTTGTCCGCTCGCAGTGGGTGGTGGCGCCGGAGACCTGGCATCCGAAGCCCTGCGACGACAGGGTCGCCTGCACCGCCGCGGCGCCCTCGGGGGTGACGGTGGACACCGTCGTCTCGAGGGACTGACCCGGGCGACCGCGCCAGTGGCAGGTGACGACGACCGTCGCTCCGGATGCCGCCACGGCCTCGGGCGTGGAGGCAGCGGGCGTCCGACGCTGGGTGAGCAGGTTGTCTCGCGACCACACCAGCGACGACCACAGCTCCGGGGTGTACAGCTCGCCGCAGGTCGCCGCGGGCGTCGGAGAGGGTTCGGGGGTGGCCGTCGGAGCCGTTCGCGCCGCGCGCAGCGTGTCGCCCACGAAGGTCACGGCGCCGGGGATACCGGGCAGCGCGAGAACGACGAGAACGGCGACCACGACGGTGCAGACGATCCCCGCGGGCCACGCGATCCACGCGTTCCGACCACCGACTCGTGCCATCCGTTCCTCCCCGTCCACGGTATGCGCACTGCCCCGACCCGCCGCGCCCACGACACGCCGCGAAGGCGAGACGTCGCGTCGCTGAAACCAGGCGGACACGACGAAGGCCCTCGGCAGGAGCCGAGGGCCTTCGTTCGGGAGCGGATCCCTTAGTTGTAGCTACCGGGCGTGAAGTCGTCCGTCGTGAAGCTGTCGAAGTCGACGTAGCTCAGGTCGGCGTCGGAGTACGCGCCGTCCGAGGCGAAGATGCGGTTGGGGTACCGCTCGCTCTTGGCCTCTTCCGTCGCCTCGACGGTGACGTTGCGGTACTTCGACAGGCCCGTCCCCGCGGGGATGAGCTTTCCGATGATGACGTTCTCCTTGAGGCCGACGAGCGGGTCGCTCTTGCCCTCCATGGCCGCCTGCGTCAGGACGCGGGTGGTTTCCTGGAACGACGCGGCGGACAGCCACGACTCCGTCGCGAGCGACGCCTTCGTGATACCCATCAGCTCGGGACGACCCGACGCGGGGCGCTTGCCCTCGCCGACCGTCTCGCGGTTGATGTTCTGGTACCGCTTGAAGTCGACGAGCTCACCCGGGAGCAGGTCGGTGTCGCCGTGGTCGACGACGGTGACCTTGCGCAGCATCTGGCGCACGATGACCTCGATGTGCTTGTCGTGGATCGGCACACCCTGCGAGCGGTACACGCCCTGGACGCCGTTCACGAGGTACTTCTGCACCTCGCGGGCACCCTGCACGCGCATGACCTCCTTGGGGTCGAGCGTTCCGACCTGGAGGGGCTCGCCCACGGTGACGTGCTGGCCGTCCTCGACCAGGAGCGTCGCACGCTTCAGGACGGGGTAGACCACGGGCTCGTCGCCGTTGTCGGGCGTGAGGATGACCTTCTTGGCCTTCTCGGTCTCGTCGATCGTGATGCGGCCGTCGGCCTCGGCGATGGGCGATGCGCCCTTGGGGGTACGCGCCTCGAAGAGCTCCTGCACACGGGGCAGACCCTGCGTGATGTCGTCGGCCGACGCGGAACCACCGGTGTGGAAGGTACGCATCGTCAGCTGGGTACCGGGCTCACCGATGGACTGGGCGGCGATGATGCCGACGGCCTCACCGATGTCCACGATCTTGCCGGTGGCCAGCGAACGGCCGTAGCACTTCGCGCAGACACCGACGGCGGAGTCGCAGGTCAGCACGGAGCGGACCTTGATGGACTCGATGCCGCCCGCGACCAGCTTGTCGATGAGCACGTCGCCCACGTCGTCGCCGGCCTCGGCCAGGACGGTGCCCTGAGCGTCGACCGCGGCGGTCGCGAGCGTACGGGCGAACACCGAGTTCTCGACGTTCGCGTCCTTCACCAGCACACCGCTCGAGTCGACAGCGGCGATCGGGAGCTCGAGGCCCTTCGACGTGCCGCAGTCCTCTTCGCGGATGATGACGTCCTGCGAGACGTCCACCAGACGACGCGTCAGGTACCCCGAGTCGGCCGTACGGAGGGCCGTGTCGGCCAGACCCTTACGGGCACCGTGCGTCGCGATGAAGTACTCGGCGACCGACAGACCCTCGCGGTACGAGGAGATGATCGGACGCGGGATGATCTCACCCTTGGGGTTGTTCACCAGACCACGCATACCCGCGATGTTGCGGATCTGCAGCCAGTTACCACGGGCGCCCGACGAGACCATGCGGTTGATGGTGTTGTCGGCGGGGAAGTTGTCCCGCATCGCCTTCTGGACCTCGTCGGTGGCCTCGGTCCAGATCTTGATGAGCTCCTGACGACGCTCGGCGTCGGTGGTGAGACCCTTCTCGTACTGCGCCTGGACCTTCGCGGCCTGCTTCTCGTAGCCGCCCACGATCTCGGCCTTGTTCGGCGGGGTGAGGATGTCGCTCAGCGCCACCGTGACACCCGAGCGGGTGGCCCAGTAGAAGCCGGCGTCCTTGATCCGGTCGAGCGATGCCGCGACCTCGACCTTGGGGTACTCCTCGGCCAGCTTGTTGACGATCTGCGACAGCTTGCCCTTGTCGGCCTGCTCGCGGACGAACGGGTAGCCCTTCGGGAGCGTGGCGTTGAAGATCGCCTGACCGAGCGACGCGTCGACGAGGCCGTGCTTGTCGTAGCCCTCGGGCGCCTGGCCCTCGAGGAACGTCAGGCCGGGGATGCGGATGCGCGCCTTGGCCTGCAGGTCGAGGGTGCCCTCGTCCTTGGCCAGGATCGCCTCGCCCACGGAACCGAACGCACGACCCTCACCGATCGCACCCTCCTTGAGGGTGGTCAGGTGGTGGAGGCCGATGATCATGTCTTGCGAGGGCAGGGTGACCGGGCGGCCGTCCGACGGCTTCAGGATGTTGTTCGAGGCGAGCATGAGCACGCGAGCCTCGGCCTGAGCCTCGACCGACAGCGGCAGGTGGACGGCCATCTGGTCACCGTCGAAGTCGGCGTTGAACGCCGCGCAGACGAGCGGGTGCAGCTGGATCGCCTTGCCCTCGACGAGCTGGGGCTCGAACGCCTGGATGCCGAGACGGTGCAGGGTGGGTGCACGGTTCAGCAGCACGGGGCGCTCGCGGATGATCTCTTCGAGCACGTCCCAGACCTCGGGACGGTAGCGCTCGACGGCGCGCTTGGCGGCCTTGATGTTCTGCGAGTGACCGAGGTCGATCAGGCGCTTGATCACGAACGGCTTGAACAGCTCGAGCGCCATCTGCTTGGGCAGACCGCACTGGTGGAGCTTGAGCTGGGGTCCGACGATGATGACCGAACGACCCGAGTAGTCGACGCGCTTTCCGAGCAGGTTCTGGCGGAAGCGACCCTGCTTTCCCTTGAGCATGTCGCTCAGGGACTTCAGGGCGCGGTTGCCGGTACCGGTGACGGGGCGGCCACGGCGGCCGTTGTCGAACAGGGCGTCGACGGCCTCCTGCAGCATGCGCTTCTCGTTGTTCACGATGATCTCGGGGGCACCGAGGTCGATCAGGCGACGGAGGCGGTTGTTGCGGTTGATCACACGACGGTAGAGGTCGTTCAGGTCGCTGGTCGCGAAGCGGCCACCGTCGAGCTGGACCATCGGGCGAAGCTCCGGCGGGATCACCGGAACGACGTCGAGCACCATCGAGGCCGGGCTCATGCCGGTCTGCAGGAACGAGTTGACGACCTTCAGGCGCTTGATCGCACGGATCTTGCGCTGGCCCTTGCCCTCGGAGATCTGCAGGTGGAGGCTGTCGGCCTCGGCCTGCAGGTCGAAGGTCTCGAGACGGCGCTTGATCGACTCGGCGCCCATGTGGGCCTCGAAGTACTGACCGAACCGGTCCTGGAGCTCGTGGAAGACGTCGTCCTCGGGCTTGAGGGCGCCGACCTCGAGCGTGCGGAAGTCCTCCCACACGCGCTCGAGCTTGGCGATCTGCTCGTCCGCGTTCTTGCGGGCGGCCGTCATGTCCTTCTCGGCGGCGTCCTTGACCTTCTTCTTCTGGTCGGCCTTGGCGCCCTCCGCCTCGAGGGCGGCGAGCTCCTCCTCGAGCTTGGCCAGGCGCGCGGCGATGCGGGCATCGCGGCGGTCGCCGAGCGTCTTCAGCTCGAGACGGATGTTGTTCTCCTGCGTGGCGAGGTCGCGGTGACGAGCATCCTCGTCGACCGAGATCACCATGTAGGCGGCGAAGTAGATGACCTTCTCGAGGTCCTTCGGCGCCATGTCGAGCAGGTAGCCCAGGCGCGAGGGCACGCCCTTGAAGTACCAGATGTGCGTGACGGGCGCGGCGAGCTCGATGTGGCCCATGCGCTCACGGCGGACCGAGCTCTTGGTGACCTCGACGCCGCAGCGCTCGCAGACGATGCCCTTGAAGCGCACGCGCTTGTACTTTCCGCAGGCGCACTCCCAGTCGCGGGAGGGCCCGAAGATCTGCTCGCCGAAGAGGCCGTCCTTCTCGGGCTTCAGCGTGCGGTAGTTGATCGTCTCGGGCTTCTTGACCTCACCGAAGGACCAACGACGGATGTCGTCGGCGGTGGCCAGACCGATACGGATCTGATCGAAAGTGGTTGATTCGAGCACTGGTTCTCCTGTGTCGGAATTCTCTGAAATCTGAGCTGGGTCGCTGAGCTGGGAGCTCAGATCTCGTCGATCGACGAGGACTCGAAGCGGCTGGAGATGTTGATGCCGAGCTCTTCCGCGGCGCGGAAGGCGTCGTCATCCGTGTCGCGGAGGTTCACCGCGGTGCCGTCGGCCGAGAGGACCTCGACGTTCAGGCAGAGCGACTGCATCTCCTTCATGAGCACCTTGAAGGACTCGGGGATGCCGGGCTCCTGGATGTTCTCGCCCTTGACGATCGCCTCGTAGACCTTCACGCGGCCGAGGATGTCGTCGGACTTGATCGTCAGGAGCTCCTGCAGCGCGTACGCCGCGCCATAGGCCTCAAGCGCCCACACTTCCATCTCACCGAAGCGCTGGCCGCCGAACTGCGCCTTACCACCGAGCGGCTGCTGGGTGATCATCGAGTACGGGCCCGTCGAGCGCGCGTGGATCTTGTCGTCGACCAGGTGGTGCAGCTTCAGGATGTACATGTAGCCGACCGAGATGGGCGCCGGGAAGGGCTCTCCGTAGCGGCCGTCGAACAGGATCGTCTTTCCGCTGCGGTCGATCAGGCGGTCGCCGTCGCGGTTCGGGATCGTGGAGTCGAGCAGACCCGCGATCTCGTCCTCGAACGCACCGTCGAACACCGGGGTCGCGACCTTGGTGCCGGGGGCGGCCTCACGAGCCACCTCGGGCAGGTGCGCGGCCCACTCGGGCGTGCCCTCGACCTTCCAGCCCTGCTGGGCGATCCAGCCGAGGTGGAGCTCGAGGACCTGACCGAAGTTCATGCGGCCCGGGATACCGAGCGGGTTGAGCACGACGTCGACCGGGGTGCCGTCGGCGAGGAAGGGCATGTCCTCGATCGGGAGGATCTTGGCGATGACACCCTTGTTGCCGTGGCGGCCGGCGAGCTTGTCACCCTCGGTGATCTTGCGCTTCTGGGCGATGTAGACCACGACGCGGCGGTTGACGCCCGAGCCGAGCTCGTCGTCTCCGTCTTCGGCGTTGAACTCCTTGACGGCGATGATCGTGCCCTGCTCGCCGTGGGGCACCTTCAGCGAGGTGTCACGGACTTCGCGGCTCTTCTCGTTGAAGATCGCGCGGAGCAGGCGCTCTTCGGCGCTGAGCTCGGTCTCACCCTTGGGCGTGACCTTGCCGACGAGGATGTCGCCGGGGCGCACCTCGGCACCGATGCGGACGATGCCGCGCTCGTCGAGGTCCTTGAGCAGGTCGGGGCTGACGTTGGGGAGATCACGCGTGATCTCCTCCTTGCCGAGCTTCGTGTCGCGGGCGTCGACCTCGTACTCCTCGATGTGGATCGAGGAGAGCGTGTCGTCCTTCACCAGGTCCTGGCTGAGGATGATCGCGTCTTCGAAGTTGTGGCCTTCCCACGTCATGAACGCCACGAGGAGGTTCTTGCCGAGGGCGAGCTCGCCGTTCTCGGTGGCGGGACCGTCGGCGATGACCTCGCCGGCCTCGATGCGCTCACCGGCGGAGACGACCACGCGCTGGTTGTAGGACGTGCCCTGGTTGGAGCGGTCGAACTTGCGCAGGAAGTAGTCCTGCGTGCCGCCCTCGTCGAGCTGGATGGTGACGACGTCGGCCGAGACCTCCAGGACGACACCCGACTTCTCGGCGGTGACGACGTCACCGGCGTCGATCGCGGCGAAGCCCTCCATACCGGTACCGACCACGGGCGACTCGCTGCGCACGAGCGGCACGGCCTGGCGCTGCATGTTGGCACCCATGAGGGCGCGGTTCGCGTCGTCGTGCTCGAGGAAGGGGATGAGCGAGGTCGCCACCGACACCATCTGGCGCGGCGAGACGTCCATGTAGCCGATCTCCTCCACCGGGAAGAGGTCGACCTCGCCACCCTGACCACGACGGGCCAGGATGCGGTCCTCGACGAAGTGGCCGTCGGCCTTGAGGGCGACACCGGCCTGAGCGACGATGTGGTCGCTCTCTTCGCTGGCCGTGAGGTAGTCGATCGTGTCGGTCACGCGACCGTCGACGACACGGCGGTACGGGGTCTCGATGAAGCCGAACGCGTTGATGCGCGCGAACGAGGCCAACGAACCGATCAGACCGATGTTCGGGCCTTCCGGTGTCTCGATCGGGCACATGCGGCCGTAGTGCGAGGGGTGGACGTCACGGACCTCGACGCCGGCACGCTCACGCGACAGACCACCGGGTCCCAGCGCCGACAGGCGACGCTTGTGGGTCAGACCCGCGAGCGGGTTGTTCTGGTCCATGAACTGCGACAGCTGGCTGGTTCCGAAGAACTCCTTGATCGCGGCGACGACGGGACGCACGTTGATCAGGGTCTGCGGCGTGATCGCCTCGATGTCCTGCGTGGTCATGCGCTCGCGGACGACGCGCTCCATACGGGACAGACCGGTGCGGACCTGGTTCTGGATGAGCTCGCCGACGGCGCGGATACGGCGGTTGCCGAAGTTGTCGATGTCGTCGGTGTCGAGACGGATCTCGGCGGGCTTGCCGCCGCGCACGCCGTCGAACGAGACGTCGCCGCGGTGCAGGCGGACGAGGTACTTGATCGTGGCGACGATGTCGTCGACGGTCAGCACCGAGTCGCTGAGCGGCTTGTCGAGGCCGAGCTTCTGGTTGATCTTGTAGCGACCCACCTTGGCCAGGTCGTAGCGCTTGGCGTTGAAGTAGAAGTTGTCGAGGAGCGCACGCGCGGCCTCGGCGGCGACCTGCTCGCCCGGACGCAGCTTGCGGTAGATGTCGCGGAGGGCGTCTTCCTTGGTGAGGATCGTGTCCTTCGACAGCGTCTCTTCGATGGAGTCGAAGCCGGCGAACTCGGCGAGGATGTCTTCGCTGGTCAGACCGAGGGCCTTGAGGAAGACCGTGACCGACTGCTTGCGCTTGCGGTCGATGCGGACGCCGACCTGGTCGCGCTTGTCGATCTCGAACTCGAGCCAGGCACCGCGCGAGGGGATGACGCGCGCCGACACGATGTCCTTGTCGGACGTCTTGTCGGGGGTCTTGTCGAAGTAGACACCGGGCGAGCGCACGAGCTGCGACACCACGACACGCTCGGTGCCGTTGATGATGAACGTGCCCTTGTCGGTCTGGAGCGGAAAGTCGCCCATGAAGACCGTCTGCGTCTTGATCTCACCGGTCTGGTGGTTCATGAACTCGGCCTCGACGTACAGCGGAGCGGCGTAGGTCTTGCCGCGCTCCTTGCACTCTTCGATCGAGTACTTCTCGGGCTCGAGGTACGGGTTGGTGAACGAGAGCTGCATCGTCTCGCTGAGGTCTTCGATCGGCGAGATCTCTTCGAAGATCTCCTCCAGACCGCTGATCTCAGGCACGTCGGTGCGGCCTTCGGCCTGCGCCTCGGCGACGCGGGCCTTCCATGCGTCGTTACCGACGAGCCAATCGAACGACTCGGTCTGCAGCGCGAGCAGATCGGGAACGGTCAGCTTGTCGGAGATCTTCGCGAACGAGAGGCGAGATGCGCCGCGTCCGCTCTTCGGGGTGGTGGTGGATGCGTTGCTCGCAGCAGCCAAGGGAATAACCTCCAGAAGCCCGGGCGAGGGGCTCGTGATTCCTTGTCGTCAGGTGGAGTGCGTTCCTGCCCCGATAACCTGCTCGTCACACACCGCGGTGAAGCGGGGACGGACAGGCTCAGCCGACCACCATATGAGGGCAGGGGGAATCGAGGAGCGCAAAGTCCAAGCATACGCGGGAGGACTCGCCGTGTCCAGTCCAATTCTTGACGCGTTTGCGGACCTGCGGTATAACCGCGTGCGCCCGTCGAGCATTCCCTCTCCGGGCGGCGTCAGACGCGCCGGAATCGCACGCGATCACCGGGCCGCACCTGCGCCAGCGCATCGAGGTCGGCATCCCTCACCAGCCCGATCACGGGGTATCCGCCGGTGACGGGACCGTCGGCGAGCAGCACGACCGGTCGCCCGTGCGGGGGAACCTGGATCGCCCCGGGGCGCATGCCCTCGCTCGGGAGTTCGCCCACGCGCAGCCGCGGCAACTCGGGCCCCTCGAGCCGGATGCCGACACGATCGGCCTGCGTGGACACCTCCCACTCCGTCCCCACGAGCGTCGACACCGCCCCGGGGGCGAACCAGTCCGTGCGGGGACCGGGGGCGACGGCCACGTCGACGAGGGCCGGTGGGACCGAGAAGGGGAAGACGTCGATGACCGGAACACCGGATGACGGGACCCCGGCATCCAGGACGTCGCCGGCACGCAAGGGCGCGGGGCCGAGGCCCGCCAGAACGTCGCGGGAGCGCGAGCCCAACGAGGCCGGCGCGACGATCCCGCCCCGCAGCGCCAGGTACGAGCGGAGTCCGGCGATCGGGGCCGCGATCGACAGCTCGGCACCGGCGGGGACCAGGACGGGGGCGTAGAGGTCGCGGGCCCGCCCGTCGACGCGCAGTTCCGCGAGCGCGCCGGTCACGCACACCCACGCGTCGACCTCGGCTCGCGCGCGGAAGCCGCCGAGCGTGATCTCGAGGCCCGCGGCATCCTCGGTATTGCCGACCAGGCGATTGGCGACGCGCAGCGCGGTGCGATCGAGGGCCCCCGACCGGGCGACGCCGAGGGCCGCGCGGCCGGAGCGGCCGAGATCTTGGACGGTCGTGAATCCGCCGGGGGTGAGGACGCAGAGGACGGGGGCGGGACGGGAGGAGACATCGGCGGCCGCCGGTCCTCCGCTGCGCGCGTCTCCTCCGTTCTCGGGACGGGTGCGGGGCCCTGGCTCAGGGACCTCGGAGTCCCGCCCGGAAGGGGGCGACGCCCGAACCACCGCGGCGGGCACCGAGGCGGGCACCGAGGCGGCGGTGAGACGCGAGCGCTGCGGCGCGAAACGCACGCGTGCCCGCGGGGGAAGAAGCACCGGGTCGGCGGCATCCGGATCGAACAGGACCGCGTCGGTCGTGCCGATCAGCCGCCAGCCGCCCGGGGTCTCGCGGGGGTACGCGCCGCTGAACTCCCCGGCCAGGCCGACCGCGCCCGTCGGTACGCGGGTGCGCGGCTGGGCGAGACGTGGCACGTCGAACGGCCAGTCATCGCTCACGAGATAGCCGAAACCCGGGGCGAAGCCGGAGAAGGCCACGGTCCATCCGGAGGCGGAGTGTCGGGCGATGAGGTCCGCGACCCGAATGCCGAGGAGTTCGGCGGTCGACTCGAGGTCGGCGCCGTCGTAGCGCAGCCGGAGCTCGACGAGAGGCCCCGAGGCGACGGCATCCGGAGTCCGGTGCGCGGCGGCGGTGATCCAGGAGCGGACCGCGTCGGCGGGGATGCGCGAGGGGTCGAACCCGACGAGCACGGTGCGCGCGGCGGGGACGAGGTCGGCGACACCGGCGGGAGGATCCGCGGCGAGCGCCGCGTGCAGCTCGAGGACGGCGGCGAGGTCCGCGACCTCGACGAGGATGGCGCGCTCCCCCATCGGGAGCAGCGTCACCACGGCGCGCGCACCTCGACACCGGCGTCGTCGAGGGCGGCGCGCACGGCCCGTGCCATCGAGACGGCCGAGGGGGTGTCGCCGTGCAGGCAGAGCGAGGCGGCCTCGACGGCGATGCGCGTGCCGTCGACGGCATCGACGTCACCGTCTCGTACGAGGCGCAGCGCACGCTCCGCGACGCGGGCCGGATCGTCGACGAGGTCGCCGGGCTCACCGCGCGGCACGAGAGCGCCGTGGGCCGTGTAGCCGCGATCCAGGAACGCCTCGTGCACGAAGGGCAGCCCCGCGGAGGCTGCGGCCTCGGCGACCGCGCCCCGGAGCCCGAGGACCGGGAGGGCCCGGCCGAGGAGCGCGGACAGGTCGGAGATCGCGTCGATGACCGCCCGCGCCTGCTCAGGATCGTCGCGGACGGCGTGATAGAGCGCGCCGTGCGGCTTCACGTACCGCAGGTCGGCGCCCGCGTCCACGAGCGCGGAGAGCTGGACGGCAACGCTCGCGCGAAGATCGGCGGCGGCCGGATGGCGACGGATCCGCCCGAAGTTCGCCCTGTCGTCATACGAGGGGTGCGCGCCGACGGCGACGCCGAAGCGCGCGGCGCGCTCGACCGCCTCGCGCATCGACGCGGCATCACCCGCGTGGCCGCCGCAGGCGACGTTGGCGCTGGACACGAGGGCGAACATCGCCTCGTCGTCGGCGGTCGGCATCCCGTCCACCGTCTCGCCGAGGTCGGCGTTGAGGTCCACGTGCATGGTGCCACGCTAGCGCCGCGCGGCCCGCGGCGGCCGGGGGTCCGGCGGCCGCACGACTCCTGCAGATCCGCCGTAACGGGCACCCTCCGACGACCGCGGGCGCAGATCTGCAGGAGGTGTGCGCCGGCGACGCGCGAGCGGCGCGGGGTCCGCCGGGCGGTGGCTCGGCCCCGCCCGCGGCCGGGGGCGGGGCACATCTCCTGCAGAACGCGCCCCTCGGGCCCTCCCGACCGGCGGGGACGCGGATGTGCAGGAGTCGTGCGCCGGCCAGCGCGTTACGGCCGCGTGACGATCGGACGGAAAGGCTGGGCAGGAGAGCACCGGCGAGACAGGATGGAGGGATGACCTCCGATGTCGCCGGTCCCCCCGCTCCGGCATCCCCCCAGCCCCTGCTCTCGGTCCGTGATCTCGCGGTCGACTTCGCCACCATGGACGGTCCCGTGCGGGCCGTCGATGGTGTGAATCTCGACATCCACGCGGGCGAGACCATCGCCATCGTCGGCGAGTCCGGCTCCGGCAAGTCGACGACCGCCATGGCGATCATCGGCCTGCTGGCATCCGGTGGTCGCGTGGCGCGCGGCCAGATCCTCCTCGACGGCGAAGACCTGACGACCTTCGGCGAAGCGCGCATGCGCCAGGTCCGCGGGCGGCAGATCGGTCTCGTCCCCCAGGACCCGATGTCGAACCTCAACCCCGTCGCGAAGATCGGCACGCAGGTCGCCGAGACCCTTCTCGCCCACGGTCTCGCCGACCGCTCGAGCGTGAAGGGCAAGGTCGTCGAGGCGCTTGAGGCCGCCGGGCTCCCGGATGCCGAGAAGCGTGCGAGGCAGTACCCGCACGAGTTCTCGGGCGGGATGCGCCAGCGCGCGCTCATCGCCATCGGCCTCGCGTGCCGCCCGCGCCTGCTCATCGCCGACGAGCCCACCAGCGCTCTCGATGTGACCGTGCAGCAGACGATCCTCGATCAGATCGACAAGCAGACGAACGAGCTGGGCGCCGCCGTCCTCCTCATCACCCACGACCTGGGCCTCGCCGCCGAGCGCGCCTCGAAGGTCGTCGTCATGCACCGCGGACGCGTCGTCGAGCAGGGGCCCGCGCGGCAGATCCTGGAGAACCCCCAGCACGCGTACACGAAGTCGCTCGTGGCGGCGGCGCCGTCGGTCGCGGCGGTGCGCCTGCGGCCCGAGGACTTCCGCGGCGAACGTCCCGTCGATGTGGCACGCGACAACATCGTCGAGATCGACGGGCTGACCAAGGTCTATCCCGTGCGCGGGAGGGGAGAGGACTTCCGCGCGGTCGACGACGTCTCCCTGTCGATTCCGCGCGGCCAGACCGTCGCGATCGTCGGGGAGTCGGGGTCGGGCAAGACCACGACCGCGCGCATGCTGCTCAAGGTCGTCGAGCCCACGAGCGGCTCGATCCGTTTCGACGGGCACGACGTCGCCGCGCTCAGGGGCGAGGCGCTCCGGCAGTTCCGGCAGAAGGTGCAGCCGATCTTCCAGGATCCGTACTCGAGCCTGAACCCCATGTTCACCGTGGAACGAATCGTCGAGGAGCCCCTCTCCTTCTATAAGCGGGGGTCGAAGGCCGACCGTTCGAAGCGCGTGCGTCAGCTGATGGATGACGTGGCTCTGCCGGCATCCATGCTCCGTCGCTATCCCTCGGAGCTGTCGGGCGGGCAGCGGCAGCGCGTCGCGATCGCCCGCGCCCTCGCGCTCTCTCCGGAACTCATCGTGTGCGACGAGCCGGTGTCGGCCCTCGACGTGCTCGTGCAGGCGCAGATCCTCGACCTGCTCGGTGACCTGCAGCGCGAATACGGCCTCAGCTATCTCTTCATCTCGCACGACCTCGCGGTGGTGCGGTTGATCAGCGACTACGTCTGCGTGATGAAGGACGGGCGCCTGGTCGAGGCGGCATCCAGCGAAGAGGTCTTCACCAATCCGCGCGATCCGTACACGCGACGTCTGCTGTCGTCGATCCCCGGGAACGAGCTGGGGTTGGCCGGCTGACGCGGCGGGCCGGGTGGCGACTGTGCTCGCGAAGCATGTCCCGCTTATGGCGGTGCATGTCCCGAGAATGGCCGGCCCAGCGGCCGCCGACCCGCAATAAGTGGGACATGGATGCCGGGGCCCCGACCCGCGCGAGCGGGCCGGGGCCGGAACAGCGGGCCGGGGCCGGAGGAGCGCCGCGCGCTACCGCGCCCGCGTCCGCGGGTCCATCGCCTCGCGGAGCGACTCGCCCAGGAGCGTGAACCCGAGCGCGGTCACCGCGATGCAGATGCCGGGGAGGAACGCGAGCCACGGCGCGATCGCGAGCTCGGCTTGCGCGTACGTGAGCATGCGCCCCCACTCGGCGGTCTGCGGCAGCCCGCCGCCGAGGCCCAGGAACGACAGCGCGGCGGCGTCGATCACGGCGGTGGCGAGCGTCAGCGTGCCCTGCACGATGACCGGGCCGACGCTGTTGGGCAGCACGTGGGTCATCGTGATCGTGCGGCGGCTGAGGCCCAGGGTCTGCGCCGAGAGCACGTAGTCAGCGCCGCGCTGCTGAAGCATCGAGGCGCGGAGGAGCCGCGCGAACACGGGCACCTGCGAGGCGCCGATGGCGATCATGATCGCGAGCTGACTCTGCCCGAGGATCGCCGCGATCGACACGGCGAGAAGCAGATTGGGAACCGACAGCAGGATGTCGACGAAGCGCATGACGAGCGCGTCGACCCAGCCGCCGAACATGCCGGCGAGCAGCCCCAGGAACATTCCGCCGAGGAGGCCGAGAGCGGTCGAGATGACACCGATCTGCAGCGAGGCCTGCGCTCCCCAGATGAGCTTCGACAGGACGTCGCCGCCGAAGCGGTCGAGGCCGAGGGGGAACTCCGCCATCTCTCCCGGACCGGGGATGTCGGTCGGGGTGATGAAACGCTGTCCGGGAAGCGACTCGGCCGGGTACGGCGCGAGCAGCGGAGCGAGGGCCGCGACGAGCAGGAACGCGAGCACGATGATCGCGCCGATCCAGGCGACGGGGCTGTGCCGGAGCCTGCGGAACACGTCGTGCCAGAAACCACCACGCGCCTGCGCGGCCATCAACTGCGAATCGACCACCGCGTTGTCGTCGACGGGTCCGCCGCTCGGGGCGGGAGGGAGGATCGAAGAGCTCACTGGACTCTCACTCTCGGGTCGATGACGCTGTACGACAGGTCGACCAACAGGTTGATGAGCGCGTAGGCGATCGCGATGAAGATGATGAAGCCCTGCAGCACAGGGAAGTCGCGCGTGAAGATCGCCCGCGCGAGGAACTGCCCGATGCCCGGGAAGGCGAAGACCGTCTCCGTGAGCACCGCCCCCGAGATGAGCAGACCCGCCTGCAGCCCCACGGTCGTGACGACGGGGAGCATCGCGTTGCGCAGGATGAAGCGGTTGCGCAGCGTCCCCGTCCCGATGCCCTTCGCCCGGCCCGTGCGGACGTAGTCGGCGTTCTGCACCTCCAGCACCGACGCGCGCGTGATGCGCACGATGATCGCGAGCGGGATCGTGCCGAGCGCGATCGCCGGGAGGATCAGGTGCAGGATGGCATCCCACGAGGCGTCGAACTCGCCCGTGATGAGCCCGTCGAAGACGTACAGGTTCGTATAGTGCGTCGCGTCGATGCGCGGGTTCTGGCGCCCGTCGGAGGGCAGCCAGCCCAGCTGCACCGCGAAGACGTACTTGAGGATGAACGCGAGGAAGAACACCGGGATCGTGATGCCGATGAGGCTCAGCACGACGGCCGTGTGGTCCCACACCTTGCCGTGGCGGCGCGCCGCCCAGTAGCCGAGGGGGATGCCGATGCCCACGGCCACGATGAGTGCGGCGATCGAGAGCTCGAGGGTCGCGGGGAAGCGGCGCACGAACTCCTCGAGCACGGGCCGCCCCGTCTGGATCGAGGAGCCGAAGTCGCCGGTGGCGAGGCGGCCGAGCCACGTGAAGTACTGCACGTACAGCGGCTCGTTGAAGCCGTAGAGCTCGTTGATGCGCTCGACGGCCGCCGGGGTCGCGCGCTCACCGAGGAGCGCGACGGCGGGACCGCCCGGGAGAGCGCGCACCCAGGCGAAGAGCAGGACGGAAAGACCGAACAGGGTGGGGATGAGCAGGAGCAGACGTCTGCCGATGGTGCGGAGCACGGATTCTCACAGGGTGTCGGGAGCGGGGGGACGCGGGATGCCGCCGGCCCGGTGGTCCGAGACGGCACCGGGCCCGCGGCATCCGTGTGCCGTGGGCCCCTCACCTCGACGGTGGAGGAGCCCACGGCATCCGGATCACTGGGTGAGTTCGATCTCGTTGTAGACCTCGTCCTGCACGGGGCTGGCCGGGTACGACTTCACGCGGGGCGCGAAGGCGAGCGTCGGCACGGGATTGGCCAGCGGGATGCCCGGCAGGAACGTCGCGATCTGCTCGTTCACCGCCTGGTAGGCCGGGTCCTGCTCGGCCTCGGTCGCGATGCCGCGGGCCGAGGTGAGGGCCGAGAAGAGCTCGGCGTTGTCGAAGCCCCACTCGTTCGACTTCGCGCCGAAGAACGTACCCACGAAGTTGTCGGGGTCGTTGTAGTCGCCGGTCCAGCCGAGGAGATGGATGCCGTGGTCGCTGCCGCCCTGGATGAGGTCGAGGTACTCGCCCCACTCGTTCGACACCGGGTTGAGCACGATGCCCACGGCCTGCAGCTGCGACTGCAGGTTGGTGAAGATCTGCTCGGGGTTCGGCATGTACGGGCGCGAGATGTTCACGGGGTAGTTGAACGTGATCGTCAGCGGGTTGGCCTCGGTGAAGCCGGCCTCGGCGAGGAGGGCCTTGGCGGCGTCCTGGTCGAAGTCGTACGTCGTCACACCGGAGTTGAAGCCGATCACGCTGTCGGGCATGAACTGCGAGGCCACGGTCGTGCCCTCGGGCAGGACCTGGGTGACGAGCTGCTGCTTGTCGATGGCGTGGGCGATCGCCTGGCGCACGCGGATGTCGCTGAGCGCGGGGTTCGCCTGGTTCATGCCGAGGTACAGGATGTTGAACGGGTCGCGGTTGGTGAGCATGTAGCCCGCGCTCTCGAGCGCACCCAGGTCAGCGGGGGCGACGAGGTCGTACCCGTCGATGGAGCCGGACTCGAGGGCCTGCCGGCGGGCGGTGGTGTCGCCGATCACGCGGAAGATGACCTGCTGCACCTGGCCCTGCTCGCCCCAGTAGCCGTCGTAGGCACTGACGGTCGCCTCGGCGCCCGGCTCCCACGAGTCGAATTTGAAGGGGCCGGTACCTGTCGGATGCGCCTGGGCGTACTCGCTGAGGGTCGGCGCCTCGGAGGTGCCGCCGACCTCGTCGGCCTTGTACTCCTGGAGGGCGGTGGGGCTCTGGATCGCGAAGGCGGGGAGCGAGAGCGCGGGAATGAAGCCGGCGAACGGCTCGGTGAGCGTGATCGTCGCCTCGGTGGGGCTCGCGGCCTCGCAGCCGCCGTAGATCGAGGTACCCGTGTCGGCGTAGCCGCGCATGATCTTGCCCCAGTAGTAGGACAGGCTCTCGGACTGCGCGATGCCGGTGAAATTGTTCTGCCGATCGAAGTTGAAGCAGACCGCGTCGGCGTTGAACTCGGTGCCGTCGTGGAAGGTCACGCCCTGCTTCAGCTGGAACGTGTACGACAGGCCGTCGTCGGACTGCGTCCAGCTCTCGGCGAGCAGGGGGGCGGGATCAGCCGTCCCCGGCTCGACACCGACGAGTCCCTCGAAGATCTGCCGCGAGATACGGAACGACTCGCCGTCGCTCGCGAACGCGGGGTCGAGGCTCGAGGGGTCACCCGAGGCACCGAAGACGAACGTCGAGTCGACGTCGCCGCCGGCATCACCGCCGCCGCCGTTGTCGTCACGCTGGCTCGTGCACCCCGCGAGGGCGAGCGCACCGATGGCGATGGTGGCGCCGGCCGCGAGCACGCGGGTACGGAGATTTCCTTGCATTTTTCGTTGTGCCTTCCGGGGGGAGGAAAGGAGGAGCCCGACTGCGCTGTCACCTCGTCGTGCCGCGCTCCGCTTGCTGTTGAACCGACCGTACAGGTCGACAGGCCCGCTGCCCATTGCCCCTGTGTATCGATCGTGTTTCGAGCGGGAGAGCAGGATGCCTCAACCACGCGGCGCGCAACACCCACATCGCGCAGGTCGGCGACGCACCGCGCAGCGATTCGCTCCGCATCGTGTACCCGCCACGGCGCGGCGCGGCGGCATCCGGTGGGCGCGGGAGCCAGGGCCTAGCGTGGAGACATGGCTCGAATGCGCATCGAACCCGACGACGCCCCCACCGCACGGCTGTCGGACGGCTCCCTCGCCCGGGTGTCGCCGTCGGGCTTCGTCTCCGGCTGGGAGCTGGTGGTCGACGGCACCCCGCAGTCGCACGTCGACCTCGACGACCCGACGCACCTGCACTTCGAGTACGTCGCCCGGATGGGGGCGGTCATCGACCGACTCCGGATGCCGGGACAGCCGCTGACCGCCGTGCACCTGGGTGCGGGGGCCCTCACTCTCCCCCGCTACGTCGAAGCCACCCGACCGGGCTCGCGACAGCAGGTCATCGAGCTGGAGCCGAAGCTGTGGGACCTCGTGCGCGAGAACCTTCCGCTCCCCCGGGGCGCCGCGGTGCGCGTGCGCATCGGCGACGCCCGCGCCGGGCTCGCGCGGCTGCCCGCCGGGCTCTCCGGTGCCGTCGACCTCCTCGTCAGCGACGTGTATTCGGGCGCGCAGACGCCGGCGCACCTCACGACCGTGGAGTTCTACCGCGAGGCCGCCCGCCTCCTCGCCCCGGACGGGGTGCTGCTCGTCAACGTCTCGGACGGCCCCGGTCTCGCGTTCGCCCGACGCCAGGTGGCGACGGTGCGCGACGTGCTGCCGGAGGTCATCCTTCTGGCCGAGGTGCAGGTCCTCAAGGGCCGTCGCTTCGGCAATCTCGTCATCGCCGCCTCCGCCGCTCCCCTTCCTGTCGAGTGGTTGCCGCGGCTCATGGCCGCCGGCCCCCACCCCGCCAAGGTCTCCCAGGGAGCCGAGATCGAAGAGTTCGTCCGCGGCGCGCGCCCGGCGACGGATGCCGATGCGACACCGTCGCCCAAGCCCTCGGCATCCCTCTTCGAACGCTGACCGCGTGGCGACTGGGCAGTTCGGCCTTCTCGTCGCAGACTGGAGACCATCGGCCATTCGGGAGGAGCGACGGTGAGCTATATCCGCGGGTATGACCCCGACACATTGCGCGAGATCACTGACTCTCGTGAGTGCGCGGAGCGTCTCGACGAGATCGGCTCCCAGCGCAGCCTCCCCGCCCTGCTGGAGCGCGTGTGGCTGCTCAAGGTGCTCGATCGTTTCGACGAGGCCCTCGCCATCTCGGAGCAGTCGGTGCGCGTCGCGCGCATGGCGGGGACACGTCGCGATCTGCTGCGCGCCCGCATCCTCCACGCCACGATCATGCAGTGCCGCGGGGCGTACGCCGCCGCCGAGCAGGAGCTCACGATGTGCGCCGAGGAGGCCGAGGGGCAGAACTGGGCGAGCATCGCCGCCTTCGCCCTGCAGCACCGTGGCAAGGTGCACTACGACGAGGGCGATTTCGAGAGCGCGCGGCGCGATTTCAAGCGCGCGCTGTTCCTCCGGCAGAACGCCGGGGCCACCGACGCCCAGCTCGAATCGACGCTGCTCGCGATCGACGCCGCCGACCGTCGGCGCCCGCGCGAGGTCGTCGCGAGCTGAATGTCGTAACCCCGGTCTAGTCTTCCGGTCATGTCCGAACTGCAGCGCGTGCGCACCTGGGCAGAGGCACTGATCGCCCTGCACCTCGACGCGTCGTGGACCTTCGGCTTCGACAATGCCAAGCGCCGCGCGGGGCTCTGCGACTACGGCCGCAAGCGCATCAGCGTCTCGCGCTACCTCGCCGCCCGCTACGACGACGACACGAACCACCAGACTCTTCTGCACGAGGTGGCGCACGCCCTCGCGGGCGGAGCCGCCGGGCACGGTCCGACGTGGAAGCGCACGGCGCGTGAGCTCGGCTACGTCGGCGGGACGACGCACGCCGGAGAGACCGCCAATGAGCTCGCCCCCTGGGTCGGCACCTGCCCCGCGGGACACGTCGCCTACCGTCACCGTCGCGCGACGCGGCCCACGTCCTGCGCGAAGTGCGCGCCGCACTTCGATCCGCGCTTCGCGCTGACCTGGGAGCGCCGCGACATCAGCCGGGCCACGCGGCTCGCGGCGGCGACCCCGCGCTGACACAGTTCGGGGCGAGCGGGGGTGCCGCGGGCGGGCGCGGCGCAGGCCGACTCGTCGGGTGCGGGGATACCGCGGGCGCGGCCGGCTTGGGGCCGGCCGGTGCGGGGCCTCGCGGACCCGGAGATGCCGCGCAGATCCGGACGATGATGCGCGTCTCGTCCGGATCTGCGCGCGATCTCCGGATCTGCGCTGCGGGAGGAACCCGCGCGGGTCAGGCGGCGCGGAAGGCTCCGTCGGCGAACGCCGGGACGACGGATGCCGCATCCCGCGCGGCCGCGGCCTGAACGACCTCCGCACGACCGACGCCGGCGAGCGCCCGACCCGTGCCGCTCGCCGAGAGCAGATGACGCGCCGCTCCGCGGAGAGCGCGATACCCCTCGCCGGCGACGGCCGCATCGGGAGAGGCGTGGTCGATGCCCACATCACCGAGCGCCGCAACCACGGCACCGGCCCCCAGGAGGTCGTCGACGGCGAAGCGGAGGGTGTCGGCATCCGAATACCCGACCGCGATGATCGCGATACTGGTGCGCGCCGCGCGCGCCGTCTGCAGCTCGAGGACGCGGTCGGCCACGGCTCGTGCGTTGCGGATCCCGCCGATCAGCACGTGCGCGGCGCCGACGGATGCGCGGCCCGCGAGCGCCGCGGTCGGGAGCCCGTCGAGGGGCAGGACCGCGCCCGCCTCGGCGGCGGCGAGCGCATCGGCCGAGAGACCGAGCGTCTGCACGAGGATCACGACGTCGGCGGGCGCGAGCCGCGCCAGGCCCGCACTCCCCCACTCGAGACGCACCTGGTAGTTCGCCTGGGCATGCGGGGCGTGGTCGTTCGGCATCCCTCGAGCCTAAGCCGGGGACGCGTCCGCCCGCCGTCAACCCGGGCGGGGGAACGGGCGCGTGCGGCAGAATTCGCAGCATGCGCATTCTGTTGAAGTTCGTGATCGATTGCGATCCGGATGCCGCGTGGCGAGCGCTGCACTCGCCGCGTGCCGTCGCCGAGCTCTATGGTCCCCTCCTCGACGTCGATGCGCTCGGGGAGATGCCGACCTCGTTCGCCTCCGGAGACGACGTCCCCGTGCAGATGAGCCTCGCCGGGGCGCTTCCCCTCGGCCGGCAGCTCATCTCGGTTGCGGACCGCGAGACCACGGATGGCCACGGGCGTGTGCGCGTGTTCCGGGACTGGGGGGTGCCCCTGACCGGTCCGCTCGCCGCCCTCGACGTGTGGGATCACCAGATGGCGGTGTCCGAGGCCCCGGGCGAGGCGGGACGGACCCTGTGGAGGGAACGCCTCACGATCGGTGGGGCCGCGGCCCCCGTGCTCTGGCCGGGACTCTGGGCGATGTGGCAGTGGCGCGAAGGGCGTATCCGCGCCCTCGCGCCGACGTGGGCGTACGACCCGGAGAAGGCGGACGACGCGTCCGACTGACGGCGGCGGCGTCCGCAACGCCCGGCGCGGAGGCCTCAGACCAGGCCGTGCCGGTACGCGAAGACAACGAGTTGCACGCGATCCCGGAGCGAGAGCTTGGAGAGGATCCGACTGATGTGGGTCTTCACCGTGGCTTCGGAGAGGAATTCGCGCGCCGCGATCTCGCCGTTGCTGAGTCCCGCGGCCGCGAGCAGGAAGATCTCGCGCTCACGCTCGGTCAGCTCGCCGAAGCTGGTCGGTACGGGTTCCGCGGTGCCGTTCTCGGCGATGTGGGCGAAGAGCTCGCGCGTCGCCTCCGCCGCGATGACGGCCGACCCCGCGTGCACGGTGCGGATGGCGGACAGGAGGAATTCGGGCTCCGAGTCCTTGAGGAGGAATCCGCTCGCGCCGCGTTGGATGGCCCGCGCAGCGGCCTCGTCGAGGTCGAAGGTGGTGAGGACGACGACACGGGGCGGCTCCGGCTCGCGGAGGATCTCCGCGGTCGCGGTGAGCCCGTCCATGACCGGCATGCGCACGTCCATGAGGACGAGGTCGGGCCGGGTCGCGCGGACCATCTCGATTCCCTCGCGACCGTCGGATGCTTCGCCCACGACCTCGAGGTCGGGCTGCGAGTCGATCACCATCCGGATGCCGGCGCGGAACAGCGCCTGATCGTCGACCAGAACGATACGTACGGGGGTGCTCACTCGGGCGGTTCCTCTCGGGGATCGTTCTGTCGGGTGTTCGGGGCTCGGCCGGCTCATGGCGATGCCCGGACGGGAAGGGTCGCGCGCACGACGAAGAACCGCCCCTGCGCCTCGGCGGTCAGCCGGCCGCCGACGAGTTGTGCACGCTCGCGCATCCCGATGAGACCGTGTCCGCCGGACGGCGGAGCCGGAGCGTCTGCCGCCCGCGCGTTACGCACCAGGAGCTCGACGTGGTCGGGGAGCCACCCGAGGTACACATCGACGCGAGGGTCGGCGCCGTGGCGGAGGGCGTTCGTCAACGCCTCCTGCAGAATGCGGTACACCGCGAGCTGGATCGCCGCCGGCGGCTCTCCGGGTGGGACGGGATCGACGTCGACCGACAGCTCGACGCCCGCGGCGCGCACGTGCGTGTACAGCGCGTCGAGGTCGGCGAGCCGCGGTTGCGGGCCCTCGGCCTGCGTGTGACGCAGCTGCGTGAGCAGTTGGCGCACGTCGGTGAGGGCCGCGCGGGCGGTGGTGGAGATCGTGGCGAGGGCGGCCGTGGCGGCCTCGGGGTCGGCCGTCGCCGCGTAGCGGGCTCCGTCCGCCTGGGCGATCACGACGGCGAGCGAGTGGGCCACGACGTCATGCATGTCACGGGCGATCCGCACGCGCTGTTGTTCCGCGATGGTCTCTGCCTCGGCCGCACGCTGAGCCCGACCGTTCTCGGTCGCACGGATCGCCGTTCGCACGAGGGCCCCCGTCACCCACGCCAGGAGCAGGGCGAAGGCCGCCGCGAGGAGGATTCCGACGATCGCCGCGACATCTTCCGGCTGGATGGGAGAGGTGAGCGTACGGACGACCAGATAGAGCGAGACGACGACGGCGCCCCCGACCGCGGAGACGAACCCGGCCCAGAACACCCGCCGCGTGCCGTAGGCGGCGGTCGTGTACAACACCGCGAAGACCACGACGTCGGTCGGCGACGGTTGTCGGCCGAGCCCCATCTGCAGCAACGCGCCCGCCCAGGCGAGGGCGAGCGCGAGGCCCGGGCTCAGTCTCCGCATGGCCGCAGCGGCCGTGAAGGCCACGACCATCAGGGAGGCGCCGACGCCGACGGGGACGGAGGGAGCATCCGACGCGAGTTCGAGGGAGAGAGCGAGCAGCCCGAAAAGACCGGCGACGACGAGATCGGTCACCAGTTGATAGCGGCGTAGCGGACGGAGAGAGAGCATCGCGGCCACGCTACAGACCAGGGAGGGAGGTGGCATCCGTCCGGCGATGTATTCGTGGACGCCTCGCCGAGATCGGCACTCGGGGAGGAGGAGTCCCGGCGTCAGGCGGGAAAGTCGGCCGGCTCGATCGGACGCGCCTCGAAGAACGTCTGCAGGACGATCGTGGTGCGCGTGTTCACGTGCGCGGCCGCGCGGATGTCGCGGATCAGCGCCTCGAGATCGCGGGGGGTCGGGACCCGGACGAACAGCATGTAGGCCGCTTCCCCCGCGATGGAATGGCACGCCTCGATCGCGGTGAGGTGCGCCAGCAGCTCGGGGGCGTTGTCGGGCTGTGCGGGATCGAGCGGGGTGATCTCGACGAAGGCCGCGAGAGGACGACCGAGTGCCTCGGCATCGAGAACCGGGCGATAGCCGCGCACGATTCCGCGCGCTTCGAGCCGGCGCAGTCTCGACTGCACGGCCGAGACGGACAGCCCCACGCGTTCGGACAGGTGCGACAGCGTCGCGCGCGCGTCGAGCGAGATCTCGCGGACGATCGCGGCGTCGACGGCGTCATCGAGGCGCGCCGGGCGAGCAGGAGCCTCGGTCATGGGGTCGACAGTACCAGGGAGCGCCATGTCGACCCTCGCGGCATCCGTAAGTTTTCCGTTAGCATTGCGCTCAAGCAGGAATTTTTACCGCAACGACCGGAGGATGCCATGACCATCGCGACGCCTTCCCGTACCGCACACGAGTTGCTCGACGGCCGCACCGTCGCCGAGGTCGAGCACACCCCCGCGTGGGCACAGCTGAAGAACGCGACCATCGCCCTGCAGAAGCTGCAGGCGAGCGACGGGTCGATCGCCGACGCGTCGGCAGCCGCTCCCCTGCTCGACGATGTCATCGACGCGATCGAAGCCCTCTCCCCGCTTTTCCCCCACGATGCCGCCTACCTCGAGGCCTCGGCCGCCGATTTCCGCCGGTGGAGGGCAGAAGGGCTCGGGGTGCCCGACTTCCTCGACTCTCTCGTGGCCTTCCAGCCCCAGGAGCACCGGGTCGACGGCATCCGTCACCTGGTCGTCTTCCCGATGTATACGCAGAACGGATCGCGCGACCGCCACGTCGAGGCGGTGCTCGTCGAGGCGATCTGGCCCGAGTTCATCGCTCGTCTCGAGACCGAGTACACCAACCGCCTCTTCGTCTCGCTGCGACTGATCGACTTCACGCCCGGGTACGACACCAACTCGGCCGTCCTCTTCCCTGAGACCGTGGCCATGCGCGAGATCCCCACCTTCACGTGGGGCGCGATCTTCCAGGATCGCGAAGCCGCGCGCTACCGCCGCGTCACCCGCGCCGCCGCCGACATCACCAAGCTCGAACTCCCCGCCGACGCCGCACGGCTGCTCGATGACCAGGTTCTCGCCGAAGAGACGTTCGTGATGTGGGACCTGATCCACGACCGCACCCACATGCGCGGCGACCTGCCGTTCGACCCGTTCATGATCAAGCAGCGCATGCCGTTCTTCCTCTATTCGCTCGAAGAGCTGCGCTGCGACCTCACCGCGTTCCGCGAGTGCGTCGCGCTGCAGGCCCGCCTGTCGGCTCGGGACGACCTGGATGCCGCTGAGCAGGCCATGCTCGACCACGCCGGGCTCGTCCAGTACGCGGTGATCTTCGACCGTATCTTCCGCTTCGCCATCACCGGATCGCGCGTGCGCAACTACGACGGCCTCGGAGGTCAACTGTTGTTCGCCTGGCTGCACCAGCGGCGGGTGCTGCACTGGACCGACACGTCGCTCGCCTTCGACTGGGACGAAGTACCCGCCGCGGTGATCGCTCTCGCTGACGCCATCGACGAGCTCTACTGGCGCTCGATCGACCGTCCCAAGACCGCCCACTGGCTCGCCGCCTACGACCTGGTGCGCTCGGTCGTGACACCGCACCCAGCGTCGGTCTGGGCACGCGGGCTGCCCGACGACGTGCTCGCGGGCCTGCCGAAGGGGTACACCGACGCGGTGCGGGACGACGAGTTCCCGCTGTCGATGTTCTTCGAGGCGCTCGAGAAGAAGATGCGCCAGGTGATCGCCTCGACCGAGGGCATCCGCGGAACGGACTGATCCCCGCTCTCCGCCGCGCGTCCGGTGACGTGCATCCCGGTGGGGACGGTGTGTCGTGGACACGCGGCGCAGAGCGGAGGGCCCGTCATGGCCAGGAGACGCGGGAGCGCTCGCGCTCGGATCCGCCGCGGAGGACACTCGGAGGACCACGCCGATGACGACGACGGAGACAGTGTGAGCGACACGCAGCAGACGCAGGAACTCGTCCGGGGACCACTCGTCCTCCTCGCCGGGGGCACGAGCGCGGCGGGGCGGGCGGCCGCGCGTGCCCTGCTCGATGCCGGGGCACGGGTGGTGATCGTGGGATCGGATGCCGCGCGGCTCGCGGACGCGGTGCGCGACGCACCGGGCGCGCTCGGGGAACGATGCGACCTCACCGACGAGGATGCCGTGTCGGCCCTGCGTGAGCGGGTCCACGCCGCGCACGGACGGGTGGACGGTGTGCTCCACCTGGTCGGAGGCTGGCGTGGCGGCGGCGGGTTGGCCGGACAGAGCGACGAGGATTTCGCGTTCCTCCTGCGCTCGCTCACCGCGCTGCGCGTCGTGAGCCGCGCCTTCGATGAGGACCTGCGCGCCTCCCCCGCCGGCCGACTCGCCATCGTGTCGTCGACGGCAGTCGCACGCCCCCTGGCGGGCGGGGCGAACTACGCGGCGATCAAGGCGGCGAGCGAGGCGTGGACGAGGGCCGTCGCGCAGGGTTTCGCCAAGAACGCACGCGATGCCGACCGAGCGATCTCCGGGGCGGCCGTGATCTTCCGCGTGAAGAGCCTGGAGGGGCTCGAGGAGGCACTGGCGGCCGCCTTCGTGGCGCTCTGGGATGACACCGCGGACGCGTTCAACGACGTGGTGATCGAGGTGGGGGCGGGCGCCTAGGAGCTGGATGCCCGGGTTCCGGGGTCGGTGTCGACGGCGGTATCCGTCTCCGCGTCGACCGGAGTGCCACCGGACACATCCGTGTCCGCCGCTCGGTACTGCGTCGACAGCACGCGGTACGACCGTGAGAAGAACGCGAGGGCGCCGACGACGACCATGGCCAGGCCGGCGAACACGAACACGAGAGCGATCCCCCGCGACTGCCCTTCACCCACGAGCCAGCCCCAGGTGGCGCGCCCGCTGTCGCCCTCCATGTAGGGGATGACGAGGAACTGCGCGATCGGGGCGATCAGGAACGAGGTCACGGGCGCGGCCGCCGATTCGAAGGCCGCGGCGAAGCCGAAGACGCGCCCCTGCGTCGCGAAGGGCACGACCTTCTGGATGACCGTCTGCTCGGCGGCCTCCACGGGCGGGATGAGCGCCATGTACACCCAGATGCCGATCGCGTAGAGCCACCACCAGTCGCGGAGGGTGAAGACCGCGCCGAGCACTCCCATGGCGATGACGATCCACAACATCGTCCGGATCGGGTTGCGGCCGAGTCCGCGCTTGGCGACGAGACCCCCGCCGATGATGAAGCCCGTCGCCGTGACCGCGAGCACGACGCCCCACACCTCGACGTCGTAGACCCGGCCGTCGATCTCGAGGCGGAAGAGCTCGAGGCCGTACGGGTCCATGAGCGCCATGTAGACGCCCCCGATGAGGTTGTTGAAGGTGGAGAACACCAGGAGGGCGAAGAGTCCGGGCGCCGCGCGCACCGCGCGGACGGCCCCGCCGATGTCGACCACGGGACCTCGTTCTGCGCCGGCCGCCGGCGGAGCCTCGGGGATCCGGATGGTGAGGAGGTGCACGAGGGCTATCGCGGTGAGCACCACGGCGATCGCGAGCGTCCACCCCATGCCCAGGAATCCGACCGAGAGTCCGCTGAAGACACTGGTGACGACGAACGCCAGGCCCTGCACCGTGCCCACGAGACCGTTCGCATTCGCATGACGCTCCACCGGCACGAGAAGGGTCACGGTCGTGGAGAGGGCGATGTTGCGGAGATTCTCGATCACGGCGCCACCGAGGATGATCCCCGAGAACAGCCAGAACCACGGCCCGCCGAGATCGAGCAGCACCGACTCGGGGAGAGCGAGCCACAGGGCCCCCGCGAGGAGGAAGGCCGCGAGGGTGACGACGCCGGAGACGATCATGACCCGGTGCTTGCGGTGGCGGTCGACCAGCGTGCCGAACACCATGGCGAAGACAGCGAGCAGCAGCATGTAGGCGCCGCCGACGACACCCGTCGCGAGAACCGACCGCGTCTCGAGGTACACCCAGAAGGTGAGTGCGAACCAGAGGAAGCTCGTCGTGACGTTCGCCGCGGCCGTGTTGATCAGGACGGCCAGGAACGTGCGCCGCCCGCGCGCCGCACCGACGGCCGCGGCGGCGACGGGAGGCTGTGAAGCGGACATGAGCACACGGTAGACCCGACCTCCGACATCGACCAGGCCCGTTCGAGCGAGCTGCACGACGATCTCGCGCGAGCGCCGGAGGGTCGCGAGCGATCGGGCCGTCGACCGGGTGCCCCGAGGTTCCGGCACCGACCGGGTTCCGGGCACCGACCGGGTTCCGGGCACCGACCGGGTTCCGACACCGACCGGGTTCCGCGACCGAGCGGGACCCCGCGTGCGACTCAGTCGAGGAGGCCCCGGATGTCGTCGGCCGTCAGACGAGGCCCCCCGGCGAAGGTGACGTCGCCGTCGTCGGCGCCCCCGTCGAGCACGCGTGAGAAGAGCTCGGACTTCGCCTCCCGCAGAGCCACGACCTTCTCTTCAACGGTGTCGGACGAGACCAGCCGGTACACGATCACCGGTCGCGTCTGCCCGATGCGGTGGGCACGGTCGATCGCCTGGTCTTCGACGGCGGGATTCCACCAGGGATCGAGCAGCACGACGTAGTCGGCCTCGACCAGGTTGAGGCCGACCCCGCCCGCTTTGAGCGAGACGAAGAACACGGGGTCATCTCCCTCGCGGAAGCCGTCGATCACCGCCTGACGATCGACCGTCGCGCCGTCGAGATAGCCCGACGCGAGTCCTGCGTCGGTCGCGCGCTGGCGAGCCGCACGGAGGAACCGCGTGAACTGACTCAGCACGAGGACGCGGTGCCCCTCGACCGCCGCCTCGATGAGGAGTTCCTCCAGGGCGTCGAGCTTGGCCGAGGGAGCTTCCCCCTCGTCGACGAGGGAGGGATCGAGCGCCAGCTGGCGCAGCATCGTCAACGACCGGAAGATCGCGAACCTGTTGCCGTCGGCATCGTCGTCGAGCAGACCGAGCAGGCGCTGCCGCTCGCGGTGGAAGCGTCGATCGTAGAGCTTGCGGTGGGCGGGGTGCAGCTCGACCGCGACGACGGTCTCCTGCTTGGGCGGGAGCTCGGATGCCACGAGCTCCTTCGTGCGGCGCAGGAGGAAGGGCCGGATACGGCGACGCAGAAGATCGAGCCGCGCGCGATCGGAGTGCTTCTCGATGGGGGTGCGGTAGAGCTCGGTGAAGGACTCCCTCGTGCCGAGGAGCCCCGGCGCCACGAGCGACATCAGCGCCCACAGCTCGAGCAGGTTGTTCTCCATGGGTGTGCCCGTGATGACGAGCGTGAAGGGCACCGCGAGGCTGCGCGCCGCGCGATAGCCCCTCGAGGCGGGGTTCTTGATCTGCTGCGCCTCGTCGAGGACGAGCCCCGACCACGCGACCTCGGCGTACTGCTCCTGCTCCAGACGGAACAGGGCGTAGCTCGTCACGACGACGTGCGCGCCGGCGGCCTCCTCGGCGATGCCCGACGACCGTCTCGCGCGCGTGGCCGAGACGGTGCGCACCTCGAGCTCCGGGGCGAAAGTCGCGCACTCGCGCGCCCAGTTGCCCACGACGCTGGTCGGCGCGACGATCAGGAAGGGGGCCATCGCCGGATCGGCGGCACGAGCGGCCTCCATCATCGCGATGGTCTGCACGGTCTTTCCGAGGCCCATGTCGTCGGCCAGGATGCCGCCGAGCCCGTGCACCCGGAGGAAGTGCAGCCAATCGAGACCGGTGCGCTGGTAGTCGCGCAGGGTCGCGCGAAGCCCGGCCGGTGGATCGACCGGCTCGAGGGCGACGTCGTCGGTCAGACCGCGGACGCGCAGCCACCACTCCGCCTCGTGCGCGGCGACCATGCCGAGTTCGGACAGGTCGTCCCACAGGCCCACGTTGTAGCGGTTGACGGACAGGTCGGCGCCGGGGCGGTCGGCGAGCGTGCGCGCCTCATCGATCACCGCGCGGAGTCGGTCGAACTCGGGAGTGTCGAGTCGGACGTAGGCGCCCTCGCCGAGGAACAGCACGCGATCGCCCAGCGCCAGGGCCGTGTAGAGAGACGTGAACTCCACCTCGACGTCGCCGACGGTGACGCGGGCGTGCAGGTCGAACCAGTCGCTGCCGTCGTCGTCGCCCGTGCTCAGCTGGATGACCGGGGCGTCCTCCGACACCCGGTAGACGGGATCATCTCCGCTGGTCTGCACGCGGACGTGCGCGAGCGACCGCAGCCGGGGCAGCCCCTCCGCCACGAGCAGCGCTGCGTCGCCGGCGCTGAGTGCTCGCGCCGGGGCGGCACCCGTCGGGAAGGGAGCGGGGATCCCGATGCGCATCTCGGCGGCGAGGGGCTCGACCGTGCTCCAGACCGCTCTTTCGTGCTCGCCATGGCGACGCCCCCGCGTCGGCGACCGGTCCCATCGCGTGGAGAGGAACGTCGACCCGTCTCGATGCTCGACGAGCAGCTCGAGCACCGGGAGGGGCGGGGGCGGCACGTCGACGGTGCCCCTCGGGGACGCCACCGGGGCCTCCAGCTGAAGGCGGGGTAGATAGTCCCGCAAGAAGGTCGGAGTCCCGCCCTCGTCGATCGTGAGAGCGCCCGGCCGCGCCAGCAACCCGCGCACGGGGCCCGACACGGGAACGGACAGCCGCGCGAGGGTGATGCGCTCGTCGGCGCCGTCGCGATCGGCCACGAAGGCCACGGCGACCGCCGGCTCGCCGACCACCCACGAGGGCAGGACCGCGGTGACCTCGTCGACGCCCTGGACACCCCCGCGCACGTGGAGCGTGCTGCCCCGCCGGTCCAGCGTCACCGCGGCCGCCACCGGCTCCTCGAGGATCCGCACGGGATGGTGCGCGCCGGATCCCGACACCAGCGGCACCCCCGCTGCCACCACGGCGTCGAGCTGCAGCCACAGCGAGTGCGGGGGCACGGCGGACAGCGGCATCCATTCGTCGGAGAGGTACGCACCGGCGCCGTACCGCCCCAACCGGCCGAGGCTGTCGAGGGCGGCGCGAGCGCGCGGATCGGCGGGGAGGGCCGCGAGGGCCGACCAGCCCGCGCGCCCCTTGATCCAGGTGCCGCGTGTGCCGCGCACCCCGGGCCGCGCGGTGAGGGTCAAGGCGGTTCCGTACCCTCGACCGCCGCCCCGCCGGACGGATAGGAAGAGGCACAGGTCGAACGGCGCCTCGTCGTCGGCGGGAGGCGCGGCCGCGAACAGCTCGTCGAGCGAACGCTGCCACTCGGGGCGTGGCGGACGACCGGCGGAGATCAGCCGGTCGAGGAGGACGAGCGCCGCCGCGCACGAGTGCTCGCACTCGGGGCCGCGACCGCAGGAACACCACCCGGAGAGGCGGGAGAAGTCGGCGGCGACCTGCAGCTCGAGGTGCTCGTAGCCGGCCGCGCCGAAGGACTGCGCCGTCACCACGAGCATGTCACCGACCGCCCTCGCGTCTCCCACCTCGACGGAGCCGTAGACGAGGAGGCGATCGGCGCGGATCATCGCGGACGACGAGAACATCTCGCCGGCGATGCTGAGCGCTTCGGGATCCAACCTCATCCCCCCATTGTCGCCGGGGGCACCGACACCCCGTCGTGTCCGGGGGCGTTCTGTGGAGGAGATCACCCCTGGGGAGGAGCCGGGAAAAGTTACGCTGGTGGGGTGACTTCCCTCCACGACACGTCGGTGCGCGGCTTCGCCTCCGACAACTATTCCGGCATCCACCCCGACGTCCTCGCCGCGATCGCCGCGGCCAACGAGGGCCACCAGGTCGCCTACGGCGAAGACGTCTACACCGCGCGCTTGCAGGAGCTGTTCGTCTCGCTGCTGGGCGAGGGGGTCGAGGCCTATCCCGTGTTCAACGGCACGGGCGCGAACGTCGTCGGCCTGCAGTCGATGCTCCCCCGCTGGGGCGCCGTGATCTCGGCATCCACCGCGCACATCAACGTCGACGAGGGCGGAGCCCCCGAGCGCGTCGGCGGCATCAAGCTGCTGACGGTCCCCACCGACGACGGCAAGCTCACCCCCGAGCTCGTCGACCGCGAGGCGTGGGGCTGGGGCGACGAGCACCGCGCACAGCCGCTGGTGGTGTCGATCACGCAGTCGACCGAGCTCGGCACGCTGTACACCGTCGACGAGATCCGCGCGCTGGCCGACCACGCCCACGGGCACGGCATGCGCCTGCACATGGACGGCGCCCGCATCTCGAATGCCGCCGCGGCGCTCGACGTGCCGCTGCGGGCCTTCACCCGCGACGCCGGCGTCGACGTGCTGAGCTTCGGAGGCACGAAGAACGGCGCGATGATCGGCGAGGCCATCGTCGTGCTGGACCCCGAGGCCTCGACGGGGCTGACCTACCTGCGCAAGCTGGACATGCAGCTCTCGAGCAAGATGCGCTTCGTCTCGGCGCAGCTCGTCGCCCTGCTCGAGGACGACCTGTGGCTGCGCAACGCGCGTCACTCGAACGCGATGGCCCAGCGCCTGCGCGCGGGCGTCGAGGCGGGCCTCGCCGACGGCTCGATCCAGGGCGTGGAGTTCACGCAGCCCACCCAGGCCAACGGCGTCTTCGCGATCCTTCCCGTCGGGGTCGCCGACCGGCTGCGCGCGAGCTTCCGCTTCTACGATTGGGGCCCCGCCGACGGAGGCTCGGATCAGCGCGACAGCGATGATTCGAGTGGCGGTGGGGAGGACGAGCTGCGCCGCGAGGTGCGGTGGATGTGCTCGTTCGACACCACCGAAGACGACATCGACGCGTTCGTCGCGGCGATCGCGCGCGAGACGACCGCGTGAGCTGAGCCCGACGTCGCGCGCCCGGCATCCGCGGACGACGCGGCACATGCCGCCCCGCGATCACGCCGCGGTCTCCCAGCGACACCGCTCGACCCGTGTCGAGACACGGCCGAGGGCCCACGGCATCCGTCCTGATCGGGATGGATGCCGTGCCCCTCGGCGTCTCATGACCCGGCGAGCCAGTCCCGGTAGGCGTCGAACGTGTTCTCGCGGCCGAGGAAGGCCTCGACGAGTTCTCGCGCATCGCGCGTGCCGCCCGGTTCGAGGATCTCGCGCCGGTAGCGGGTGGCGGTGTCCTCATCGAAGAGGTCGCCGCCGAACGCCGAGAGCAGGTCGCGCGCGATCACGAGGCTCCACTGGTAGGTGTAGTAGCAGGCGCCGTAGCCGGTGAGGTGCCCGAAACCGGCGTAGGAGTGCGACCCATCGAGCGGAGTCACCGGGCTCGCGGCGCGGTAGTACCCGTCGACGGCGGCAGCGAGATCTGCGGGGCGGTCCACGTGCAGACGGTACGAGGTCGTCGCGTGGCCGAGCTGCCGGGTCACCTCGAGTCCGCGACCGAACGCGTCGGCGGTGCGCATGCGCGCGACGAGATCGGCGGGAATGGACTCGCCCTCGTCGTTCACCGCGAAGGCGGCGAGCGCCTCGTGATCCCAGGCCCACTCCTCGAGCAGCTGGCTCGGCGCCTCGACGAAGTCCCACTCGGTGGCCACCCCCGTCCAACGCGCCCACTTCTGGTGCCCGCCGAGGATGTCGTGCACGAGGTGGCCGAACTCGTGGAAGAACGTCACGACCTCGTCGTGCTCGAGGAGGCCGCGCGAGAAGTTGCACAGCAGGACCGACTCGGGCAACGCGCGACCGGCGATGCCGGGCGCGAGACCGAAGCACGCGGCGTGGTTGTACTTGCCGTCGCGCGGGTGCAGGTCGAGGTGGATGCGCCCGAGCCGCTCCCCCGCGCGGACGACGTCGTACGTGCGCACGTCGTCGTGCCAGGACGTGGTCGCGACCGGCACGTAGTCGACGTCGAGCAATCGACCCGTCGTGGCGAGCACGCCGTCGAGCACCCGATCGAACCGGAAATACGAGCGCACGAGCTGCGCGTCCACGTCGTACTCCTCGCGCTTGAGTGCGCCCAGGACGTACCAGAAGTCGGCGATCGTGACGGCGTCCGCGTCGGGATCATCGCGGCGCAGACGGGCCAGGACGCGCTCATACTCCGCGGTCGCGGCGGGGGCCGCCGCCGCCGCGACGCGCTCGAGGAACGCGGCCGCGGCCGCGCTCGAGCCGATCATGCGCGTCTCGGTCTCGTAGTCGGCCCAGTCGCCGTAGCCGAGCAGGTCCGCCCGCTCCGCGCGGACCGCGAGGAGCTCCGCGAGGACCGGTTCGTTCACGGGCCACGCGAGATCGTTGTACGCGCCGACGAGGGCCTGACGCACCGACCGATCGCGTGCGTACTCGCGCACAGGCATGAGGTCGGTGTACTCGGTGGTGAGTGTCACGAGCCCATCGTCGTCGGCGGGGTGCGCCTCGATGAAGTCGGCGGGCAGCCCCTGGAGCGAGGCGGCGGGCACCCGAATCTCGCGGCGCCCCTCGCGGACGTTCCGAGAGAAGGTCAAGGACAGCTCGGTGTCGCGGTCGGTCAGCTCGCGAACGCGCTCACGATCGGCATCCGCGAGATCGACGCCGCCGCGACGGAAGTCCCGACGGATCTGGTCGAGGAGGCGGAGTTCGTCAGGGGCGAGCCCGTCGGCGTCGAGATGGGCGAAGACGCTCCACAGGTCGCGGTCGAGGAGGCGCCGCGCCTGCACCGCCTCGACCTCTTGGGCCTGGGCCTCGGCCGCGTCACGGACGCCCGCGTCGGGGTGCGATTCGCTGAGCAGGTGGGAGGGGGCGGCCGCCTCGGCGAGCGCGAGCTCGGCCTCGTTCCAGAGGGCGAGTCGCTCGCGGGCGCTCGACTCCGTCTCGGCGACGAGCCGTGCGTCGATCTCGGCGACGCGGTCGAGCCGTTCGCGCGGACGCTCGCGGGCGAAGGCTCGCCACCCGTCGAGGTCGCGAGGCAGGGTCAGGGGTTCCACGGGAGAATCCGGCATCCTCCGACCCTAGGCAGGGTCTCCGACACCGGGCAACGTCCGGGGGACAGCCGCCGGGAATCCCGAACGGTGCAGGAGGGGACGCGTCAGCGTAGCGCGCCCACCGAGGCGAGGCCCTGCCGGACGAGGGTGCCGCGGCCGCCCTCCATCTCGGCGGCGAGCGCATCGGAGGCCGCCTCCTCCGGCGACAGCCACGTGACCTCGAGCGCGTCCTGACGCGGTTCGCACGTGCCGGTCACGGGAACGACGTACGCGAGGGCGACGGCGTGCTGCCGGTCGTCGTGGAACGCGCTGACGCCCGGGAGCGGGAAGTACTCGGCCACCGTGAACGGCGCCGGCTGCGGCGGGAGCAGGGGGAAGGCCATGGGCCCGAGGTCGTTCTCGACGTGGCGGAACAGCGCGTCGCGCACGGTCTCGCCGTACCGCACGCGCCCCGAGACGAGGGTGCGGGTCATCTCGCCGAGCGGGGTCGCCCGCAACAGGATGCCGACCTGCGTCACCATGCCCATGCCGTCGGTGCGTACCGGCAGCGCCTCGACGTAGAGCATGGGGAGACGTCGCCGTGCCTCGGCGAGTTCGACCTCGCTGAGCCACCCCGGGTTGGTGTTCGGGCCGCCGGGTGCGCCCGAGAAGGGGCCGGACAGCGGCTCGCGCTCTTCGCCGTTGTCGCCGGGTTCGGGGTCGGGTGTGCGGACAGCCATGCTCCCTGTATACCAACCGTCCGCCGCCGATGCCGCGTGTCCGCGCGGTCGCGGCGGGTCGGCCTCCGAGAACGCAGCGGGTCGACGCGCGCAGAGGCGGCGGATCGGCCCGCGCGACGGGAGGGGATTCCGGGACGGGAGGGGATCTGCCCGGCGGGACGTCCTCCCGCGCCGGGTCCTCCTTCCGCGGCCGGGGCTCACCGCCCCGAGGAGCCGGATGTCGGAGGCCTTTGCCACAATGGCCGCATGAGCACGCCCCTCTCCCTCGATCCCGCCCTCGTCCGGTGGTCCGTGCCTGCGCACGAACGCGGGGATCGCCCAGTCCTGCTCCTCCTCCACGGATACGGCTCCGACGAGCACGATCTGTTCGGGCTCACCCCGTACCTCCCCGCCGACTACGTGATCGCGAGTCTGCGCGCCCCGCTCACCCCGCCCTGGCCCATGCCCGGGGCTTCGTGGTACCCCATCGAGGGGCTGAACGGACGCGATCCGGACGCCGTCACCCGCGCGGCGGAGTCCGTGCTCGCCTGGATGCAAGATGCCGCGGGCACGGCGCCCGTCGGACTGCTCGGCTTCTCGCAGGGCGGCGCGGTCGCCCTCCAGACGCTGCGGGTCGACCCCGAGGCGGTGTCGTTCGTCGTGGTGCTGGCCGGTTACGCGGCAGGGGGCGAACTCCCCGGGGACGCCGTCCTCGCCGAACGTCGTCCCCCGGTGTTCTGGGGGCGTGGCGCGGCGGACGACGTCATCCCGACGCCCCTGATCGACGCGACGGCGCAGTGGCTCCCCGGGCACAGCGAGCTGAGCGGTCGGGTCTACCCGGGGCTGACGCACTCGATCTCGCAGGCCGAACTCGACGACGTCCGCGCCTTCCTCGACGCGCGCCTCGCGGGCCGCGAGGCGGCGGAATGACTCAGCAGTGCGAGCTGTCGCCTCCCCCGCTGTCGCCGCACGAGGCGTCCGACGCGGGGCCGCTGTCGACGTAGGGAGACGACGACACGGAGCCGCCGCCTCGACCGGGAGGGATCGAGCCCACCGCGGCCATGACAGCACCCAAGAGCGCACCGGTGCGCAGGCCGCCCACGACGTCGCCGAGGAAGATGCCGACGACGAGCAACGCGACCACCCACGCGGGGAACGTCACCGCCCACGCGAACAGGAGCCGACGCCGACGAGCGTCTGCTCGCTGACGGTCGAGAGGCGCGGAGGTGACCACGCCGACATCGTAACCACGGCGACCGGTTCGCAGGGGTTCCGCATCGACCCCGAGTCCGCTAACGTGGACAGCCCTGTCCCCGAGAACGAGGTCTCCTCCGGTGAAGAACGTCGACGCTTCCGCGCCCCTGTCCGCGCGCTGACCCGTCGACCCGCCGTTTCTCGGCCGCCCTCCGCTGACGCGGACGGGTCCGGTGTCCGCGCATCCCGCGTTCCCGGAGTTCCGTCATGTCAACTGTTTCCCCTTCCCTCGTCTTTGACCGCGTCCGCCTCGTCTGGCCCGACGGAACCGTCGCCCTCGACGAGGTCTCCGGCGCCCTCGGCCGGGGCCGCACCGGTCTCGTCGGCCGAAACGGCGCCGGCAAGTCCACGCTCCTGCGCTTAGCCTCGGGGCACCTCGCCCCCACCTCCGGCACGGTCTCGGCATCCGGTGACGTCGTCATGCTCCCGCAGCGTCTCGCGGCGGATCCGCACCGACCCGTCTCGGCACTCCTCGGCGTCGAGACGGCACTGACCGCCCTGCGCGCCATCGAGTCGGGCGACGTGGCGCCGCACCATTTCGACGCGGTCGGCGACGACTGGGACGTCGAGGCGCGCGCCCACGCCCTGCTCGCCGAGGCGGGCCTGGCATCCGATGCCCTGGACCGCACCGTCGGGGAGCTCTCGGGAGGGGAGACGATGCTGACCGCGCTCGTCGGGCTCCGCGCCCGCGCGGCCGACATCACGCTCCTCGACGAACCGACCAACGACCTCGACCGCGACGCCCGGGCGCGCGTGAGCGAGCTCGTTCAGAGCTGGCCCGGCACGCTGGTCATCGTCAGTCACGACGTCGGTCTGCTCGAGCTGATGGATGCCACCGCCGAGCTCTACGGCCAGAGCCTCAGCGTCGTCGGCGGCCCCTACAGCGTGTGGCGCGCGCACCGCGACGCGGAGCAGGAGGCCGCCGTGCGCGCCGAACGCGACGCGGTCCAATCGCTGCGGCGCGAGCGGCGACAGCGCATCGAGTCGTACGACAAGCTCGCCGCCCGATCCCGCGTCGCGCAGAAGGCGAAGGTCGAGAAGAGGGTCCCGAAGATCATCGCGGGGGGTCGCGCCAACGCGGCGCAGGTGAGCGCGGGGCGGCTGAGCATCGAGATGAAAGGGAAAGAGGATGCCGCGCGCGCCGCGCTCGACGAGGCGTCAGCCCGCGTGCGCGACGACGACGTGGTGCGCATCGACCTGCCCGATCCGGGGAACGCAGCCGGACGGCGGATCCTGACGCTCGGCGACGAGGAGCGCGAGTGGATCGTCACGGGTCGCGAGCGCGTCGCGCTGGTGGGTCGCAACGGCATCGGCAAGACGACGCTTCTCGAGAGCCTCGTCCGCGCCGTGGACCCCGCGGGGCCGATCCATGCCCGAGCGAGCGTCGAGCACGTCGGCTACCTGCCGCAGCGTCTCGACGGCCTCGACGACACGGCATCCGTCCTCGACACCGTGTGCGCGGCGGCGCCGGGCGTTCCCGTGGCGCTCGTGCGCGATCGACTGGCACGGTTCCTCGTGCGCGGCGACGCGGTGACCCGCCCGGTCGGCTCGCTGTCGGGTGGTGAGCGGTTCCGTGTCGCCCTCGCCCGCGTGCTGCTGGCCGATCCGCCCCCGCAGCTGCTCGTGCTCGACGAACCGACGAACAACCTCGACCTCGACACGGTCGACCAACTGGTCGCCGCGCTCCAGGCGTACCGGGGTGCGGTCCTGGTGGTGAGCCATGACGACGCGTTCCTCGGGCGTCTGGACCTTGACCTCCAACTGGAGCTGGAGGACGGGAGGCTCATCGAGCGAGAGCCGTGAGCTCAGCAGGCGCCGCCGCCGTCGGCACCCCCGCCTCCGCCGTCCGCGCAGCCGCCGTCGCCGAAGCCGCCGACGATCGCGGCTCCGCCGTCGGTTCCCGCGCCGCCCTGCGACGGATGCGCCTGACGCAACGTGAAGACCGCGAAACCGCCGAACAGCAGGGCGAGGATGCCACCGATCGTGGCGCCCATGAGGAGGTTCTGCGAGCCGAACCACAGGGCGGCACCGATCGCGAGACCGAGGCACACGGAGACGGACACGACCGCGACGGCGGCCCGCCGGGACGACGATGCGTTGTTCATACGGTCACGCTAGGCCGCCGCGCACCTCACCGCCTCCGCCGCGAGGGGGAGCTGAGGGGAGGCCATCCGCCGAGGTCACGGGCGGTGGCGGCGCGTCACGCGTGGCCTCGGCACGAACGTGTCGTCTGGAGGCGGCCGCCCGGCCGTTCCGCGGCGGGCGAACGTCAACCCCGGCCCGATGTCGGAGGTCCGAGAGAGGATGTCGGCATGGCTGACGTCCTCGACAGATTCGGTCCTGCGACGCAGGACTGGTTCCGCGGCGCGTTCTCGGCCCCCACGAACGCGCAGAAGGGCGCGTGGGAATCGGTGTCGTCCGGGCGCAACGCTCTCGTGGTCGCCCCGACCGGGTCCGGCAAGACGCTCTCGGCCTTCCTCTTCGCGATCGACCGCATCTTCCGCGAAAAGGCCCCCGAGACACCGGATGCCGATCCCCCGCGCCGCGGCAAGAAGACCGCGACCAAGACCCCGGCAACGAACACCCGCGTCCTCTACATCTCGCCACTCAAGGCCCTTGGCGTCGACGTGGAGCGCAATCTCCGGTCGCCGCTCGTCGGTATCGGGCAGTCGGCCCGACGCCTCGGCATCCAGGTCCCCGGCGTGACCGTGGGCGTGCGGTCCGGCGACACGAGTTCGAGCGATCGGCGCAAGCTCGTGACCGATCCTCCGGACATCCTCATCACGACCCCCGAGTCGCTTTATCTCATGCTGACGAGCCAGGCGGCCGAGACGTTGCGGGGCGTGCACACCGTCATCATCGACGAGGTGCACGCGGTCGCTGCGACCAAGCGCGGCGCGCACCTCGCGGTGAGCCTCGAGCGGCTCGACGCGCTGCTCGAGAAGCCCGCGCAGCGGATCGGCCTCTCGGCGACCGTCCGGCCGATCGACGAGGTCGCGCGATTCCTCGGCGGTGCGCAGCCCGTCGACATCGTGGCCCCGAAGGCGACGAAGGCCTTCGACCTCTCCGTCGTCGTGCCGATCGAAGACATGCTCAACCCTCCCCCGCCGCCGGGTTCCCCCGCCCCCGA
>NZ_LDRT01000189.1 GCF_001476655.1 Microbacterium testaceum | reverse complement strand
CGATCAGCTGGGACCCCGACAAGGATGCCGCGATCGCGCGCGCGCACGATCAGTTCCGGTGGTTCGCGGGGGGCTGGGCCGTGAACGCCGATCTCCCGACGCCGGCCGGTTTCGCGGGTGCCTCGCAGTTCGTGCGCCCCGAGGACGTCGCCGACTCGATCGCGTGCGGGCCCGACCTGGACGAGCTCGCCGAGAGCGTCCGACCCTTCATCGACGCGGGCTTCACCGACATCGCGATCGTGCAGGTCGGCGACGAGCAGCAGCAGCGCTTCGTCGACGAGATCGCCGAGCCTCTCCTCGAGAAGCTGCGCGCCCTCTCGTCGTAGCCGGGGTGCCTCAGCGCGGGGCGTGCCCGGTTTCGATGACCCACTGCTCGAGCCGCCACGCGGGGATCCGGAACACCCGTGCGACGTCGGCGGTCGCGTATCCGCCCTCGACGATGGATGCCACGGCGAACTCCTGCAGCGACCGGAAGTCGCGGCCGGCGAGCGCCCCGGTCCGCAGGTCGGCGAACGTCCTCGGGGCCGTCGTCGAGGGGCTGCCCGGAGCCACGAACACATAGGCGGAGTTCTCGCGCATC
>NZ_LDRT01000188.1 GCF_001476655.1 Microbacterium testaceum | reverse complement strand
GGCGAGCTCGGCGATGCGGCTGGTGAGCTGCTCGCGCGGGGTCTTGAGCGAGGTCGACAGCTGCGAGACGATTGCCCGCTCGGCGGCGAGATCCCGGAAGGCGTCGAGACCCACGAGGGCCTCCACGCGACGGTTGGAGGCGCCCACCGACTGCTCGCCGACGAGGTTGACCAGCCCGATCTCGGCGCTGCGGGCGACGTGCGTGCCACCGCAGAGTTCGCGCGACCACGGACCGCCGATGTCGACCATGCGCACGGTGTCGCCGTACTTCTCGCCGAACAGCGCCATGGCGCCCGCGGCCTTCGCCTCGTCGAGCGACATCACGCGCGTGGTGACCTCGAGGTTGTCGCGGACGGCGTTGTTGGCGATGTCCTCGATCTCGGTGCGGGTCTCGGGCGAGAGCGCCGATCCCCAGCTGAAGTCGAAGCGCATGTACCCGGCGCGGTTCAGCGAGCCGGTCTGGGTGGCCGTCTTGCCCAGGGTGTCACGGATCGCGGCGTGTACGAGGTGCGTGGCCGAGTGGGCCTGCTGCGCCGAGTGGCGGTTCCGCGCGTCGACCACCGTGGTGGCGGACGCGCCGACCGAGACCTCGCCGGTCGTGACCTCGACGGTGTGGCTGATCAGACCCGGAACCGGGCGCTGAACGTCCAGGACCTCGAGTTCGTAGCCCGGGCCGACGATGGTCCCCTTGTCGGCGACCTGGCCGCCCGACTCGGCGTACAGCGCCGTCTCCGCCGTGATGATCTCGGCGATCTGCCCCTCGGAGGCGCGGTCGGTCCCCTGGCCGTCGACCAGGATGCCGAGCACCTTCGACTCCGTCTGCAACTCGGTGTACCCGGTGAAGACGGTCTCGCCCAGGGCACGGAACTCGCGGTAGGCGCTCTGATCGGCGATCGCCCCCTTGCGGGCGCGGGCGTCGGCCTTGGCGCGCGTGCGCTGCTCCTGCATGAGCGTGTCGAACGCCGCGCGGTCGACGCTCAGCCCGGCCTCCTCGGCGATCTCGAGCGTGAGGTCGATCGGGAAGCCGTAGGTGTCGTGCAGCAGGAACGCCTCGGAGCCCGAGAGCGTCGAGCCGCCGCCGTTCTTGGCCTCGGCGACCGACTGGTCGAGGATGGCGGACCCCGCCGCGAGGGTGCGCAGGAACGTCTGCTCCTCGGCGATGGCGTAGGCCGAGAGACGGGCGTAATCGGCCTCGACCTCGGGGTACGACTCCTTCATCGCGTCGCGCGAGGCGGCGAACAGCTCGGGGAACGTCGCCCCCTCCACGCCGAGCAGGCGCATCGATCGGATCGCGCGGCGCATGATGCGCCGGAGGATGTAGCCGCGGCCCTCGTTCGAGGGGGTGACACCGTCGGCGAGCAGCATGAGCGAGGAGCGCACGTGGTCGGCGACGATGCGCAGGCGCACGTCGTCCTCGTGCGATTCGGCGCCGTAGGCCTTGCCCGCCAGCTTCGCCGCGAGATCGAGCACGGGGCGCACCTGGTCGGTCTCGTACATGTTGTCGACGCCCTGCTTGATGAACGCGATGCGCTCGAGGCCCATACCGGTGTCGATGTTCTTCGCGGGGAGTTCGCCGACGATGTCGAAGTCGTACTTCGAGCGCACGTTGGTGATCTCGTACTGCATGAACACGAGGTTCCAGATCTCGACGTAGCGGTCGTCGTCGGTGGCGGGTCCCCCGTCGATGCCGTAGTCCGGGCCGCGGTCGAAGAAGATCTCCGAGCAGGGGCCCGCGGGGCCCGGAAGACCCGTCGACCAGTAGTTGGTGTCCTTGCCGAGACGCTGGATGCGGTCCTCGGGGAGGGTGCTCAGCTTCAGCCAGAGGTCGTGCGCCTCGTCGTCCTCTTCG
>NZ_LDRT01000187.1 GCF_001476655.1 Microbacterium testaceum | reverse complement strand
GCGCCTCGTCGTCCTCTTCGTAGACGGTGACCCACAGATCCTTCGGATCGAAGGCCAGGCCGCCCTCGGATTCGGGCGCGGTCAGCAGCTCCCACGCGAACCGGATCGCGTCTTCCTTGAAGTAGTCGCCGAACGACCAGTTGCCGAGCATCTGGAAGAAGGTGCCGTGGCGCGGGGTCTTGCCGACCTCCTCGATGTCGTTGGTGCGGATGCACTTCTGCACGTCGGCGGCCCGCGGGTAGGGCGGCGGCACGACGCCGCTGAGGTACGGGATGAAGGGCACCATGCCCGCCACGGTGAACAGCAGGGCCGGATCGTCGGTGACGAGCGAGGCCGACGGGACGATCGTGTGGTTCTTCTTCTCGAAGAAGTCGAGGAAACGCTGGGCGATCTCGGCGGTTTTCATGGCGAATCTTTCGATGGGCGTGCGGATCCTCCCCCGGCGGTGGGGGTGGGATGCCGGAAGGTCAGTCGGACGAGGATGCCGGGCGTGCCGAGTCGGCGGCGTTGTCGAGGGCCGCACCGGCGGAAGCGGCGACACCCTTGACGTCGTCGACGATCTCGGAGAGCCGTGATTCCTGCTCGTGATACGCGTCGCTCATCCGATCGGTGAACTCGCTGATGCGCGAGTCGAGCTGCGCGAACAGCTCCTGGCCACGGGGGTCCTTGTTCACCAGGTGGGCGGCGACGAAACCACCGACGATGCCGAAGGCGAA
>NZ_LDRT01000186.1 GCF_001476655.1 Microbacterium testaceum | reverse complement strand
GCGCCGAGCGCGAACGCCCAGCGCCCGTCTCCGTGCGTCGAGGCGACCGAGCCGAGCAGGAACACCGTGTCGAGATACACGTGCGGGTTGAGCCACGTGAGGGCGAGACAGGTGAGGACGGCCGCGCCGAGCGCGGTGCGAGCGGGGCGCGTCCGCACCGTCGTGCGCCCGGCATCCGGGGCCGAGGGCGGTGTCGTGATGTCGACGCGCAGGGTCTCGCCGCGGGGACGCCAGGCCCGACGCGCCGCGAGCACCCCGTAGCCGACGAGGAACGCCGCGCCCGCCCAGCGCACGACGACGATGAGCCAGGGGACGGCCTGCAGCAGCACGCCGATGCCCGAGACGCCGAGCACGATGAGCACGGCGTCGGAGATCGCGCATACCGCGACGACGGCGAGCAGGTGTTCCCGGCGTACGCCCTGACGCAGCACGAACAGGTTCTGCGCGCCGATGGCGACGATGAGCGAGAAGCCGAGGCCGAGGCCGGCGAGCAGGGGAGCGAGCACGCTCCGACGTTAGGTCCGTGTGCCAGAGAAGCCCAGCTCAAGATTCTGGGGCACCGTTAGCATTGCTTCATGTCGATTCCCCTCGACCTCGCCCGGACCCTCGCCATCGTCGTGGAGGAAGGGACCCTGGATGCCGCGGCCCGTCGTCTGCACGTCACCCCGTCCGCGGTGAGCCAGCGCCTCCGCGCGCTCGAGGACCAGCTCGGACGGGTCGTGCTCGTGCGGTCGAAGCCCGTGCGGACGACCGAGGCGGGCGATGCCGTCGTCCGCCTGGCCCGTCAAATCGCGCTGCTGGAGCACGACGCGCTCGCGGCCATCGGGGCGGAAGGCGGGGCGGTGGCATCCGTTCCCCTCGCGGTGAACGCGGACTCGCTCGCGACGTGGTTCCTCCCCCCGCTGGCACGGGTCGCCCAGCGTCGTCCGGTCGTCTTCGACCTGCACCGCGACGATCAGGATTTCACCGCGGGGCTTCTCGAGGCGGGCACGGTGATGGCGGCAGTGACCTCGCGAGAGTCCCCGGTCGCGGGATGCCGCGTGCGCCGGCTCGGCGTCCTGCAGTACGAGGCGGTGGCGACGACGGCGTTCGCGGCGCGGTGGTTCCCCGATGGGGTCGATGTCGCAGCGCTCGCGGTGTCGCCCGTCGTGGACTTCGATCGCCGCGACGATCTGCAGACCCAGTGGCTGGCCCGTAGGGGAGTCGCCGCGGCGGCGCCTCCGCGGCACCGGGTTCCGGCATCCCAGGACTTCGCCACCGCGGTCGAGTTGGGGCTCGGGTGGGGGCTGCTCCCGAACTTCCAGTCGGCCGCGGGGCTGTCAGAGGGCACCCTCGTGCGGCTCGGAGACGATCCCGTCGAGGTGCCGCTGTTCTGGCAGCAGTGGAACCTCACTTCAGCGGTGCTCGACGACGTCGCCGAAGAGGTCGTCGCGGAGGGGCGCCGCGTGCTGTCCGCCGGCTGAGTCAGTCGTCGCTGACGTGCAGCACGATCTTGCCGCGCGTGTGCCCTCGCTCGAGCTCGGTGTGTGCGGCGGCGGCCTCGTCGAGGTCGAAGACCCGGTCGATGAACACCCGCACCGCACCCGAGTCGAGCAGGCGCCCGATGGTCGCGAGAGCAGCGCCGTCGGGGATCGTCTTGTAATCGGTCGACCGGATGCCGCGCGCCGAGGCCGCTTCGCGGAATCCGGGCCACGCGCCGGTGGGGACCTCGATGAGCAGACCTCCCGGGCGCAGGACCTCGAGGGAGCGTGTGCCGGTGTCGTCGGAGACGTTGCCGATGAGATCGATCACGACGTCGACATCGGCGACGACGTCTTCGAAGCGGGTCGAGGTGTAGTCGACGACCTCGGCGGCGCCGAGCTCGCGCAGCCAGTCGAGGTTGCGGGCAGACCCTGTCGCGATGACGTGCGCGCCGAAGTACGCCGCGAACTGCACCGCGAAATGACCGACGCCGCCGCTTCCCGCGTGCACGAGGATGCGCTGGCCCTGGTGGGCGAGTGCGGTCTCGACGACGAGGCCCCACGCGGTGAGGGCCGCGACGGGCACGCCCGCGGCCTCGACGTACGACAGGGACGCGGGTTTGCGGGCGAGGGACAGGGTGGGCACCACGGCGTACTCGGCGTAGCCGCCCGGGGTGCGGGGGACCGCAGCCATGCCGTACACCTCGGTGCCGACCGGGAACGGGTGAGCGTCGAAGGGGGCTCGCACCACCACACCGCTGACATCGAGGCCGAGGACCGCGGGCCACGCGTCGATCGCGCCCGACATGCCGCGGCCCGCTCGGGTCTTGGCGTCGATCGGGTTGATCCCTGCCGCGACCACGCGGACGAGCACCTCGCTGAGGACCGGGGAGGGGACGGGGACGTCGGCGACGTGCAGCGTATCGGGGGCGCCGGGAGCATCGAAGACGGCTGCTCGCATGACGTCGGGGACCGCGGGCGCGGGGTCGATGCTGGTCTCGGGACGCGTCGATCGGAATCTCATCGGGCGCTCTCTCTCGCGTGCGGTCGCAGGCGGCCACACCGCCCCTGTTCCCCCAGTCAAGCGCGCCATTGTCTCCGCGGTGTTACACCTCGGTCACCGTGTCGCGACGGAGCGTGCGGTGCCCCGATGGGGTGCGGGGAGCGTGCAGGGAGAAAGCTCGTATGCCGAACTCCACTGGGAAAAAGCAGACGCTGTCGCCTGTCGCTCATACGCATCTCGCAGCCAACGAGACAGGCAGAAAGCTCGAATGCCGTCTTGTGCTGGAAAAGAAAGAGCGTGAGAACGCGCTAGCCTTAGGGATGCTACAGACGCAGCCTGCCAGTACAGTCGAAAAAGCCGATGTCAATTAT
>NZ_LDRT01000185.1 GCF_001476655.1 Microbacterium testaceum | reverse complement strand
GAAACCGCACACGAACACCGAAACCGCACACGAACACCGGCAACGGCCTACGTCCTCGACAAACGACTGCGTTCTCGGCATCCCTTCCCGCGGGGGCGGGTCAGCGCTGCTTCACGTCGCCGAAGAGGCGGGCGATCGGCACGAGCACCGCGGGGCGCGCGGCGACCCAGCCGACGGCCATCACGAGCAGGGATGCCGCGAAGACCAGCAACCCGGTCGGGTCGCTCGCGAAGGCGTCGGGGTCGGCTGCGCCGCGGGCGGCGTACATGTGATTCAGGTTGCGCAGGGCGCCGGTGGACAGCACCAGGGCCACATGCACGACGATGAACGCGACGAAGAACAGCATCACGGGGAAGTGGATCCGGCGTGCCCACTCCAGCGGGTACAGGCGGTTGAGCTTCTCAGCGTCCTTCGGCCAGACACCCGACAGGCGGACTCCGCTGAGGATCGCGAGGGGCGCCGCGACGAACGTGATCGCGAAGTACGACAGCTGCTGCAGGCTGTTGTAGTTCACCCAGCCGTTCTCGGTGGGCCAGTC
>NZ_LDRT01000184.1 GCF_001476655.1 Microbacterium testaceum | reverse complement strand
GCGCGACCTGTCGGCGTACTTCGCCGCCCATGCACCCGGCGACGACACGCTCGTGTCGGACGCGGCGAAGAGGCTCCTGCAACGGCGGGAGTCCGACATCGAGTACGCCGGGGTCCTTCGCCATTACGGGCTGGGCTTCGACGTGCGCGACCTCGACGGGGCGCGTCTCATCGGACACAGCGGGGGCTACCCCGGCCACATCACGCGCACGTGGCTCGACCTCGACGACGACCTCGTCGTGAGCGTGCTCACCAACGCCATCGACGGCCCGGCCGACGTCCTCGCGACGGGGGCCATCGGCATCCTGCGTCTGGCCCTCGCCCAAGCCGATCGCGAGCCGGGCACGGCTGCGGTCACGGGACGGTTCGCGAGCATGTGGAGCGTGGCCGACCTCGTGGATCTCGGCGGTGCCGTCGCGGTGCTGCACCCGGCCGATCCCGACCCCGCCCGTTCCGCCGAGGTGCTCGAGGCCGACGACGACGGGACGCTGCGCCTTCCGGCGCGGGCGAGCTTCGGCGCGAGTGGAGAGCCGGTGAGCGTGGAGAGGGATGCCGCGGGCGCGGTCGTGTCGATCCGCTTGAGCGGCATGTCCATGTGGCCGTTCGACCGCTATCGCTACGCTCTGTCGACAGAGCAGCCGTCCGAGCTGCTGAAGGGGATGGCCCTGTGACGGACGAAGAACGCGCTGCGACCGCCGGTGCGTCCGACCACACGCCGGATCACGCCTCCGCGGACGTGCTCGACGAGGCCGTGAGCGCCTTCGTGGAGGACTTCGCGTACGCGTGGGGCGCGGCGGGAAACCCGCGCATGGAGGGGCGTGTCCTCGCGCTGCTCCTGATCGTCGACGAGCCCTACCTGTCGTCGGCGCGCATCGCCGACCTGCTGCAGGCGAGCGCGGGCGCGGTATCGATGTCGACCCGGGCGCTGGTCAACCTCGGTTTCCTGAAGCGGCACGCGATCCCCGGGGACCGCAGCCACTACTTCCGTACCGAGGACGACGTGTGGGGAGGCTTCCTCGCCGGTGAGCGCGACTACGTCCGCCGCATCAACTCGACCCTCGAGTTCGGCCTCGACGTGCTCCCCGAGGACGCGTCGCGACCGCGGACGCGTCTGACCAACGCCCTGCGCTACATGACGTGGCTCGTCGGGCACCACCGCAAGATGCTGGCCGAGTGGCAGGAGTACCGCGACAGCACCCTCGCCGCGGACGCGCAGGCCGCGGACGCGCGGGCCGCCGGCGCGCCCGCCGTCGACGCTCCCGACCGGGAGCCGGGCTCGTGAGCGCGCCCGTGCTGGAGGTCGCCGGTCTCGAGGTCGTCTTCGACCTCGGCGAGGAAGAGGTGGTGGCCGTCGCGGGCCTCGACCTGACCGTGGGACGTGGCGAGATCGTGGCCCTCGTGGGGGAGTCGGGTTCGGGGAAGAGCGTCAGCGCTCTCGCCCTCGTCGGTCTGCTCCCCGAGCGGGCGCGCGTGCGCGGCACCGCGACGTTCGACGGCATCGACCTGCTCGCCCTCGACGAGAACCGCTTGAACGCGATCCGCGGTTCGCGCATCGCGGTCGTCTTCCAGGACCCGATGAACGCCCTCGACCCCGTCTTCCCGATCGGTCATCAGATCGACGAGGTGCTGCGCGTGCACCGTCCCGACATGGACCGCGCCGCCCGCCGCGCCCGCGTGGTGGAGTTGCTGACGATGGTGGAGATCCCGGATGCCGCGGCGCGCGTGCGCTCGTATCCGCACCAGATGTCGGGTGGTCAGGCCCAGCGCGTCATGATCGCGATGGCCCTGGCGTGCGACCCCGAGCTGATCATCGCCGACGAGCCGACGACCGCGTTGGACGTGACGGTGCAGCGCGAGGTGCTCGATGTGATGCGCCGGCTGCGCGAGCGCACCGGCACGGCCATGCTGCTCATCACGCACGACATGGGCGTGGTCGCCGACATGGCCGACAGCGTCGTGGTGCTGCGCCGCGGCGAGGTGCAGGAGCGCGCCGAGGTGCAGCGCATCTTCGACGCGCCGTCGGCGCCCTACACGCGCGAGCTGCTGTCCGCCGTTCCGCGCCTGGGCGCGTCGGACCGGCCCGCGGTCGACGCGGACGGGGAGCCCGTGCTCGAGGTCGAGGGGCTCACGGTCGTCTACGGTCGCGGGGCGCGCGCCCTCACCGCCGTCGACGACGTGAGCCTTCGCATCCCCCGCGGGCAGACCACGGCGCTGGTGGGGGAGTCGGGGTCGGGCAAGAGCACCATCGGCATGTGCGCGTTGGGTCTCGCCCCGATCACCTCGGGGAGGGTGCTCATCGACGGCGTCGACCTGCGCACCGCCCGCCGGGCCGAGTCGCTCGCGGTCAAGCGGTCGGTCGGGGTCGTGTTCCAGAATTCCACCGCGGCCCTCGATCCCCGCATGAGCATCGGGGCCTCGATCGCGGAGCCGCTGCGAGCGCACACCGCCCTCTCGCCGCGCGAGCGCGAGGCGCGGGTCGCCGCTCTGCTCTCGGACGTCGAGCTCCCGGCATCCTGGGCGGGCCGTTTTCCGCACGAGCTGTCGGGCGGTCAGCGTCAGCGCGTCGCGATCGCACGGGCGATCGCGCTCGAGCCCCGACTGCTCGTGGCCGACGAGCCGACCTCGGCGCTCGACGTGTCGGTACAGGCGACCGTGCTCGACCTGGTGCGCCGTCTCCAGCAGGAGCTGCGGTTCGCGTGCCTGTTCATCAGTCACGACCTCGCGGTCGTGGACCAGCTGAGCGACCGGGTGGTCGTCCTGCAGCGCGGGCGCATCGTCGAGGAGGGGACGCGCCGCGAGGTGCTCGCCTCCCCGCGCGAGGAGTACACGCGGGCGCTCATCGCCGCCGTCCCCGTTCCCGATCCGCGCGAGCAGGCGAGGCGTCGCTCCGCCGCGGCGTGAGGGTCGCCGCGGCGTGAGGGCCGCCGCGCCCTGAGGGCCGCCGCGCCCGCTCAGTGGTGGAAACCCGGCCCCGTGCCCTCGGTCGGCATCGGCGACTGCAGTCTGTCGAGGTACGAGACCTCGGTGCGGATGTCGTCCAGCAGGTCGTCGGCGAGGTCGAGGCTGAGTCCTGCGCGCACGACGATGCGCTGCACGGTGCGATCGGACATGTCGTCGGGGAGCGGGTAGGCGGGCACGAGCCAGCCGTGCATGCGCAGCCGGTCCGACAGGTGGTACAGGTTCCAGTTCTCGGTGTATCCCGGGCGCATGCGCCACGCGAACACGGGCAGGTCGCTGCCGTCGCTCACCAGCTCGAACGGCCCCATCGCGCCGATGCCGTGCGAGAGGTGCAGCGCGACCTTCTGCAGGCCGCGCTGCACGGTGGCGTACCCCTCGAAGCCGAGACGCAGGAAGAGGTAGAACTGCAGCAGCACCGGGGCTCCGGGACGAGAGAAGTTCAGCGCGAAGGTGGGCATGTCGCCGCCCAGGTAGCTGACCCGGAATACGAGGTCTTCGGGCAGCCACTTCTCCTCGCGCCAGACGACCCAGCCGACGCCGGGGTACACACCGCCGTACTTGTGTCCCGAGGTCGAGATCGAGTGCACGCGCTCGAGACGGAAGTCCCACTCCAGCTCGGGCCGGAGGAACGGCGCGACCATCGCCCCGGAGGCGCCGTCGACGTGGATGGCGATGTCGAGTCCCGTGGCCTGCTCGACGGCATCCAGAGCTTCGGAGATGGATGCCACGGGCTCGTACGCCCCGGTGTATGTCACCCCGAGGATCGCGACGACGCCGATCGTGTTCTCGTCGACGTAGTCGGCGAGGTCGTGGCCGTCGAACACGGGGTGCTCGTCGGTGACGGGGACGTAGCGGGCCTCGACGTCCCAGTAGTTGCAGAACTTCTCCCAGCACACCTGCACCGCGCTGCTCATCACGAGGTTCGGCTTCTCGGTCGACTTCCCCGCCGCGCGGCGCGCGTGCTGCCAGCGCCGCTTGAGCGCGAGGCCCCCGAGCATGCACGCCTCCGAGGAGCCGATCGTCGAGGTGCCCACCGCACCGTCGACCGAAGGGGCATGCCAGAGGTCGGCGAGCATGCGCCAGCAGGTGCGCTCGATCTCGGCGGTGCGCGGGTACTCGTCCTTGTCGATCATGTTCTTGTCGTACGCGTCGGCGTAGAGCCGGTCGGCGTGCTCGTCCATCCACGTGCCGACGAAGGTCGCGAGGTTCATGCGCGCGTTGCCGTCGAGCATCATCTCGTCGTGCACGATCTGGTACGCCGTCTCGGGCAGTTCGGGCGTGCGCGGGAAACGGTCGCGCGGGCGCCGCGAGGCTTCGCCGGCACGGTCGAAAACGGGCGTGAGCGCGTCATCGGGTCGGTGGGTCATGGGGGTGTCCTCCGTCGTTGCGACGCCGACCGGCGCGCTCTCACCGAGCCTGGCAGAACCCGGTTCCGGATGCCACGGCCCCGATGTCGGAGGGGAGGGCTAGCGTTGAAGAATGGTCGGTTATCGCTACCTCGGAAACAGTGGATTCAAGATCTCGGAGATCACCCTCGGCAACTGGGTGACCCACGGCTCGCAGGTCGGCGACGACGCCGCGATCGCAACCGTGCACGCCGCGCTCGACGCCGGGATCACGACGTTCGACACCGCCGACGGCTACGCCAATGGCGCCGCCGAGACGGTGCTCGGCAAGGCCCTCGAGGGGCAGCGGCGCGAGTCGCTCGAGATCTTCACGAAGGTGTACTTCCCCACCGGCCCGATGGGTCCGAACGACACCGGGCTGAGCCGCAAGCACATCATGGACTCGATCAACGGGTCGCTCAAGCGCCTCGGCACCGATTACGTCGACCTCTACCAGGCCCACCGCTTCGACTACGAGACCCCGCTCGAAGAGACCTTCCAGGCATTCGCCGACGTCGTGCGCCAGGGTAAGGCCCTCTACATCGGTGTGTCCGAGTGGACCGCCGAGCAGCTGCGCGAGGGGCACGCGCTCGCGAAGCAGCTCGGCATCCAGCTCATCTCGAACCAGCCGCAGTACTCGATGCTGTGGCGCGTCATCGAGGGCAAGGTCGTCCCCGCCAGCGAAGAACTCGGCATCTCGCAGATCGTCTGGTCGCCCATGGCTCAGGGCGTGTTGAGCGGCAAGTACCTGCCGGGTCAGCCCGCGCCCGAGGGGTCCCGGGCCACCGACGAGAAGAGCGGCGCGAACTTCATCAAGCGGTTCCTGAACGACGACACGCTCGAGGCCGTGCAGCGGCTCAAGCCCATCGCCGACGAGGCGGGTCTCGCGATGCCGCAGCTCGCGATCGCGTGGGTGCTGCAGAACCCGAACATCGCCGCCGCTCTCGTGGGCGCCTCGCGTCCCGAGCAGCTCGCCGACACCGTGAAGGCGTC
>NZ_LDRT01000183.1 GCF_001476655.1 Microbacterium testaceum | reverse complement strand
GATTCGTCCACCGCGGTGCCCGGGCGCGGCCGTTGCCGGGAGGGGATCCGGGGGCGGACGACGGCTCGTGGCTCGGGGGCCCGCTCGCGCCGCGAAGGAGGGGGCCGGGCGATACGGTCATCGCATGCCGAACACCTTCCGCATCGCCACGGCCGCCCGCCTGCTCGGGGTCAGTGACGACACCGTGCGCCGCTGGATCGACCAGGGCGTTCTGCCCACCACCGGGGCGTCGCCGGTCGAGATCCCCGGGGCCGCCCTCGCGGAGCGCGCGGTGGCCCTCGCCGACGAACCGGAAGATCCCACCGGCATCGCATCCAGCGCGCGCAACCGCTTCGTCGGGATCGTCACGCGCGTGCAGATCGACGGGGTGATGGCGCAGGTCGACCTGCAGTGCGGCCCGCACCGGGTGGTGTCGCTGATGTCGGCCGAGGCCGCCGAGGAACTCGCGCTCGAGCCCGGCTCGCTGGCGGTGGCGTCGGTCAAGGCGACGGTCGTGACGGTGGAGGCGCCGCGGGGCTGACGCGCTCGGACGCGAGGCGAGCGAAACTCCTGAGTTTCGCCGTCGCGGGGCGCGGAGAGGCGGCGCGGATGCCACGTCCTCGGGATTTCTCAGGAGTTCGGCCCGTCGGCGACCGTCCTCGTGTCACACGGGGCCTCTCCCGCAGGCCCGAGAGCGAGAAAAGCGGATATATTCGATCGTGATCTCCGCGAATGCGGATCACTGTCGAGAGGCGCGTGGCGCCGTAAGGATCTCCCGTGCGCCGCCTCCTCCGTTTCTCCGCCGTCCTCTCGGCCGCGGCCCTCCTCGCCGCCTGTGCCAGCCCCGCGCCGGAGCCCGCGGCATCCGATGATCAGCTCGGCGGCACCCTCGAGGTCTACGCCGCCGCGTCACTGCAGCGCTCGTTCGACGAGATCGCGACGGCGTTCGAGGCCGCGCACCCCGGGGTCACCGTGAGCGCCGTGTACGACGGGTCGAGCACGCTCGCCACGCAGATCGGCGAGGGCGCCCCCGCGGACGTGTTCGCGTCGGCCGATGAGAAGAACATGGCGAAGGTGTCGGCTCAGGCGCCGGAGCCGCAGATCTTCGCGGGCAACACCCTGGTGATCGCGGTGCCGGCGGGCAATCCCGGCGGGGTATCGGCGCTCGCCGACCTCGCGCGGGTCACCACCGTGCTGTGCGCGCCGGAGATGCCGTGCGGCGCCGCGTCGCAGACGCTGCTGTCGAACGCGGGCGTCAGGGTGAGCCCGGCGAGCTCGGAGCAGAACGTCACCGCCGTCCTGACCAAGGTCGCCGCGGGCGAGGCCGATGCCGGACTCGTGTACGCCACCGACGTCGCCGGTCGTGACGACGTCGAGGCCATCGTGCCCGACGGCGCCGACGCCGTCGTCAACCGCTACCCGATCGCGGCCCTCGCCGATGCTCCGAACCCCGATGCGGCCGCGGCGTTCGTCGCCTTCGTGCTGTCGGACGACGGTCAGCGCATCCTCGCCGATGCGGGGTTCCGCGCCCCATGAGATCGGCCGGGTACGTCCCGCGCTGGCTGATCGTGCCGGCGGTGGCCGGGTTGCTCTTCCTTCTCGTGCCGTTGACCGCGCTCATCGCCCGGGTCGAGTGGGGCACGCTCGTCAGCGATGTGACGTCGGATGCCGCGATCTCGGCGCTCGGCCTGTCGCTTGCGACGGGAGCCCTCGCCACGGTGCTGTGCGCGGTCATCGGCATCCCGCTCGCCCTCGTCATCGCTCGCAGTCCCGCACGCACCGCCGCTCTGCTGCGGGCCGTGGTGACCGTGCCGCTCGTGCTGCCGCCGATGGTCGGGGGCGTCGCGCTGCTCTACCTCTTCGGACGCAACGGGTGGTTCGGCGCCCTCGGCCTGCCGTTCACGACGCCCGCCGTCGTGCTCGCGCAGGTGTTCGTCGCGCTGCCGTTCCTCGTGCTCGCCGTCGAGGGGGCCCTGCGCAGCACCGGCGTGGAGTTCGAGCGGGCGGCGGCGTCGCTCGGCGCGTCGCGCGCGACGATCCTGCGGAGGATCACCCTCCCGCTCGCGGCCCCCGGGATCGTCGCCGGTGTCGTCCTCTGCTTCGCCCGCGCGATCGGCGAGTTCGGGGCGACCGCCCTGTTCGCGGGCAACCGCCCGGGTGTCACGCAGACCATGCCGCTCGCGATCTACACCGCGTTCAACGGCGCGGGCGTCTCGCAGGGCACGGCGGTGGCGCTGTCGCTGCTCCTGCTCGTCACGGCGGTCGCGGTGCTGCTGCTCGTGCGCGGCTGGCGACCGGGGGTGGGGCGATGACGGACCCGGATGCCACGAGGCCCCGCCGCGATCGACGGGACGCCGCGGGGGCCGGTGCCGCCCCGCCGGACCCCGGCACGCGCCGGCCGGCGGCCGCCCTCACCGCCCACGTCGTCGTGCGTCGTCGCGACTTCACCGTCGACATCGCCCTCGAGGCGGCGCCGGGCGAGACCATCGCCGTGATGGGACGCAGCGGTGCGGGCAAGTCGACGCTCCTCACGGCGTTAGCCGGACTCACGCCCCTCGACGGGGGTGAGATAGCGCTCGACGGGCGCGTCCTCGACCGCGCTCCGCGCGTGCGCACCGCCCCGATGCGGCGGGGGATCGTCCTGCTGGGTCAGGACGCGCGCCTGTTCCCGCACCTGACCGCGCGCGAGAACGTCGCATTCGGTCCGCGCGCGGCCGGGGTGGCGGCATCCGTCGCTCGATCCGCCGCCGACGACTGGCTGGCCCGGGTGGGACTCCCGGGGGCGGGGGAACGCCGTCCGGCACAGCTCTCGGGCGGCGAGCAGCAGCGCGTCGCGGTGGCCCGCGCGCTCGCCGCGGCGCCCCGGGTCGTGTTGCTCGACGAGCCGCTGGTGGCACTGGATGCCGTGACCGCGTCGGAGATCCGCGCGATGCTGAGCGAGTGCCTCGCCGGGGTCACGTCCGTCGCCGTCACGCACGATGCGGTCGACGCGGCCGCGCTGGCCGCCCGGCTCGTGATCGTCGAGCGAGGAAGGGTGACCCAGGAAGGGCCGGTGCGCGAGGTGCTGTCCGCCCCGACGACCGAGGTCGCCGCGAAGATCGCGGGGTTCGAGCGGCTCGTCGGTGTGGCGCGCGCGGGCGGTTGGGAGGGGGCCGGAATGCGCTTGGAGTCGACGGATGCCGCCTCTCGCGCTCTCGTCGGGAGCGACGGGGTCGCGCTGGCCGCCGTCTTCCGCGCATCGGACCTGCGGCTGGGAGAAGGATTCCCCGCGATCGTGTCGCACCTCGAGCCGACGCCGTCGGGCGTGCGCGTCGTCACCAACCGCGGGGCTGCCGAGGTGGCGCCGGGCGTGGCCGCGGGCCTCGGTCCGGGAGACGCCGTGCGAGTGAGCGTGGCACCCGATCGGGTGCGGTTCGTCGCGGCATCCTGACTCTGTGCGCCCTCTCGGGGCGGCGGTCGACGGCAGGACCTTAACCCCGTGGCTCGACGCCGGTCGTGGTGGGGGTGACCCACGCATGCGGCGGCACTCACCCGCCGCATGCAAAACACACCGTCACGGGGCATGCATACATGCCTTCCTGGTTGGCTGTCCCTGTTCGACGGATGACGGCGCATCAACGCTGTGAGGGGGCATAGTGATGGCCACGGCAAGTCCACGCGTGCGCGCTTTCCTGATCTACGGCCTTGTCCTCAGCGTGGTGATGGCGGGGTTCCATCTCGTGGCCGCCGGGGCGAGGGGTATCGATCTCGCGGCGCTGATCGTGCTCGCGCTCGCGGCGGTGACGATCGCCGTCGCGGCTGTCATCCTGCGGAAGCCGCTGACGCGTGCGCCCTACGCCTTCTTCGTCTTCCATGTCGTGAGTTACGTGGTCGTCGCGGGCTCCACCTCTCTGCATGCCTTCGTGGCGGACTGGGCGGGTGCGCGCGGGGG
>NZ_LDRT01000182.1 GCF_001476655.1 Microbacterium testaceum | reverse complement strand
TTTCACCGCCGCCCGCCCGCGGGCCCCGGTGCCCCCGGGCGGGCGGCGGTGAAACGCGACATCCCCACCGACACCGTGTGGGTGTGGCTGATCGTCGCGCTCCCGCTCGTCTCGGTGCTGATGCTCTTCCTGTTCGACTGGAAGTCGCAGCTCGAGCAGTTCCTCTACGCGGCCGTCCTCGCCGAGCAGGGCGGGTACTCGTCCTCGTCCACGATGGTGAACTTCTCGCTGAACTCCACACTCTTCAGCATCGGGATGAGTGTGCTCGGCCTCGTCCTCGGCGGCCTCAGCGTGCTCTTCGCCTTCCTCGATTGGCGTCAGCTGCGGGCCCGCGGGATCGTGCAGCCCTTCCACTGGGCGTGGGCGTTCTTCGTGTTCGTCGTCACGGCGGGGGTCTACGTGGTCGGCCGCGGAATCGTGTTGCGCCGGCAGACCGGCAAGGGACTCGGCCCGGTCTGGGGCTTCATCGCCGTCACGGTCGTGTCGATCGTCACCGCGAGCATCTGGATCATCTTCCTGCTGCGCGACTTCTTCGCCGTCATGGAACAGCTCATGTACACCTACAGCTACTGAGCTGCACGGCCGACGCCCCCTCGCGGACCCGTCCGCTCGGGGGCGTCGGTCTGCGCGCGGCGGGACCCGAGAACACTCGGGTCGGTCAGCGCACGCGGTTCGCGACGATCGCGTCGAGCAGGGCGTGGGCCGTGTCGTCCTTCGATCCGGATGCCGTCGCCACGACGTCGCCGCCGCGTTCGACGATCACCAGGTCGTTGTCGGTCACCTCGAACCCGCGCGTCCATCCCACGGCATTCGCCGCCAGCAGGTCCACCCCTTTTCGCGCGGCCTTGGCCCGAGCGCGTTCGAGGAGATCGTCGTCGTCGCGAACGGTCTCTGCGGCGAAGGCGACGATCGTCTGCCCGTCGCGCCGCGCGGCGACGAGGCCCGCCACGATGTCGCGGTTCTCGATGAGCTCGAGGGTGAGCCCACCGGGGGCGTCCTGCTTGCGGAGCTTGTGCTCCGACACCGACGCCACGGAGTAGTCGGCGACCGCCGCCGCCATCACGATGACGTCGGCGTCGGGGGCCGTGGCATCCATCGCCCTGCCGAGCTCGTCGGCGGTGGCGACCGCGATGACCTCGACGCGGGAGTCGGGGACGACGTCGGCGTCGAGGTGCGCGGCGACGAGCGTGACCCGCGCGCCGCGGTCCGCGGCGGCCCGGGCGATCGCGACCCCCTGGCGCCCGCTCGAGCGGTTGCCGAGGAAGCGGACGGGGTCGATCGGTTCGCGTGTCCCTCCGGCGCTGACGACCACCGACACGTCCTCGAGATCGCGCGGACGCTCGACGAGGGCGAGAGCTGCGGCGACGATGTCGTCGGGCTCCGACATGCGGCCGGGGCCGGAGTCGCCGC
>NZ_LDRT01000181.1 GCF_001476655.1 Microbacterium testaceum | reverse complement strand
GTCCAGGCATAGGGAGCGTGACCCTGGCTGGTGAGCCACGGCGAGTAGTGGTCGCTGGAGACCAGGAAGTCGTAGCCCGCGCGCTCGGCGCCGACGGCGTAGTCGACGAGCGCCCGAGGGCCGCTCTGCTCGGTCATGAGGGTGTACCCGAATCGCGTCATGGGGGCCACGGTAGGCCCGAGGATCATGGCGCCCGCCGGGGTTGCGTGTCGGCTCCGGATACGGCAACGGGCCCGCGACGTGTCGCGGGCCCGTTGCCGAGGGCTCAGTCCTCGGGCGCGTGGATGACCTTCTCGTCGTCGAAGGTCGTCCGGTCGACCTTCTGCGCATCGTTCCGGGTCTTGCGCAGACTGAGCCAGGTCGCCACGGCCACGGTCGCCGCGATGAACAGCAGAGAGAACCAGATCGGGATCTCGGGGACCCACAGCAGCGGCTCGCCGCCGTTGATGAAGGGCACCTCGTTGACGTGCAGCGCGTGGAAGACGAGCTTCACACCGATGAACGCGAGGATGACGGCCAAGCCCTGCGCGAGGTAGACCAGTCGCTCGAGCAGACCGCCGATGCCCACGAGCCAGGCAGACATATAGTATGCAGTATTATAAATAAAAAAAAAAAAAAAAAAAAAACAAAAAAAAAAAAAAAAAAAAAAAAAAAAAAAAAAAAAAAAAACAAAAAAAAAACAAAAA
>NZ_LDRT01000180.1 GCF_001476655.1 Microbacterium testaceum | reverse complement strand
GGCGGGGGCCGCCGCGGGCAGGGGGGCGGTCTCGTTCAGGTACCCGATCAGCTGCTCGATCGTGATGACCGGGATGCCATCGCGCTCGCCGAGCTCGAAAAGTCCGGGCAGGCGCATCATGCTGCCGTCCTCGGCGACGACCTCGGCGATCGCGGCGACCGGCTCGAGGCCCGCGAGCTTCATCAGGTCGACCGCGGCCTCGGTGTGGCCGGCGCGCTCGCGCACTCCGCCGTCGACGGCCCGGAGGGGGAGGATGTGCCCGGGGCGGATGACGCTCGTCGGCACGGACTCCGGGTCGGCCAGCACGTTGAGCGTGCGGGAGCGGTCGGCCGCGCTGATGCCCGTCGTCACACCCGACGCGGCGTCGACGCTCACCGTGTAGGCCGTTCCGCGGGCGTCCTCGTTCACCGCGACCATGGGCGGGAGGTCGAGGCGGTCGGCCCACTCTGCGGGCATGGGCGCGCACACGTAACCGCTGGACCAACGGACGGTCCAGGCCAGCGCCTCGGGGGTTGCGAGCTGAGCGGACAGGATGACGTCGCCCTCGTTCTCGCGGTTCTCATCGTCGGCGACCAGGATCGGCCGCCCCTGACGCAGGGCCTCCAGGGCCTCGGGGATGGTGGACAGGCTCATGCGGAGCCCCTCTCGGTCTTTGCGGCGGTCGCCGCGGGGTTCTCTGTCGTGCGGAAGGCGAGCATGCGTTGGACATGACGCGCCAGGATGTCGGTTTCGAGGTTCACGGGCGTGCCGGCCTCGGCTCTGCCGAGGGTCGTCGCCTCGAGCGTTTCGGGGATCAGCGAGACCTCGAGCCACGGCTCGGGGTCGGAGGCCGCGCTGACGGCGCTGACGGTGAGCGAGACGCCGTCGATCGCGATCGAGCCCTTGTCGACCACGAGCGGGGCGAGGGGGGCCGGGATGCCGACGCGCACGACGCTCCACTGCGCACCCGGGCGCACCTCGCGAACGATGCCGGTGCCGTCGATGTGGCCCTGCACGATGTGCCCGCCGAGGCGGCCGTGCGCGGCGGTCGCGCGCTCGAGGTTGACCGCGCGGCCCGGCGCGACGTCGGCGAGCGTCGACATGTCGAGGGTCTGCTTCATCACGTCGGCGGTGAACCAGTCTTCGCCCTGGTCGACGACCGTCAGGCACACGCCGCTGACCGAGATCGAGTCGCCGTGGCCGGCGTCCGAGACCGACAGGGGAGCGCGAACGGTCACGCGCACGCCGTCTCCCGACGGCTCGACGGCGGTGATCGCGCCCATCTCTTCGACGATTCCGGTGAACATCAGGCTTCTCCTCTGTTCTCGTGGGTGCCGGCGGCTTCCGAGCCGGTCGGGTGGGGCACGGCGACGATCAGCAGGTCGTCGCCGAGGGTCTGCAGGGATGCCACGTCGAGGCGTCGCGCGTCGGCGATGGTCGGCACGCCCAGGTCGCCGAGCGCCAGGCGCGAGCCGCCGAGCAGGACCGGCGCGACGTAGACGAGCACCTCGTCGGCGAGGTCCTCGCGCACGAACGCGCTCGCCAGGGTCGGTCCGCCCTCGACGAAGACGCGCTGCACGCCCCGGTCGGCGAGGTCGGCGAGCACCGCGCGCAGGTCATGGGTCGCGAAGAACAGCGGCTCTCGCGGGTGCCGACGCACGGCGGCATCCGGAGCCGTCTCGCTCTTCCCGATGATCACGGGCACGGGCTGGGCATCGAGCAGCGAACCGTCGGCGGCTCGCGCGGTCAGCGCGGGGTCGTCGGCTCCCACCGTGCCGGTGCCGGCGACGATCGCGTCGGCCTGGGCGCGACGGGCGTGCACGTCGCGACGCGCGGCGGGGCCGGTGATCCACTGGCTCGAGCCGTCGTCGGCCGCGGCGCGCCCGTCGAGGCTCTGCGCCCACTTGACGCTCACGTGGGGGCGGCCGGTGCGCTGCAGGCCGATCCAGTCGTGGATGAGGTGCTCCGCGGCATCCGCCTCGACGCCCGATTCGACGTCGACTCCCGCGTCGCGCAGTCGCGCTGCTCCGCCGGTCGCGGTGTCGGTCGGGTCGTCGATCGCGTGCACGACGCGGCCGACCCCGGCCTCGATCAGAGCCACCGCGCACGGACCCGTGCGCCCGGTGTGGTTGCAGGGCTCCAGGGTCACCACGGCGGTCGCGCCGCGCGCGGCTCCGGGGGCCAGCTGCGACAGGGCGTCGACCTCGGCGTGCGGGGTCCCCGCGCCGCGGTGGTAGCCCTCGGCGAGGACCTCACCGTTCGGCGAGAGGATCACGGCACCCACCTGCGGGTTGAGCCCGCGCGGGCCGCGCCGGGCGAGCTGCAACGCTCGCCGCATGGCGTCGATCTCGACGGCGGATGCCATTTCCCTGTCCTTCCCGCGGATGCCGGGCAGGGGGAGCGGGAAGGCGCGACGCGCCGTCCGTGCTGCCTCCTATCCGGACTAGCGAGGGAGGACCCTCGCATCACCGTCGGTTCCGGAATTCCACCGGATCGGCCCCACCGCATGATGCGGAGGGGTTCGCGGACTGTCACCGCCGGTTCGGATTCTCACCGACCCCGGAGCACGTTGTTTGCACTTCGAAGTGTAGTCAACGCGGTGTGACGGGTTTCATTCCCCGACATGGATTGACACGAAGAGCGCAGCCGTCCGGTTCGACGGGGAGAAGCGGCCGGGGTCACTTCAACAGCCGGGAAAGCCGCCGGTCGGCGAGCAGTTTCCCGCCCGTCTGGCACGTCGGACAGTACTCGAGGGAGTTGTCGGCGAAGAACACGCTGCGCACCTCGTCGCCGCACACGGGGCACGCCTCGCCCCGTCGTCCGTGCACGCGCATGCCCCGTCGCTTGGCATCCTTCAGCTCGGCCGGCGGCTTTCCGCGCGCCTCGTCGATCGCTTCGGCCAGAGTCGTGGTCATCGCCGTGAACAGACGGTCGACCTCGTCGTCGGACAGGGTGGCGGCCAGCGCGTACGGCGACATCTTCGCCGCGTGGAGGATCTCGTCGGAATAGGCGTTGCCGACTCCGGCGATGATCGACTGATCGCGCAGCACGCCCTTGATCTGCGTGCGGCGACCCGCGAGCAGCGCGCCGAAGGTCTCGCGGTCGAAGCCTTCGCTCAGCGGATCCGGGCCGAGGCGCGCAACGCCGGGAACCTCGTCGGGGGAGCGTACCGCGTACACGGCCAGCGACTTCTTCGTGCCCGCTTCGGTGAGATCGAACCCCGAGCCGTCGTCGAAACCGACGCGCAGGGCGATCGGGGTCTTGCCCGGCTTGATGATCGTGGAGGGCAGGGCGTCGTACCAGCGCAACCATCCGGCCTTCGCGAGGTGGAACACCAGATGCACGCCGCTGTCGGTCGCGATGTCGAGGAACTTCCCATGCCGGTCGACGGCGGTGACGTGTGTGCCGATCAGAGCGGTCAGCGGCGGGTCGTAGGTCTTCAGCGCGTTGATGGCCGACACGGTGGCCTTCTCGATGCGCAGGCCCGTCACGCGCCCCCGCAGGTATTCGACGAGCCCCTCGACCTCTGGCATCTCCGGCATGTCGCCATGGTGCCATGCGCCGCCGACATCGCCCTAGGCCCTTGCGTGCCGCCTACAGGTCGGGCCAGGGCTGCGGGCCGCGGTCGTCTGTGCGCAGGAGACCACCGACCCACATGTCCGAGCGGCCCTGGGAGGTGACGCCGGCCTGCCGCAACAGTCCCTCGTAACGGAAGCCCAGCGCACGGGCCACGCGCGCCGAGCCGAGATTACCCACGACAGCCCGCCACTCGATGCGCTGCACCGCCGGTCGCGCGTCGGCGAAGCCCCAGTCGACGACGGCGCGCGCGGCCTCGGTCGCGACGCCCTGACCGCGCACACCGGACGACACCCAGTAGCCGATCTCCGGCCCGCCGCTCGGCAGCTTCGCGAGTCCCACCATGCCGACGAGTCGGCCCTCGAGGCGGATCGCCCACGTCGCCTCCGACCCGTCGGCCCACCACCCGCGCGTGAGTTCGACGAACGTCTCGGCATCGGACGGGAGATACGGCGAGGGAACCGTCGTGAATCGCTGGATCGCGGCATCTTGGCACGCGGCATGGATCGCGGCGACGTCGCCTGCGGCCGGCGCCGACAGCTCGAGGCGGGCGGTGTGCAGGGTCTGCGGGTCCATCCGGACACCTTATCGGCAGAGGAAGCGCACAACTCCTGCACTCCCGCGGCCGCGGG
>NZ_LDRT01000018.1 GCF_001476655.1 Microbacterium testaceum | reverse complement strand
CGCGCCCGCGCCCGCGCCCGGACGACATCCGGCATCGGCACCCGGCCCACGTCCGGTGCCCCGCGCCCGGCGCCCCGGACCCGCACCCGGACCCGTCCCTGCGCCCGGGCGGTATCTGGCATCCGCACCCGGCCCACGTCCGGTACCCCGCGCCCGGACGGCATCCGGCATGTCGCCAGAACAGGGTATGGGTCGGAGACAGGGCGATACTCGCGCGGGCGGCCTGTTCTGGTCGCACGCCCTGTTTCCGCGACGCGGCGGAAGCCCGCGGGCGGGGCTTACTGCGGCTGGAGACCCAGGTCGTCGAGATCGATGGTTGCCAACCACTGCAGACCCTCGGCCTCGATCGCGGCCTGAGCGCCGGTCTTGCGGTCGACGATGACGGCGACGGCGACGACCTCGGCACCCTCGCGACGCAGGGCCTCGACGGCTTTGAGCGCCGACTGACCGGTGGTGGAGGTGTCTTCGACGACGACGACGCGCTTGCCCGTGACGTCGGCGCCTTCGATCTGGCGGCCGCGGCCGTGATCCTTCGGCTCCTTGCGCACGACGAACGCGTCGAGCGGACGGCCGGCGTGCACCGACTCGTGCATGACGGCGTTGGCGATCGGATCGGCGCCCAGGGTCAGACCGCCGACGGCGACGACGCCGTCGAGGTCTTTCACGAGGTCGAGCACGAGACGCCCGATCGCGGGAGCGGCCCGGTGGTCGAGGGTGAGCTTGCGCATGTCGACGTAGTACGTCGCCTTCTTGCCGCTCGAGAGGGTGAAATCGCCGTGGAACACCGCCTCGGCGTTGATCAGGCCGATGAGGGCCTGGCGGTCGGCTTCGAGCTCGGGCGTTGAGGCGGCGGTCACGGCGTCGAGTCTATTGCTCCGAACGGATCACGCCCGCTGTGATCACGCCCGGTCGCGCCCGACCGACGTTCCGGCGCAGGGCTCCGGCATCCATCCCGCTCGGCCCACAGAAATCGGAGCGCGGGGCTCCGGTATCCGACCGGCGATGTCCGCGCTCGAAAGTAGGCTGGATGCCATGCGCCTGGCCACCTGGAACGTCAACTCCATCCGCGCCCGCGTCGCCCGCACCGTCGAGTTCTGCGTGCGCGAGCACATCGACGTGCTGGCGATGCAGGAGATCAAGTGCAAGACGGAGCAGTTCCCGTATGCGGCGTTCGAAGAGGCCGGGTACCACGTCGCCGCGCACGGGCTGAACCAGTGGAACGGCGTCGCGATCGCCAGCCGTGAGCCGCTCGAGGACGTCGAGATCGGCTTCCCCGGCATGCCCGGGTTCGAGAAGGGCAGAGAGGGGCCCGACCTGCCGCAGGAGGCGCGCGCCATCGCCGCCACCGTCGGGGGCGTGCGCGTGTGGAGCCTGTACGTTCCCAACGGCCGCGGGCTCGACGACCCGCACTTCACCTACAAGCTCGACTGGCTCGAGAAGCTCCGCCAGTACACCGCCGACACGCTCGCGACAGATCCCGATCTGCCCCTCGCGCTGACCGGCGACTTCAATATCGCCCCGACCGACGCCGACAACGGCGACCCCACGATCGTCGAGGGGGCGAGCACCCACGTCTCACCCGCCGAGCGGGCCGCCTTCGCGGCGTTCGAGACGGCGGGGCTCACCGACGTCGTGCGCCCGCTCATCCCGACCGGTTACACCTACTGGGACTACAAGCAGCTGCGCTTCCCCCGCAACGAGGGCCTGCGCATCGACTTCATCCTCGGCTCGCGCGCTTTCGCCGACGCGGTGCAGAGTGCCGAGATCCACCGCGACGAGCGCAAGGGCGAGATCCCCAGCGACCACGTTCCGGTCGTCGCCGACCTCGACCTGACGGATGCCGGAGACGACGACGATCTGCCGATGATCTTCGGCTGAGCGCCGAGGAGCCGGCATCCCGGACGCCGTTCGCGATGGCCCCGTTCGGCATCCGGTCGCCGGATCCGGAAATGGGCGACGGATCCGGATGCTGCGCCCGCATCGATCCGGATCTGCGGCCGATCTCCGGATCTGCAACCCGTGAGACGGCGGGGCCGGAGCGAACCCCGGCCCCGCCGCCACGAGAGCGTCAGACCGAGGGGACCTCGGCGGGAGCGGTGCGCTGGATGAGCGTCACGAGCGCCTCGATGATCGAGCGGAGGAACGCGGCCGTGCCCTCGTCGGTGACGGTGCCGTCTTCCTCGAACAGGCCAGGGGTCGACTGGATGTAGCCCTCGGGCTGCCCCAGGACGAGGGCGTTGTAGTGCAGGAGCACCGCGCGGAGGTGCTGCTGGCCCGCGGCGGTGGCGATGCCGCCCTGCGAGGTGCCGATCACGGCGGTCGGCTTGTCGTTGAAGGATGCCTCGCCGTACGGGCGGGCCGACCAGTCGAGGGCGTTCTTGAGCACGCCGGGGATCGACCGGCTGTACTCGGGGGTCACGACGAAGACGCCGTCGGCATCCTCGATCGCCTTCTTGAAGTCCTTCGCGACCTCGGGGAAGTTCCCGTCGTAGTCGGGCGAGTAGAAGGGGAGGTCCTTGATCGGGATCTCCTTGAGTGTCACTCCCTCGGGGGCGACCTTCTCCAGCGCCTTCGCGAGGCGACGGTTGATGGAGGTGCTCGAAATGCTTCCGACGATGTAGCCGATCGTGTACTCGGTCACGATGATCCTCTTTCTGACGACGGGGGCGCAGTGACGGCGCCCGGGTTCATTCATCTGCAAGCATCGCGAAGGCGCGGGTATTCCCCCGCTCGGTTGACTCCGCCCCGCGGGGGATGCAGGGGGACGAACCTCCGCCGTAGCGTGGAGGGATGCCACAGCTCACCCGCTCGCAGCGACGCAACGACATCGTGCTCGCGGTCGTCCTGCTTCTGGGCGGCCTGCTCAGCGCGGTGCTCTCCGCCGTGTCCGGACTGTACGGCGATCAGCAGGCGTCGCTCGCCCTCGCGGTGGGATACGTTTTCGTGCTCGCCCTGCCGATCGCATTCCGCCGCCGGTGGCCGTCGATCACCGCGGTCGTCGTCTCGTTCGCGTACTTCCTGGCAGTGACGGTGCGCATCCCCGAGATCTACGCCGGCAACATCGCGATGTTCATCGCGCTGTACACCGTGGGCGCCTGGGAGCAGAACCGGCGGCGAGCGACGATCGTCCGCATCGCGATCATCGTCGGCATGTTCGCGTGGCTGTTCGTCGTGATGTTCCAGGACGCGACCCAGCCCGTCGACCCGGCGGTCGAGGGCGCGTTCTCGCGGGTCGGCGCCTTCTCTCCCTTCGTGGCCTATCAACTGCTCATGATAGGTGTGAACGCCCTGTTCTTCGGCGGGGCCTACTACTTCGGCAACCGCTCCCACCAGCAGATGAGCGAGCGCGCGGCCCTCGAGGAGCGCACCGCCGAGCTCGAGGCCGAGCGCGAGGTGACCGCCGCTCAAGCCGTCGCCCTCGACCGCGTGCGCATCGCTCGCGAGTTGCACGACGTGGTCGCCCACCACGTGTCGCTCATGGGCGTCCAGGCCGGGGTCGCGCGCGCCGTCCTGGCGAAGGATCCCGAGAAAGCGCGGGAGGTGCTCGCGGGCATCGAGGGGTCGGCCCGGACGTCCCTGCACGAGCTGCGCCAACTGCTCGAGACGCTGCGCGCACCCGGGAGCGACAGCAGTCCTGACACCGCCCCGACCACGCACGGGTTGACCTCGATCGCGGCGCTCGCCGACGACGCGTCGGCCGCGGGCCTTCCCACCACGTTCGCCGTGATCGGCGAGCCGGCGCAGGATCCGCCGCCCCTCGTGCAGGTGAATCTGTACCGCATCGCCCAGGAAGCCCTCACGAACGCGCGCCGGCACGCCGGCCCCCACGCCACGGCCGACGTACGGCTCCGCTTCGACGCGGATGCCATCGAGCTCGAGGTCTCGAACACGGGCCGCGCCGGCTCGAAGACGCCGGGGCTCGGTCAGCTGGGCATGCGCGAACGCGCGGCCGTGTCGGGCGGCACCATCGAGATCGGGCCGCGCTCCCGGGGCGGTTACCTCGTGCGTGTGCGCGTCCCGGCCGTGCAGAACGAGGTGGCTCATGCCTGAACTCCGAGTCCTCCTGGTCGACGACCACGCGATGATGCGCGCGGGATTCCGCACGATCCTCTCGCTCGAAGACGACATGACCGTCGTCGGGGAGGCCGCGACGGGCCGGGAGGCGATCGCCGCCGCGGCGGAGCTCCACCCGGACGTCATCTGCATGGACGTGCAGATGCCCGACATGGACGGCCTGGAGGCCACCCGGCTGCTGACGGCAGACCCCGACTCGGATGCCGCGATCCTCATCGTCACGACGTTCGACCGCGACGATTACCTTTTCGCCGCCCTCTCCGCCGGGGCCAGCGGGTTCCTGCTGAAGAACGCGGGGCCGGAGGAGCTGGTGTCCGCCGTTCGCATCGTCGGAGCCGGGGACGCTCTGCTCGCGCCGGAGGTCACCCGCCGGGTCATCGCGCGCTTCGCGTCGGGTGGGACGCCCGAGCCCGCGGCATCCGTCCCTCCGCCGCTCTCGCTCGTGGAGCCACTCACCGAGCGCGAGTCGGAGGTGCTGAAGCTCGTCGCCGAGGCCCTCAGCAACGCCGAGATCGCGGCGCGGCTGTTCATCGGGGAGGCGACGGTGAAGACGCACGTGTCGAACGTGCTGCAGAAGCTCGGCGCGCGTGACCGCGTGCAGGCCGTGGTGCTCGCGCACCGGCACGGGTTGGCCTGACGGCGCCGCCGGTCCCGGGGAGCGAGGCCGCGAGAGCACGCGAGAACGCAGCCGTTCGACGAGGACGCACTCGTTCGCCGCGAAACACGTGCGTTCTCGACCGACGTGTACGTCCTCGCCGGTAGACACCGCGCCCTCCCCCGCGCGGAGGAGGCCACGACCCCACGCGGGACGGAGGTGCCGCGGCGTCCGGATCCCTAGCGTGGTCACCAACGAGAAGAAGGGATGCACCGTGCTCCACCTGGACGGCATCACCAAGAGCTACGGCGGCCGCCGCGTGCTCGACGACGTGAGCTTCAGCGTCGCCCCCGGCCGGCTCACGGGCTTCGTCGGCGGCAACGGCGCCGGCAAGACCACCACCATGCGCATCGCACTGGGCGTGCTGGCCAAGGACGCCGGATTGGTCGAGCTCAACGGCTCTCCCGTGACGACGGGCGACCGCCGCCGCTTCGGCTACATGCCCGAGGAGCGCGGGCTCTACCCGAAGATGAAGGTCGCCGAGCACATCGCCTACCTCGCGCGACTGCACGGATTCGGCAAGGCCGAGGCCACCGCGAAGGCGACCGCGTTGCTCGAGCGCCTCGGGCTCGGCGAGCGCCTCGGCGACCTCGTCGAGACGCTCTCGCTCGGCAACCAGCAGCGCGCGCAGATCGCGGCATCCCTCGTTCACGAGCCCGACGTGCTCATCCTCGACGAGCCGTTCTCGGGTCTCGATCCCCTGGCGGTCGACGTCGTCGCAGGCGTCCTGCAGGAGAAGGCGGCCGCGGGCGCCGCGGTGCTGTTCTCGTCGCACCAGCTCGATGTCGTCGAGCGCCTGTGCGACGACCTCGTCATCATCGCGGGCGGAACCATCCGCGCGGCCGGGACCCGCGACGCGCTGCGCGCCGAGCACGCCACCCACCGCTACGAACTCGTCTCGCGCGGCGACGCCGGATGGCTCCGCGACGAACCGGGCGTGACCGTGCTCGACTTCGACGGCGGCTACGCCCTGTTCGATGCCGAGGACGACACCTCGGCCCAGCGCGTCCTGCAGGGCGCCGTCTCGCGCGGAGACGTCGTCAGCTTCGCTCCGCAGAGACCCACTCTCGCCGAGATCTTCAAGGAGGTCATCCAGTGAGCACCGCCACCCCCCGCACAGCCCCCAGCGACCTGCAGAGCATCTGGCTCGTCGCCGAGCGCGAGATCGGCTCGAAGCTGCGGAGCAAGGCGTTCGTCATCTCGACGGCGATCCTCGTCCTGGCCGCCCTCGCCTCGGTCGTCTGGGGCGGTTTCGCCGCGAACAACCTCTCGGGAAGCGGCATCCCGGTCGCCGTCACCTCGCAGACGCAGTCGGCGGTCGAGGGGCTGGACGGCCTCGAGGTCACCGTCGCCGACAGCGACGACGCCGCCACAGCCCTCGTCGAGGACGGGACGGTGGATGCCGCCCTGGTCTCGGGATCCACGGATGCCGCCTTCGACTACACGGTCGTGGTGAAGGACAACGTTCCCTCGATGCTCCTGCAGATGCTGAGCGAGACCCCACCCGTGCAGGAGCTCGAGCCGGGAGCCGGCGCGGCGAGCGCGCTGCGCTACTTCATCGCCCTCGCTTTCGGACTCGTGTTCCTCATCGCGGCGTCGACCTTCGGCGGGACGATCGCGCAGAGCGTGGTGGAGGAGAAGCAGACGCGCGTGGTCGAGATCCTCATCTCGGCCATCCCGGTGCGCGCGCTCCTGGCCGGCAAGGTGCTCGGCAACACGGTGCTCGCGATGGCGCAGATCGTGCTGCTCGCCGCGGTGGCGGTGATCGGGCTGGCCGTGACGGATCAGGCCGGGGTGCTGAGCGCCCTCGGCGCCCCGATCGCGTGGTTCGCGATCTTCTTCCTCTTCGGCTTCGTCCTGCTCGCGTCGCTGTTCGCCGCCGCCGCGGCCATGGTGTCGCGCCAGGAGGACATCGGGGCCACGACCACCCCGATCACGATGCTCATCATGGCGCCGTACTTCCTGGTGATCTTCTTCAACGACAACCCCGTCGTGCTGACGATCATGTCGTACGTGCCGTTCTCGGCTCCGGTCGGGATGCCGCTGCGCATGTACCTCGGTGACGCGCAGTGGTGGGAGCCGGTGCTGTCGCTGCTGGTCCTCATCGCCTCGTGCGTCGTGGCGATCGGCATCGGCTCGCGCATCTATCAGAACTCGCTGCTGCGCATGGGGGCGCGCGTGAAGCTCGCGGAGGCGCTGAAGGGCTGAGCCGCCAGCGCGGCGGCGGAGGCGACTGAGCCTGTCGAAGCCTGCGGTCCCTTCGACAAGCTCAGGGACCCCGACCCCGCGAGGCGGAAAGGGGAGGGATGCCACGGCTTCGGCATCCCTCCCCTTTCCGTCGCGTTCCCCGGGGCGATTAGGCTTTTTCGGTGCTTCGCCTTCTTGCCTTCGCCGCGTTGGGGGCAGCGATCGGCGGTCTCGTCGTCTCGCTGCTGGGGAATCCGGACCCGGGAATGCTCATCTTCGGCATCGCGATCGGGGTCTGCATCGCCGCCACCACCATCACGCGACTGGCCGGGGGACTCGCCGCCTCGCTGCCGTCCCCCGCGGCGGTCCAGGACGCTCGCGATGCCCGACGCCTCGGACGTGCGCGCGTCGACTCGGTGCGCCAGACCGGCACCTTCGTCAACGAGCAGCCCGTGTGCGACATCGACGTCACGGTGGTCTCGCTCACCGGGGAGGCGTGGGCGACGACGATCCGCATGCTCGTGCCCCTGACCGAGCTGCCGGCGTACCAGGCCGGCCTCGAACGCGATGTCGCGATCCTCCTCGAGGGCGGACCCGAGATCGCCTTCGCCGACGGCGAGCTCTCGCCCGCCGAGATCGCGCGCCTCGTCGTCCCGCCGCGTTCCGAGGTCGAGGTCCGGCACGCTCCCCCGGGAACGCGTATCGACAAGGGCCGTCGCCGCGGGCCGCTGATCGGCATCGGCCGCCGCGGACGTCCCCTGCGTCTGGCCGTGTTCGCGCTCGTCGCCGTGCTCGCGGGCGCCGTCGTGGTGCTGCCCTTCCGCGCGGCGGTCGGGCTGACCCTCGACGCCTGGTCGGACGGCCGGTGGAGCGTCGACATGCGCCACCCTGGTGCGCTCGCGACGGCCGAGAGGGCGCTCCAGGAGGCGATCGGACACGACCGGGTCGTGTCGATCACGGTGATCCCGGATGCCGTCATCGTCGAGGCCCCGATCCACGCCGGGGCCGTGGAGACCGACGAGTGGACCTACCGCGGCGGCGTCGTGAGCCACGACGGGGCGGCTCACGGTCAGCCCGAGCTCGCGGAGGAGCAGTTCTCGTGGTCGGACGTCGCCCTCGACCGGCTCTGGCCCGCGATGGAGCAGGCGTCCGCCCAGAGCGGGCTTCCTACCGACGGGGCGAGTGCTCGCATCGAGCGTGCGACCGACGACGATGTCCAGAGCCCGACGTTCATCCGCAACGTCGGCGTGCCGGAGATCTCCTTCGGGCTGAGCGACGACTACCGCGACGCGTTCTTCCGTCTCGACGCCACCGGCACCGACCTGCAGTCGGTGGGCTGACGCGGCGTCACTCCTCGAGGACCGCGAGCACGTTGCCCGCCGGGTCGCGGAACCACGCGATGAGCGGCCCGCCCTCGCGCATGATCCCGCGCGCGTCGGTGGGGAGGTCCGCGTCGTCGTAGATCTTCGTCTCGACGCCCCGCGCCCGCAGGTCGTCGACAGCCGCCTCGACATCGGCGACGGGGAAGTTCAGCACCGTGAACGACGCGGGTGTGTGGTGCGGCTTGCCGTAGACGAGCACGCTCCCGCCCGAACCGAGCCGCAGCGACAGGAAGCCCGAGTCGGCGAGCACCTCCACGGTGAGCCCGAGCGTGTCGGCGTAGAACCGGTGGGCGGCGTCGAGGTCGTCGACGGCGAAGCCGGAGAAGGCGCCGCGGGAATCGAACATGGGGTCTCCTTCGCTCAGCGCGCCACGAAAGCCGTGACGCTGTCGGACAGTTGGATCGGGATGCCGTCGACCCCCGACGAGACCGGCTCGCCGATCGCGACGGTGAGTCTCTCGTCGATGCCGAAGACGGCGGCCCCGACCTGCGCTCCGCTCGCGCATCCGGCCGACCAGGGCCGGTTCTCGGAGGACGTGAAGGTCGCGATGCAGCGCCCGTCGCCGTCGTCGGGCCGCGCGAGGTAGATGCGGAAGTCGCTCACGGTCGCGATGTAGCGCGTACTCGCCGGATCGATACCGCTGTCGCGCAGGATCTCGGCCGAGATGACGTCTTCGGCCGTCTGCGGGAAGGTGAGCTCGGGCAGGCTCTCCTCGGCGGGGTCGGCGGTGGCCGCGGTCGACGGCGGGGCCGCGAGCGTGGAGCCGATCGCGATGCCGAAGCCGACGAGGGCGGCGGCGGCCACCGCGCCGATCGCCCAGCGGACGACGGAACGTCGGGCGGGCGGTTCGACGACCTCGGCCGCGGGGGCCGGGGATTCGGCATCCGGTGTCTCGGCGGGAGGATCCTCCGCGACCGTCGGACGGCGCGTGCTCTCCTCGAGCTGGGCGAGCCGGGCGATCATCGCCGGGGTGGCGGCGGCGCCGTCGACGCCGTAGACCTGCTCGCGCAGGCGGCGCAGCTCGACGTCGTCGTCCATGCGATGACTCTAGGGCCGCGCGGTGGGGGTGGGGGCGGTCTCACCCGCCCCGTGCGGGAGGTCCCTGAGCACGCCGAAGGGGCTGGAGGCTTCTGTCGACCTTCCTCTGCTCGCAGCGGCAGGTTCCTGAGCTCGTCGAGGGGACCGGAGGCTTCGACGAGCTCGGCCACCTGCGCCGGGGAGCGGGCTCAGCGCGGAGCCGTGGCATCCAGGGCGTCGGCCGCGCCCACCAGCGCGAGATGCGACAGGGCCTGGGGGGTGTTCCCGGCCTGCCGCTTCGTCGTGGGGTCGTACTCCTCCGACAGCAGACCGAGATCGTTCGCGACCGCCGTGAGGCGCTTCATCAACGCCACCGCCTCGTCGCGCCGCCCGCTGTGCGCGTACTGCCCGACCAGCCAGAACGAGCACGCGAGGAACGGATGCTCGTCGCCGCTGAGCCCGTCGACACCGGTGGTGCGATAGCGCAGGAGCCACCCGTCGGGCATGAGCGTCTCCTCCATCCGCTCGACCGTGGCGAGCATGCGGGGGTCGTCGTACGCGCAGAAGCCCACCTGGGGCAACACGAGCAGCGAGGCGTCGACCTCGTCGGTGTCGAAGTGCTGCGTGAACCATCCCCCCTCGTGCACGCCACGCGCGTCGATGTCGGCGCGAACCTTGTCGCGCAGGGTGCGCCACGTCTCGACCTCGCCCTCGTGGCCGGCCTCTTCGACCGCCCGGATGCCGCGGTCGAACGCCGCCCACACCATCGCCCGGGAGTGGGTGAAGTAGTGAGGTTCGCCGCGCATCTCCCAGATGCCGAGATCGGGCTTGTCGACCTCGCCCGCGAGCTGGTTCAGCAGGGCCCGCTGCAGCGACCACGAGAAGGTCGTCTCCTCGACGCCGGCTCGACGGGCGGCTTCGAGAGCGACCATGACCTCGCCGATCACGTCGGCCTGATACTGGGTGACGGCTCCGTTGCCGATGCGCACCGGCGCGGCACCGCCATACCCCGGGAGGCTCGTGATCTCCCGCTCGGGCAGATCGCGCTCGCCCGCGATCCCGTACATGATCTGCACATCGGCCGGATCGCCCGCGATCGCCCGGAGCAGCCAGGTGCGCCAGCGCTGGGCGGCATCCAGGTATCCGTGATCGATGTAGGCGCTCAGCGTGAGCGCGGCATCGCGGAGCCACACGTAGCGGTAGTCCCAGTTGCGGGAACCGCCGAAGGCTTCGGGCAGCGACGTCGTCGCCGCGGCGACGATGCCGCCCGTCTCGGAATGCGTGAGGGCACGCAGCACCATGAGCGAGCGCGTCACGAGCTGCGCGTGCGTGCCGGCCGACTGGACGCGGTCCGCCCACGCGGCCCACCACTCTCGTGTGCGCTCGAGCGCCGCCTCGACGTTGAACGGCGCCGGAGGCTCCTGCCAGGACGGGCCCCACGAGAGCACCGAGTCCACACTCTGCCCCGCCGCGGTCGTCCACCGGCCACGGTGGGCGGTGTCGACGGCGATCAGACGCGGACCGCGGATGACGACGGCATCGGGACCCGCGACGGCGAGGATCGCGTGCTCGCCGCCCTGTCCGATCTGCCGGACCCAGGGGACCGCTCGGGCGTAGTCGAAGCGCAACCGCACTTCGCTGACGAAGTCGACCTCGCCTGACACCCCGACCACCCGGCGGATCACCGCTTCGACCCCCTCGTCGACCGGCATCGCGTCGTACACGTCGGCGACACCTGTCGCCGTCTCCCAGCGCGTGACGAGCACGAACGTGTCGCCGTCGTAGCGTCGAGTCGCGCGCGCCTCGGGATCGGCGGGCCGCAGCGACCACCGTCCGTGCGACTCGTCTCCCAGCAATGCGCCGAGCATGGATCCGCTGTCGTAGCGCGGCAGGCAGAGCCAGTCGATGCTCCCGTCGCGAGAGACCAGGGCGGCGGAACGGCAGTTGCTGAGGACGGCGTAGTCCTCGATCGGAGTGGTCACCCTTCGGATCTTGGCAGGAAACCTCCTCTCGGACCTATGGACCTCCTCAGCGATCCACCGCAAGGGCCCGGCGACGTCGGAGGGGATCGCTACAGTGAGCGGCATGGCGGCGGACACCACCCTGATCATCCTGGGCGCCTCGGGCGACCTCACCTCACGACTGCTCCTCCCGGCGCTCGGGCAACTGCTCGCGCGCGAGCCGGGCCGTTCGGTCCGCCTGCATGGCGCGGGCATGGACGACTGGACCGACGACCACTGGCGCGACGTCGTGCGCACGGCGTTCCAGACGATGGATGCGGAGGCCGCCTTCGACCAGGTGTCGGCGACGACGTACACGCAGGCCGACATCACGAAGGCCGCCGACCTCCAGACGCTCCTGGACGCCGCCGAGGGACGCCCGGCCCTGTACTTCGCGGTCCCGCCCGCCGTCACCGAGAAGTCGTGCATCGCCCTCACCGACGTGAACATCCCCGAGGGCACGATCCTCGCGCTCGAGAAGCCCTTCGGTACCGACGAGGCGAGCGCGCACAAGCTCAATCAGCAGCTGGCGACCCTCGTCCCCGAGAGCCAGGTCTTCCGCATCGACCACTTCCTCGGCCGCTCCACCGTGCTCAACCTGCTCGGCGTGCGCTTCGCGAACCGCCTCATCGAGAGCGTGTGGTCTGCTGACGACATCGCCGCCATCACGGTCGACTTCCCCGAGAAGCTCGGGCTCGAGGGGCGCGCCGGTTATTACGACTCTGCGGGAGCGCTGGTCGACATGATCCAGAGCCACCTGCTGCAGGTGATGGCCTTCGTCACGATGGAGCCGCCATCGTCCCTGGACCAGCTCGACCTGCGCGACGCGACCGCGGCCGTCCTGCGCGCCACGCACGTCCTCGACGACGATCCCGTGAAGAACTCCCGGCGTGCACGCTACACCGCCGGAGACGTCGGCGACCGCCACTTCGTCTCCTACGTCGACGAGCCGGGAGTCGACCCGTCGCGGAACACCGAGACCCTCGCCGAGATGACCGTCGAAGTGCGCAGCACGCGCTGGCAGGGCGTGCCCATCACCCTGCGGTCGGGCAAGGCACTGGATGCCGGAGACCCGGCCGTCACGGTCACCTTCAAGCCCGTGCGGCACCTTCCGACCGGCTTCGTGGGCGAGAGCGAGCCGTCGAAGCTCGTCTTCTCGCTCGGCCCCGACACGATGAGCCTCGAGCTCAACGTCAACGGCGCCGACGACCCCCTCGAACTCGAGCGGGTGGCCCTCGCCGCGGACCTCGGTGAGGGAGCGCTCAAGGCGTACGGCGAGGTGTTGTCCGGCATCCTCGACGGCGACGCCATGCTCGCCGTCCGCGGCGATGCGGCCGAGCAGTGCTGGCGCGTCGTGCAGCCCGTGATCGACGCGTGGCGCCAGAACGAGGTGCCGCTCGACGAGTACGCGGCGGGGAGCACGGGCCCGGCTTCCTGGCAGGACTGACCGCCCCGCCGGTCGCGGGACCCGGGCTCGACCCGCCCGTCCCCCGGGGGACGCGTGCGCGACGAGACGGCGGGGGCCGAGGCCGCGGCATCCTGAGACATCCGGATGAGGACGACGCACGGCGTCACACGGGAACATCTCGTGCGCGCGTGGCGTTCACTGGTTCGGGTCAACGGCGTCCCGGCTCAGTCCTCGTTCTCAGGAGTACCCATGTCTCTCGTTCTCGACCGCACCGCCCCCACCGACGCTCCGATCCTCGACGTCCTCGCCGAGCGCTGGAGCACGCGCGTCTTCGATCCCGAAACCCCGATCGACGAAGCTGCGCTGCGCTCCGCGCTCGAGGCCGCCCGCTGGGCACCCTCGGGCATGAACCACCAGCCGTGGCGCCTCCTCCTCGCCCGCCGTGGCACCGACGCGCACCAGCGCATCGTCTCGGCCCTCATGGGCTTCAACCAGGCCTGGGCTCCCGCCGCCGGCGCGCTGCTCGTCGTGCTGGCCGAGACCGAGACGGCCGAGGGCGAGGCACGCCCCTGGGCGCTGTATGACGCCGGTCAGGCTGCCGCGCACTTCACCGTCCAGGCGCACGCCGAAGGCCTCGCGGTCCACCAGATGGGCGGCTTCGAGGCCGATGCCCTGCGCACCGCCTTCGACATCGAGCCCCGCCTCGTGCCCGTGACGGTCATCGCCGTGGGCACCCTCGGCGACGTCGACGCCGCCGAAGAGGGCCTGCGCCAGCGCGAGCTCGCCCCGCGCGAGCGCCGCACGGTCGCGGACTCGCTGCTCGTCAACGCCTGAGCCCGCGGCATCCATCGCCGTCCGACCGCCCCCTCCGCGAAAGCGGGCGGGGCGGTCGTCTCGTGTGCGGCGGACGTGCGTGCGAAACGGGCGCACGGGGGTCTCGCGGGCGGCGGTCGCGGATGCCCGGCGATACGCGGCGGAGGCGACCCCACCTTGCACGCTCTCCGTCCACGGGCAACACGTCGTTCACGAGAGCCGCCTATCCTCTCCCGAGTGAGCATTCCTTCGTCGCCGGTCGTCGCTGCCGCGCGTCCGCCCCGCGACGCGTCCGGTCGGAAGAGGGCCGCGCTGTTCTCGGGGAAACGCCTGTGGCGTCTCGCGGCGGCCCTCGCCCTCACGGTCGCCGTGATCGCCGTCGCGGGGCTGCCGCTGTACGTCTTCCCCGCGAAGGGCGATCCCTCCGGCGCGGATCTCGTCTACGTCATCGGACCACCCCAGCAGCAGCGGCTCGATCTCGCCGCGTCGCTGCGCGACACGGACGATCCGGCTCCCCTGCTCGTCTCGGTGTCCAACTCCCGCGCCGGGCACGGGGATCACATCTTCAATTCATCGGCGCTCCGTGTGTGCCGTGAACACGCAGTGACCTGCAAGACGCCCCTGCCGTTCACCACCGCGGGCGAGGCCCGGCTCCTCACCGACTACGCGGCAACGCACACGGTGGGCAAGACCGTGGTCATCACCTTCACTCCGCATGTGGCGCGCACCCGCTACATCTTCGCCAAGTGTTACGCCGGCGACGTCACGGTAGTGGGAGTCGACACCGGCCTGACGGTGTTCGACTGGGCGTACCAGTACGCGTACCAGACCGCGGGCTTCGTGAAGGCGTGGTTCACGCCGTGCCCCTGACGAAACGACACGGCTGACACCGGCGACCCGACGCGAGGGGACAGGCGCAGCGGGGGCTCCCCGCGCGGCGTCGCATCCGCGAGGAATGCACAGCCGGAGCCGTCTGCGCCGCTGCTCACGCGAACCGTGGCCTCGGAGGCCGCACCGCCGAACGCGTTGTGCGCGAGGCCTCGGACGCCGCACCGCCGAACGCGTTGTGCGCGAGGCCGCGCCCGGCGGCAGAACGGTCCGGAGCTACTCGACGATCTCGGCCTCGATCACCTCGTCGTCGCCGGGCTCTTCCGCCGCCGGACCCGTGCTCACGAGCATGAGCGAGTCGCCGTCGCTGGCCACATCCACCTTGACCACGTCACCGTCGCGGACGGTGCCGGCGAGGATCGCCATGGCGAGGCGGTCCTGGATCTCGGACTGGATGAGCCGACGCAGCGGCCGGGCGCCGTACACCGGGTCGTAGCCGCGCTCCGCGAGCCACGACCGGGCGTCGGGCGTGACCGCGAGGGTCAACCGGCGCTCGCGCAGGCGCTTGTGCAGCGCGTCGACGGCGAGCTCGACGATCTGCGCGAGGTCGTCCTGGCTGAGCGCCTGGAAGATGACGATGTCGTCGAGACGGTTCACGAACTCGGGCTTGAACGCCTGGCGCACCAGCGCCTGCACCTGCTCGCGCTTGGCTTCCATCGACAGCGTCGGGTCGATGAGGATCGGCGAGCCGAGGTTCGAGGTGAGGATCAGGATGACGTTGGTGAAGTCGACCGTGCGCCCCTGGCCGTCGGTGAGGCGGCCGTCGTCCATGACCTGCAGCAGCACGTCGAACACCTCGGGGTGCGCCTTCTCGACCTCGTCGAGCAGCACGACGCTGTACGGGCGCCGCCGCACGGCCTCGGTCAGCTGACCGCCGGCCTCGTAGCCGACGTACCCCGGAGGGGCACCGACCAGGCGCGAGACGGAATGCTTCTCGCCGTACTCCGACATGTCGATGCGCACCATGGCGTGCTCGTCGTCGAAGAGGAAGTCGGCGAGCGATTTCGCGAGCTCCGTCTTGCCGACGCCCGTGGGGCCGAGGAACAGGAACGAACCGACGGGGCGGTTCGGATCGCTGATGCCCGCACGGGAGCGACGCACCGCGTCGGACACCGCTTTCACGGCATCCTTCTGCCCGATCAAGCGCTTGCCGAGCTCGCGCTCGAGGTGCAGCAGCTTCTCGGTCTCGCCCTGCAGCAGACGTCCCACGGGGATGCCGGTCCACGCGGCGATGACCGCGGCGATGTCCTCCTCGGTGACCTGGTCGTTGACCATGCGGTCGCCCGCGGGCTCCTCGCGCTCGGCCACCATGAGCTCACGCTCGAGGGCCGGGATCTCGGCGTACAGCAGGCGCGACGCGCGCTCGAGGTTGCCCTCGCGCTGGGCGCGCTCGGCATCCACGCGGGCCGCGTCGAGGCGGGTCTTGAGCTCGCCGACACGGTTGAGCGAGGCGCGCTCGCGCTCCCACCGGGCTTGCAGCTCGTCGAGCTTGGACTGCTCGGCGGCGAGGGTCTCGCGAAGGGTCGCGAGACGCTCTTTCGACGCGGCGTCCTTCTCCTTCTTCAGCGCGAGCTCCTCGAGCTTCAGCCGGTCGACGTGCCGGCGCAGCTCGTCGATCTCGAGCGGGGCCGAGTCGATCTCCATGCGCAGGCGCGACGCGGCCTCGTCGATCAGGTCGATCGCCTTGTCGGGCAGCTGACGCGAGGGGATGTAGCGGTTCGACAGGGCCGCGGCGGCGACCAGTGCGGCATCCGCGATCGCGACCTTGTGGTGCGCCTCGTAGCGCTCCTTCAGGCCGCGGAGGATCGCCACGGTGTCTTCGACCGTGGGCTCGCCGACGTAGACCTGCTGGAAGCGGCGTTCGAGAGCGGCATCCTTCTCGATGAACTCGCGGTACTCGTCGAGCGTCGTGGCGCCGATGAGCCGCAGCTCGCCGCGGGCGAGCATGGGCTTGAGCATGTTGGATGCCGCAACCGACCCCTCACCGCCACCCGCGCCCATGAGCACGTGCAGCTCGTCGATGAACGTGATGATGCGCCCGTCGGACTCGGTGATCTCTTTCAGGACGCTCTTCAGGCGCTCCTCGAACTGGCCGCGGTACATCGCCCCGGCGACCAGGGCCGAGATGTCGAGCGACACGAGCTCTTTGTTCTTGAGGCTCTCGGCGACGTCGCCCGCGACGATGCGCTGGGCGAGTCCCTCGACGACGGCGGTCTTTCCGACGCCGGGTTCGCCGATGAGCACGGGGTTGTTCTTGGTGCGCCGGGTGAGCACCTGGCTGACGCGACGGATCTCGCCGTCGCGCCCGATCACGGGGTCGAGCTTGCCCTGGCGGGCCCGGTCGGTGAGGTTGATGCCGAACTGCTCGAGGGCGCTGCGCGCGTCCTCCTGCCCCGGCTGTTGAGTGGCGTTCATGTTGTCTCCTGGAAGTTTGTCCGCCGCGCTCAAACTTGAGTGGCGTTGACTCAAGTTTACCAGTGAGGGGGCCGCAGGGCAATGGGTCCGGGAGTGGGCACCGAGAGCCCGGAACGAGAGAGGATCAGACCGAGTCGCTACGCGTCGGACGTTTCCGACCCTCGCAAACGCTCCGCACGCCGAAGCAGGGAGCGCTGCGTGACGGCCACCTCGATAGCACCGAGGCACGGCATCCGTGGATCCGTGCGGAAGAACAGGGCGACCGCGTGGAGGATCGTGAAGACACCCAGTGCCCATCCGACAGCGCTCAGCGCGGTGTCGTGATAGCCGTAGACCAGACCGGCCGTCCCAAGCCCGACCATGGCCAAAGAGACAGCGCGGCTCACCGCGGCCGCCCCCGAGCGCGAGGAGAGATCCGCCGTAGCGATCCACACAAGGCTCAGTCCCAGGTTGAGGAAGTACGAGAGCACACCGACCTGCAAGGCGGAGGGCCACCAGTCGACGTCGAAGATCCGCGCGACGCCGAGCGTCGTCACCAGCACCCCCAGCCAGACGAGCACGGGGATAAGAACCTGTGCCGCAATGCTCACGAACGGAAACCTCCCGCGCGCGGGAAGTGAGTCATCGGAGGGAAGCGGGATTCCGAAAGCCTCGGCCCGTGAACGCGCGAGGTCGAGGCGATCGGCCTCCGTCGCCCTGTCCACCGTTCTCCCCACGGCACTGGCGATGAGCAAAGCCATCCACGCCAGGAGCATGTTCACCAGAACCGAAAGAACGCGGGACGGATCCTGCAGCGGGACCGGCACTCCCAACGCCGCCAGGCCGATGAGCAGAAGCGCCCCGATGAGAGCGGTGGCGAACATGGCTTGACGAGTGATCGGCCCCAGAGCACCCTCGTCTCTGCCGAAGCCCGTTGCGGTGGCCGACGCGATGATGAACGCCGCCACCACCGCTGCGACACCGAGGAAGTCCTTCGACGCCGCCTGCCCGACGTCGGACACAACCGCGAGCGCGGATTCCCACGCACGGGACCCACTCGGCGCCTCCGGATAGGTGGCCACGAGAAGGACCACCCCGAAGACAGCCACCGTGAACAGCAGCAGCACCGTCGGTCCCGCAAGCCACACCCACACCATCCGAGCCGAGGTCATCGCGTCGGGCGACGCAGGCGCGGGCCGCGAATTGCTCATGCGGCATTCCCGGGTCGCGCGTCGAATACCGCGGGCACCTCGTCCGTGCACGAGAATCGCGCGCGATACGCGGTGGGGGTCAGCCCCAGCGTGCGGGCGAAGTTCTGGCGCAGCACCGCGGCCGAGCCGAAGCCGCACTCGGTGGCGATGCGGTCCAGGCCGAGGTCGGTCTCCTCGAGCAGACGCTGCGCGTGCAGCAGACGCTGGCGCGCGAGCCAGGCCGCAGGCGTGGCGCCCAGGTCGGCTTTGAAGCGGCGGGCAAAGGTGCGCGGGGACATGTGCGCGCGGGAGGCGAGCTGATCGACCGACAGCTCGGCGTGCAGGTTCTGCAACATCCACTCGGTGACGGGCGCGAGCGACATCGACGGCGCGACCGGCAGCGGCGACGCGATGAACTGCGCCTGCCCTCCGTCTCGCTGCGGAGCGACCAGCATGCGTCGGGCGATGCGGTTGGTGAGTTCGGCACCGAGCTCCTGGCGCAGCAGGTGCAGGCAGGCGTCGAGGCCCGCCGCCGTCCCGGCGCTCGTGATGATGCGCCCCGACTGCACGTACAGCACGTCAGGGTCGACCTCGATCGAGGGATACATGCGCGACATGACGTCGGCGTAGCGCCAGTGCGTGGTTGCGCGCTGCCCGTCGAGGACTCCCGCGGCCGCGATGACGAAGGACCCGCTGCACACGCTGAGCAGCCACGCCCCTCGGGCGTGCGCCGCGCGCACCAGGTCGACCACGCGCGGGTCGACGTGGCCCCACTTCTCGCGCGGGATGGGCGACAGCACGACGATGTCGGCATCCGCGGCGGCGTCGAGACCGTTCTCGACGTTCACGGAGAACCCGATGTTCGCAGGGACGACACCGGGATCGGGCGCCACGATGCGGAAGTCGAAGTTCGGGATGCCGTCGTCACTGCGATCGAGACCGAACGCCTCGCATGCGAGACCGAACTCGAAGGGAGCGAAACCCGGCTGGATGACGACGGCGACGGAACGCATGCGCACCTCTGATGTGGCAGAAATCGAACGGACAGCGTCCATCATGCCACTCGCGGCACGAATTGGCGATGCGTAGCTTTTCTGCCATGGCTTACCTCATCGCTCTCGCTGTTCTCGCTCTCGCCGGCGTGGTCGCCACGGCATGGCTCATCCACACCGACGGCTACGGCTCCGTGCCCACCGATCACGCCCGGGCCGCGCGTCATCGGGAGAACCCTTCGCCCCGCGAGAGGCGGCGCGCCGGGAACGAGATGTCCGCGTCCTCGGGCACGAAGAGCGCTTCTTCACCCCAGGCACCCACACCCGAGACCCCTGCGACCGAGCACGCATCCCGGGACTCCGCCGGCGACGTGCAGGATCAGCGTCCGGCGGAGACAGCCCGCTCGTACACCCGGACCATCGCCGCGGTGCGCGAGGACTGGCGGAAGCGCTCCGCGATCGTCGAGTCGACCGCGACCGGGCTCCCCGATGCGATGTCGGCGGCGGCACGACGTAGCGTCTCCGAGAGCGCCGCGGTCGTGGCATCCGGAACCGCCCAGACGCCCGCGCCCAGCTCGGACGCGATGTCGGGATCACTGACGACCGCCGGCGTTCCCAGCGATGCCGCCTCGAAGACGGTCATGCCCTGCGTCTCGAAGCCGATCGAGGTCTGCACCACGGCGTCGGATGCGGAGAGCCGGGCGAGCGTCTCGGCGTAGCCGAGGCGTCCCGAGAAGACGACGGATGCCACCGGCCGCCGCTCCGCGACCAACTTCTGCGCCGCACGGAGTTGCGCTCCGCCCCCGATGATCTCGACCTCGGCGTCGATACCGGACGCGGCGACCGCCTCGAGGAACGGGAGGAGCCGCTTCTCAGGACTCATGCGGCCGAGCCAGACGAAACGCGGCTTCCCGGGGCGGCGAGCCTCGGCCCCGGTGGCGAGGGCGGCGTCGAGGATGTCGTCGTCGATGCCGTTCCAGATGACGTCGACGCCCGTCCCCTCCGGCGAAACGCCGTGGTGTTCGAGACGCCGCGCGAAGTGGCCGGAGGGAGCGGTGATCGCCTGCGAGAGTCGCGCGAAACGGCGGAGATAGGCCCACCCATCGGCCGCCTTCGCGGAGAAGGCGGTGGGCGCGGCAGGTACCGTGGCCGCGGCGGGGGCAGCGGACTCGGCGGGCGGGGTGGGCGCGGGCGCCGCGGCTGCGGAACTCGCAGAACCGCGCGAACCTCGCAGCTTGTCGCGCGAAAGCTGCGAGATCGACGCGTTCCTCCGAGTTTCGGCACCGCGCAACGCGCGCCGCGCCCACGCGTTCAGCACCCGGAGGACGAGCGTCGGGAAGGGGGCGGTCGCCTCGATCCCGACGTCGACGCGATTGTGCATCGTGTGGACGACCGGAAGGCCGTGTCGCGCGGCGTAGCGGTGTCCGATGAGTGCGCCCCAGAAATCGCCCTGGACGTGCACGACGTCGACGGGGAGGCGCGCGCCGAGTTCGGCATCCACGAATCGATCCGTGCGCGCGCCGGGCCAGGTCAGGGCGTACTCACGATCGGGGGTGATCGCGATCGAGGGGAGGTCGACGTACGCCCCGTCGTCGGGGGCGGGGCGGTGCATCCGCGGCGCGACGACCGTCACGAGGTGGCCCGCACGCTCGAGGAAGCGCTTCTGCAGCCGCATCGACACCTGCGCACCGCCGAGGGACTCGAGGTGCTGGTCGGCGAACATCACCACGTGCACGGGGTCACTCCGGGATCGGTTGCCCGCGGTACAGCGCCTCGAAGGTGTCGAGCGTGCGGCCGATGTCATGCACGATGACGCCGTCGAGCGAGGCTTGCTGCATGCGCCGCCGCTCCTCGGGCTCGGCGGTGAGCACGTCGGTCAGACGCGCCGCGAGCTCCTCGGCATTGCCGGGCTCGAACAGGTACCCGTTCTCCCCGTCGTGCACGAGGTGCGGGAGTGCCACGGCGTCGGCTGCGACCACGGGGAGACCGGATGCCATGGCCTCCATCGTCGCGATCGACTGCAGCTCCGCGATCGAGGCGATGGCGAACACGCTCGCCCGCGTGTAGAGCGCGCGAAGCTCGTCTTCGGACGTGTGCCCGTGGAACGTCACGCGTGAGCCGAGGCCGAGCTGCTCGGCGAGCTGCTCGAGGTTGCGCCGCTGATCGCCGCCGCCCACGATGTCGAACGTGGCATCGAGGGCCGGGTCGAGCATCGCGAGCGCGCGGAGCACGACGTCGATGCCCTTCTCGGTGGTGAGGCGACCGACGAAGAGGATGCGGTTCGCGGCGCGGGGCTCGAGATCGGGCGTGTAGTTCGACCGGTCGATGCCGCACGAGATCGGGATGACGCCCTGGATGCCGATGGTGGACTCGAGGAAGTCGGCGGCCCGGCGGGTCGGGGTCGTGACGGCGCGGGTCATCGCGAACGTCCGCGCCGCGTCGGCCCACGCGAGCTTCACGAAGATCCGGTCGAGGAAGTCGGGGAGAGTGGTGAAGTCGAGGATGTTCTCGGCCATGACGTGGTTGGTCGCGACGACCGGGATGCCGCGCTTGCGCGCCTCGCGGGTCAGACCGCGACCGATGACGATGTGCGACTGGATGTGCACGACGTCGGGCTTCACCTGGTCGAGCACGCGACGGGCGTAGTGCTTGGCCCGCCACGGCAGGACGAACGTCAGCCAGTCGTGCGGGAGGAAGCGGTACGCCGGCAGCCGGTGCATCGTCATGGGCTCGCCCTCGATCACCTCCGTGAAGGTGCCGGAGTGGCCGTGCCCGACGCTCGGAGCGGCCACGTGCACGTCGTGCCCGCGGGCGACGAGTCCGGCGGCCAGACGTTCGGCGAAGCGGGCGGCGCCGTTGACGTGCGGGAGGAAGGTATCGGCGCCGATGAGGACCGTGAGCGGTCGTTCGTCGGGAACCGGGCCGGGCGACATCGAGTCGGACGGCGTCGGGTCGGAGGGCGTCGGGTCGGACGGCGTCGGGTCGGATGGCATCGAGTCGGGGGGCGTCGCAGGAGTGGTCACGGGTGGTGAGGCCTATCTAAGCGGCGGAAGGGGCACGCGGGGCGGGTTCGCGGGGCGCGTCCACTGTACCCGAGGGGGTTTTGGTGTCTCCGGATGCCGCCCGAGGGGAAGCAGCGGAGCTTCTCGAGCACCGTCAGGACTCGACACCTCCCGAGACCTGCCCGACCTCCGCGTCCTGATCGGAACCGGCGTTCTGGAACTGCGACTGGTACAGGCGCCAATAGGCGCCGTGCTGCGTGATCAGCTCGTCGTGGGTCCCCTGCTCGACGATGTCGCCGTGCTCCATCACGAGGATGAGGTCGGCATCGCGGATCGTCGAGAGACGGTGCGCGATCACGAACGACGTGCGCCCCTCGCGAAGCGCCGCCATGGCCTGCTGCAGCAGCAGCTCGGTACGGGTGTCGACCGAGGAGGTGGCCTCGTCGAGGATCAACACCGAGGGCCGTGCCACGAACGCGCGCGCGATCGTGATCAGCTGCTTCTCTCCGGCGGAGACGTTCGCCGCGTCCTCGTCGAGAACGGTGTCGTATCCCGCGGGAAGCGAGTGGACGAACTGGTCGACGCGTGTGGCGACGGCGGCCTCGACGATCTCGTCGTCGGTGGCGGTCTCGCGCCCGTATCGGATGTTGTCGCGGATCGTTCCGGCGAACAGCCAGGGATCTTGCAGCACCATGCCGGTCCGCGAGCGCACGTCGTCGCGGCGGAGGTCGGCGATGTTCTGCCCGTCGAGCAGGATGCGCCCGCCGTCGAGCTCGTAGAACCGCATGATGAGGTTGACCAGCGTGGTCTTGCCCGCGCCGGTGGGCCCGACGATCGCGACCGTCTGTCCGGGCTCGACGCGGAACGACAGGTCGCTGATGAGCGGTCGCTCGGGCGTGTAGGCGAAAGCGACGTTCTCGAACTCGATCACGCCACGCCCGTCGACAGGTTCGGGCGCATCCGCCGCGTCGGCCTCCTGCTCGTCGGCGTCGAGCAGCGCGAAGACGCGCTCGGCCGAGGCGGTGCCCGACTGCACGACGGCGGCCATGCCACCCAACTGCGACAGCGGCTGCGTGAACTGCTGCGAGTACTGGATGAAGGCCTGCACATCGCCCAGGCGGATCTGGCCCGCGGCCACCATCAGGCCGCCGAGCACCGCGATGCCGACGTAGGTGAGGTTTCCGACGAACATCATGCCCGGCATGATCATGCCGGAGAGGAACTGCGCCTTGAAGCTCGCCTGGTACAGCTCTTCGTTCTCGACCTCGAACTTCTCGCGAGCGTCCTTCTCGCGGCCGTACACCTTGACGAGAGCGTGGCCCGAGAAGGACTCCTCGACGCGGGCGTTCAGGCGACCGACCTTCTTCCACTGCGTCCCGAATGTCTTCTGCGACTTCGGACCGATCACACCGAAGATGATCGCCATGAGCGGCAGCGACACGAGGGCGACGAGCGCGAGCTGCCACGAGATGGTGAACATCATGATGAGGACGCCCACCACCGTCAGCACCGACGTGAGCGCACTCGACAGCGACTGCTGCATCGTCTGCGTGATGTTGTCGATGTCGTTGGTCACGCGCGAGATGAGCTCACCGCGCTGGACCTTGTCGAAGTACGACAGCGGGAGGCGGTTGATCTTCGCCTCGACGTCTTCGCGCAGGCGCCACATCGTGCGCACCATGATGACGTTGATGACGTAACCCTGGATCCACGACAGCAGCGACGACCCGACGTAGATCGCCAGCACCGCGACGATGACCAGGCGCAGCGCATCGAAGTCGACGCCCGCGCCGACCTGGAACGAATTCATCGCGCCGATGATGTTCGCGAAGTCGTTCTGACCCGCCGCGCGAAGCGCCTCGACGACCTCGGCTTGCGAGGTGTCGGCCGGGAACTGCGCCGCCAGTCCCTTGGAGACGACTCCCTCGAAGATGATGTTGGTCGCGTTGCCGAGCACGCGCGGGGCGAGCACCGCGAGGACGACGCCGAGGGCGCCGAGCGCCGACACGAAGGCGAACGCCCCGGCGTGCGGGCGCAGGAGTCCGATCAGTCGACGGAAGCTGGGCCCGAAGTTCGCCGCCTTTCCGGGAGCGACGCTGTCCCAGTCGCCGGAGCTCAGGCGCGCTTGCTCGGCGAGCTCGAGTTCGGCGCGGTCTTCTTCGGTGAGGGCGTCGGGCGTGCTCATGCTTCCACTCCCAGCTGCGACTCGACGATCTCGCGGTACGTGCCGCTCGTCTGGAGCAGCTCCTCGTGTGTGCCGAGGCCGACCATGCGACCGTCTTCGAGCACCACGATGCGGTCGGCACCGGTGATGGTCGACACGCGCTGGGCGACCACGATCTTGGTCACGTCGGGCAACTCGTCCCACAGGGCCTGTCTCAACCTCGCGTCGGTGCTGAGGTCGAGCGCCGAGAAGGAGTCGTCGAAGACCAGCACCGCGGGGCGGTGGACGATCGCGCGGGCGATGGCCAGGCGCTGACGTTGCCCGCCGGAGACGTTCGTGCCACCCTGCGCGATGCGCCCCTCGAGCCCGCCCTCCATCGCCTCGACGAAGTCGCGCCCCTGCGCGATCTCGAGGGCGCGCCAGAGTTCGTCGTCGGTGGCGTCCTCGCGCCCGAAGCGCAGGTTCGAAGCGACGGTGCCGCTGAAGAGGAAGGGCCGCTGCGGAACGAGACCGATGCTCTTCCACAGTCCATCGAGATCGGCCTCGCGCACGTCGACACCCCCGACGCGGACGGCGCCACCCGTGACATCGAACAGGCGCGGGATGAGCGACACGAGCGTGGTCTTGCCGGCGCCCGTCGACCCGACGATCGCGACGGTCTCTCCCGGGCGGGCGGCGAAGCTCACGCCGGCCACGACGGGCGATTCGGCACCGGGGTAGGCGAAAGCGACATCGTCGAATTCGACCGCGCCCGGCTCGGGGAACGTGGCGATCGGGTGGGCGGGCCTCTCGAGCGTCGAGTGGCTGTCGAGCACCTCGCCGATGCGCTCTGCCGAGACGGCGGCACGCGGGATCATGACCGTCATGAAGCTCGCCATGAGCACGCCCATGAGGATCTGGGCGACGTACTGCATGAAGGCGAACAGGGTGCCGATCTCGACGGCGCCGCTGTCGACCTGGATGCCCCCGAACCAGATGACCCCGACCACCGTGACGTTCAGCACCAGCATCGCGAGGGGGAACAGGAGAACGAACAGCGAGCCGACCTTTCGGCCGACGACCATGATGTCGGTGTTGGCCTCACGGAAACGCTCTTCTTCGATGCGCTCCCGCACGAACGCGCGGACGACGCGGACGCCGGTCAGCTGTTCGCGCATGATGCGGTTCACGGCGTCGAGCTTCGTCTGGTAGCTGCGGAACAGCGGCACCATGCGCGCGATGATCAAGCCGGCGGCGATCAAGAGCGCAGGCACCGCGACGGCGATCAGCCAGCTCAGCCCGACGTCTTGCTGCAGGGCCATGAAGATGCCGCCGATGGCGAGCAGCGGCGCGCTGACGAGCATGGTCGCGCCCATCATCGCCAGCATCTGCACCTGCTGCACGTCGTTGGTGTTGCGGGTGATGAGGGAGCCCGCGCCGAACTGCGACAACTCGCGCTCGCTGAACCCGCTGACCTTCTCGAACACATCGAGACGGATGTCTCGGCCCGCGGCCATCGCAGCGCGAGCGGCGAAGTAGGTCGCGATGACCGACGCCGTGATCTGGCCGAGCGAGATGAGGAGCATGATCATGCCGCGCGACCAGATGAAGTTCGTGTCACCGCGGGCGACACCCTGATCGATGATGTCGGCGTTCAGCCTCGGCAGATACAGGGATGCCATGGCCGCGGCGAACTGGAAGACCAGGAGCGCCAGCAGCAGCCAGCGGTACGGCTTGAGGTAGCGGATGAGGAGCTTGGCGAGCACGGAGCCCTCCGTAAATCAACGGATCACGGTCGCCATGACCGCAGCTACAGCCTCGCACGGACCTCCGACATCCGCGCGAATCCGCGGCAGAATCCGGTAGCGCCCAGCGCGAACACGCGAGGGCGAGACCCGCCGCGACGCGACCTCGCTGCCCGCTGACCCCTGCAGCACGACCGACCACGCCACCTCACCGCGCGACGAGCGGCGCCGCCACACGGCGCCCGTCCTTCCACACCCCCGCCGTCAGCGGCATCCCGGGCCGATAGGCCAGGTGCGTCGCCGACGGCGCGTCGAGCAGGTGCAGGTCGGCGCGATGGCCCACGGCGATCGATCCCACCGCGCCCTCGCCCGAGGAACGGCCCAGCGCGACCGCGCCGCCGCGCGTGGCCGCGCGCACGGCCTCGGCGACGCTGAGTCCCATCTGCAGCACGGCGGTCGCGACGCAGAACGGCATCGAGCTCGTGTATGAGGTGCCCGGGTTGCAGTTCGAAGCGATCGCGACCTCGACGCCCGCGTCGAGCAGGCTCCGCGCGGGAGCGAGAGGGGCGCGCGTCGAGAGGTCGCACGCGGGCAGAACGGTCGCGACGGTGGATCCTCCCGCGAGCGCCTCGAGGTCGGCATCCGAGACGAAGTTGCAGTGATCGACGCTCGCCGCTCCCAGCTCGACGGCCAGACGGATGCCCTCGCCGTGGCCGAGCTGGTTGCCGTGCACGCGGAGCCCCAGGCCCGCGGACCGCGCGGCCGTCAACACCTCGCGGGACTGCTCGGGGGTGAACGCCCCGCGCTCGCAGAACACGTCGGCCCACGTCACGTACGGGCGCACCGCCGCGAGCATCGGACCGCACACCTCCCGCACGTAGTCGTCGGCATCCCGGCCCGCGGGCACGAGGTGCGCCCCGAGGAAGGTCGCGTCGTCGGCACCCGCCGCGGCGATCCGCGCGCTGCGCTCCTCGCTCGCGACGTCGAGTCCGTACCCGGTCTTCGTCTCGATCCAGGTCGTCCCCTGGGCGCGCGCCTCCCGGACGCGGGCGGCGACGAGGGCGGCGAGACGGTCGTCGGGAGCCTCGCGGGTGGCATCCCGGGTCACCGCGATCCCGCCCGCGGCGTAGCTCTGCCCCGCCATGCGGGCCTCGAACTCGGCCGTGCGGTCGCCGTCGAAGACGAGGTGGGTGTGCGCGTCGACCCAGCCCGGCAGCAGGGCGCGGCCGTCGGCGTCCACGAGCTCGTCGGCGGCCGGGGCCTTTGACGCGGTGCCGATCCAGGCGATGCGGTCGCCGTCGATGACGACGGCCGCATCGCGGAGGACGCGTTCTTCGTCGTCGACCGTCACGAGCTCGCCGACGCGGGTGATCAGGGTGCTCACGGTGTCATCGCCTTTCGCAGCAGGTCGCCGACGTCGCCGAGGTCGGTGTGCACGCCGCCGGCCGCGCGCTCGCGTCCCCCGATGATCACACGGGTGACGTCATGCGCGGTCGCGCTGAGCACGAGCTGGCCGGGGTCGCTGCCCGCGGTGCGGGCGCTGGTCTCGTCGACGACGAGGAGGTCGCAGGGCTCCCCCACCGCGATCCGCCCGACCTCGCGGCCCACCGCCGACGCGCCCCCGCGCGTGAGGGCGGCGACGAGCTCCGCGGGCGAGAAGCGTCCGCGGCGACCCGACGCGAGCCGCTCGCCCTGCTCGAGCGCGCGGGCTTCGAGCAGAGGGTCGACCACCGCATGCTGGTCGGTACCGAGGGCGAGACGGGCGCCCGCGTCGGCCAGCCGCCGGGCGGGACCGACACCGTCGCCGAGGTCGGCCTCGGTGGTCGGGCACATCACGATCGTCACGCGGGCGGCGCCGAGAGCGGCGATGTCATCGTCGGTGAGATGCGTGGCGTGCACGGCCGACAGCCGCGGCGAGAGCAGGCCACTGCGGTCGAGGAGGCCGGTGGGGGTGAGACCCGTGGCCTCGAGGCAGGCCGCGTTCTCGCCCGGCTGCTCCGACAGGTGCACGTGCAGGGGGATCGTGGGGTCGAGCTCGGCCCCGATCCGCTCGAGGGCATCGACCGGGACCGCGCGCACCGAGTGCACGGCCGCGCCGACCACGACCTCGGGATGCTCGTCGGCGAGAACCTCGCGCAGCGCCGACAGACGCGCGAGCCAGGCCGTGGCATCCGTGTCTCCGAAGCGCCGCTGGGCAGGTTCGAGAGGCTTCCCGAAGCCGCTCGAGAGGTAGCACGTGTCGAGCAGGGTGAGACGGATGCCGCTGGCCCGCGCCGCGCGCGCGAGCGCGCGCTCCATCGCGTGCGGGGGGTCGTAGGGCGAGGCGTCGGGCGCGTGGTGCACGTAGTGGAACTCGGCGACCGACGTCCAGCCCGCGGCGACCATCTCGGCGTAGACCGCGGTGGCGACGCGCTCGTACGAGGCCGGATCGAGTCGCCCGGCCTCGCGGTACATCAGCTCGCGCCAGGTCCAGAAGCTGCCCCCGTCGCCGTGCGTGCGTCCCCGCAGGAGTCGGTGGAAAGCATGCGAGTGGGCGTTGACCGCTCCCGGCAGCACGAGTCCGTCGAGGCGTTCATCCGCGGCATCCGGGATCGTCCCGATCTCAACGGAGGCGATGAGGCCCTCGGATGCCGTCACCCGCACGCCGCTCGCCACGGCGTCGCCGATCCACGCCCGGGGTGCCCAGAAGCGCGTCACGACAGCAGGTCCTCGAGCACGTCGGCGAGAGCGGCAGCGGAGGCGTCGGCGTCGGCGTCGGCGACGTGCTCCTCGGGCGAGTGCGAGATGCCCGAGGGGTTGCGGACGAAGAGCATGCCCGTGGGGACGGCGCTCGCGAGGATGCCGGCGTCGTGGCCCGCACCCGTGCGCAGGTGCGGGGCCTCGCCGAGCGCCGCACCGAGGCGTCGCGCGAGCGCGGGGTCGAAACCGACCGTGGGGCTCCACGATTCCTCGACGAGCACGGCCTCGCAGCCGCGCGCCGCCGCGAGCTCGACGCACGAGCGCTCGATGTCGGCGACGAGACGACGGGTGACGGCGTCGTCGGGATGCCGGGCGTCGATCCAGAAGTCGACCGACGACGCGATGACGTTGGTGCCCCCGGGCACGGGCTCGAAGCGCCCGACGGTCGCGCGGGCGTCGTCGACGGCCCCGGCGAGCTCGGCGATGCGGCCGACCATGCCGGCGGCGGCGACCAGCGGATCGCGGCGGTCGGCCATGAGCGTCGTCCCGGCGTGGTTGCCCTCGCCGCGCACCGACACCTTGAAGCGGCCGTGTCCGAGGATCGACTCCGCGACCGCGAACGGACGGTCGAGGTCGATCAGGCCGCGTCCCTGCTCGACGTGCAGCTCGACGAAGACGCCGACGCGCGCGAGGGCCTCGGGGTCGGGGCCGATCCGGGCCGGGTCGATCCCTCCCGCGGCGAAGACGTCGGCCAGCGTGTCGCCGTCACGATCGGTGAGGCGGCGCGCGGCATCCGGAGACAACGCCCCCGTCAGCAGACGCGAACCGAGGCACGCGACGCCGAAGCGCGAGCCCTCCTCCTCGGGGAAGACCGCGATCGCCAGCGGCCTCGCGGGGGCGAATCCGCGTCCGCGCAGCACATCGACCGCGGCGAGCGCGGCCGCGACACCCAGCGGCCCGTCGAATGCCCCGCCACCCGGCACCGAGTCGAGATGGCTCCCGGTGACGACGGCGCCGGGTCCCGGCATCCCCCACCACGCCCACAGGATGCCATTGCGGTCGACCTCCACCGAGAGCCCGCGCGCCTCGGCCTCGGCGACGAACCACGCGCGGAGGTCGCGTTCCGCGGTCGAGAGGACCGGACGCGCGTAACCGCCGCTGCGGGGCTCGCGGCCGATGCCCGAGATCGCGTCGAGCAGGGCGGTGACGGCGGTCATGAGTCGAGCATCGGGACGCGCACGCCGCGCTCGCGGGCGACCTCGATCGCGCGGTCGTAGCCCGCGTCGACGTGACGGATGACCCCCATGCCGGGGTCGTTCGTCAGCAGGCGCTGCAGCTTCTCGGCGGCGAGCGGCGTGCCGTCGGCGACCGAGACCTGGCCGGCGTGGATGGAGCGCCCGATGCCGACACCGCCGCCGTGGTGCAGCGACACCCAGGTGGCGCCGGAGGCGGTGTTGATCAGCGCGTTCAGGAGGGGCCAGTCGGCGATGGCATCCGATCCGTCGGCCATCGCCTCGGTCTCGCGGTAGGGCGAGGCGACGGAACCTGAGTCGAGGTGGTCGCGGCCGATGACGATCGGAGCCGAGATCTTTCCCTCCGCGACGAGCTCGTTGAAACGGACGGCGGCCTTGGCCCGGTCGCCGTAGCCGAGCCAGCAGATGCGGGCGGGAAGGCCCTCGAACTCGACGTGCTCCTGCGCCGCCGTGATCCAGCGCTTCAGGCCCTCGTTCTCGGGGAAGAGCTCGAGGATCGCCTGGTCGGTGACGGCGATGTCGGCCGGGTCTCCCGACAGCGCCACCCAACGGAACGGGCCGAGGCCCTCGCAGAACAGCGGCCGGATGTAGGCCGGCACGAAGCCGGGGAAGGCGAACGCGTCGGCGTAACCGCCCTGGCGCGCCTCGTCGCGGATCGAGTTGCCGTAGTCGAACACCTCGGCGCCGCGCTTCTGGAACTCCACCATCGCCTCGACGTGGCGCGCCATCGACTCCCGCGCGCGGACGGTGAAGCCCTCGGGGTCGCGCGCCGACTCGGTGCGCCAGTCCTCGAAGGCGACGCCCGCGGGCAGGTACGCGAGCGGGTCATGCGCCGAGGTCTGGTCGGTCACGATGTCGACAGGCACCTCGCGGCGGAGCAGTTCGGGCAGCACCTCGGCGCTGTTGCCGACGAGACCGACCGAGAGGGCGCGCCCCTCGGCCTTGGCCGCGAGCACGCGCTCGAGGGCGTCGTCGAGGTCGGTGGTGACCTCGTCGAGGTAGCGCTTGCCCTGGCGGCGGCGGAGCCGCGTCTCGTCGACGTCGACGATGAGCACGACACCGCCGTTGAGGGTCACCGACAGGGGCTGGGCGCCGCCCATGCCGCCGCAGCCGCCGGTGACGGTCAGGGTGCCTGCGAGGGTGCCGCCGAACCGCTTGCGCGCGACCGCGCCGAACGTCTCGTACGTGCCCTGCAGGATCCCTTGGGTGCCGATGTAGATCCACGACCCGGCCGTCATCTGGCCGTACATCATGAGCCCCTCGGCCTCGAGACGGCGGAACTCGGGCCAGGTGGCCCAGTCGCCCACGAGGTTCGAGTTGGCCAGGAGCACGCGCGGCGCCCACACGTTCGTGCGGAACACCCCCACGGGCTTGCCCGATTGCACGAGCAGCGTCTCGTCGTCGTCGAGGTCGGCGAGGGTCGCGACGATCGCGTCGTAGCTCGCCCAGTTTCGGGCGGCCTTGCCCGTGCCGCCGTAGACGATGAGGTCTTCGGGGCGCTCGGCGACCTCGGGGTCGAGGTTGTTCATGAGCATCCGCAGCGGAGCCTCGGTCTGCCAGCTCTTGGCCGTCAGCGTCGTCCCTCGCGGGGCACGGATCTCGCGGTTTCCGGTCATGTCGTCGTGTCTCCTTCGACGTCGGACACCGCCGGGATCGAGCGGCTCTCGGCGACGAGCGCGCGTCCGATCTCGGCGGTTCTGGATTCGGTGGTGCGGTAGCTGGGCACGACGACGGACAGGGATGCCACGACCCGGCCGCCGATGGCGATGGGGGCCGCGACCGCGGTGACGTCGGCCTCGACGCCCTGCGTCACGACGACGTAGCCGTCCGGGCCCGTCTGGCCGGCGAGCACCGCGCCGGCGGCCGATCCGTGCAGGGGGATCATCCGCCCCACCCAGCTCACGTGGCGGATGGAGTGGGTGCCCTCGGCGATGGCGATGTAGACCGCCGTCTCGCCCGCGCCGCGGACGGCGAGGTAGCTCGACTCCCCCGTTCGGTCGACGACGCGCCGGAGAGCGGGTTCGGCCAGCGAGACCAGTGAGTCGTTCGCCAGAGCCCGGGCGCCCAGGTGCACCATGCGTGCGCCTGCGGCGTAGCGGCCGTCGTCGACGCGGCGGATGAACTCCTGCGCTTCGAGCGTACGCAGCAGACGCAGCGCGGTGCTCGCGGACAGGTCGACGGCGCGCGCGGCATCCGCGAGCGTCAGGGGCCCGTCGTCACACACCACCGCCAGCAGCGACAACGCCCGGTCGACGGTGCGGGTCGGCGAATCGGTCATGTCGTTCAGTGAAACGGAGATTTCACATAATGGCAAGAGTGTCGACCTCTAGGCTGGTTCCATGTCCCGACTGCAGGCCGACGCTCCCGCTGATCGCTGGGTGCCCGTGACGGGCTCCCTCGGCCTCCGTGGCCGCCGCCACCGCAAAGCGGCGATCGGCATGCTGCTGAATCAGGCGAACACCGCCGCCGGATCGACGCCCCGGCCCGGCGGGGGCGCGTTCGCCTGGATCCTCAGCCAGGCCGCTCCGCTGCTCATGCGGCGCGCGGCGGGACGCGTGCTCGTGTGGGTGTGGAAGAGCGACCCCGAGCTCCTCGTCGTCATGGCGCAGCTGCAGGAGGCGACGCCGCAACTGCGCACCGCGCGGGCGATGATGCCGATGGAGTACGACGACACCGAGTCGTTCCGCAGCACCTTCCTCGGCGTCGGCGAGAAACTCGCGATGCCTCTGCCGACCGACCCGAAGACCCCGCCGTTCGCGACCTACACGTGGGACACGGGCTCGCACTTCGTGACGGTCACCGCGGTCTGCTCCGACCGCGAGCGTTTCGGCACGATCATCGGTGCCGTCGATGACCTCGCGCGCTCGGTCCGCATCGTCGACGACCTGAAGCTGGGTGAGTCACCGACCGTTCTGCGCCTCGACCCCGCCTGAGCCGGCTGAACCTCGCGTGAGTCGCCAGAAAGTGTCGCTTTGGAGGGCGCCGAAGCGACCATCCCTGGCGACTCACGCGGGGCGGAGCCGGGGCGGACGCGGGGCGGAGCCGGGTGTGGATCAGTCGCTGTGAGCGTCGCGCGGACGCCACAGCACGATGTCGGTCGCCCGACGTACGCGCGCGCCGTGACGCAGGGTCACGACCGAGCCCGTCGCCCCGGCGGCGAAGACGCGCGCACCCGGGCGGGACTGGCGCTCAGCCATGAGCTGACGCTCGAGGTCGTTCACCCGGCGCGACAGGTCGTGGACCTGCTGCTCGAGGGTGAGCAGCCGCGCGATCGCCGGCAGGCTCATACCCTCGCTCGACAGCCGGGCGACCTCGCGCAGCTGCTGCACGTGCCGGCTCGAGTACCGGCGCGACCCGCCCTGGGTCCGCGCGGGCACGACGAGCCCGAGCCGGTCGTACTGCCGCAGGGTCTGCGGGTGCATGTTCGACAGCTCGGCGGCGACGGCGATGGCGAAGATGGGGGAATCCTCATCGATATCTCGGTCGGCCACGTCTTCTCCTCTCGCTCGTGCCGTTGGCCGGGGTCCCGGCATCCGTGATTCCGGATGCCGAGCCCCGGCGTCGTGGTGTTACCGCGCCTTGGCCATCAGGTCGGCGCGGGGATTCTCCTTCGGTTCGAGCTCATGGAAACGCTCGAGGGCCTCGCGGGCGGCGTCGTCGAGGTGCGCGGGGACCGCGACCTGGACTTCGGCGAGCAGGTCGCCGGTGCCCTTGGCGGTCTGGATGCCACGCCCCTTGACCCGCAGCACGCGCCCCGACGGGGTGCCCGGGGCGACACGCAGCCGCACCGGATCGCCGCCGAGGGTCGGGACCTCGATGGTCGCGCCGAGAGCGGCCTCGGTGAAGGTCACCGGGACCGTCAGCCGCAGGTTGAGGCCGTCACGGGTGAAGACCGGGTGCGGGCGCACCGCGACCGTCACGACGATGTCGCCGCTCTCACCGCCGTCCGGCGAGGGACGCCCCCGTCCGCGCAGACGGATCTTCTGCCCGTCCGACACGCCGGCCGGGATCTTCACCTTGAAGGGTGTGTTGTCCTCGCCCTGCAGGGTGATCGTCTCGCCCTTGGCTGCCGTGACGAAGTCGATCGTCGTGCGCGCCGTGACGTCGGCCCCGCGCTGGGGGCCGCCGAAGCCGCGGTATCCGCCCGTCGTCTGACCGAAGCGCCCGGAGCCGAAGCCCCCGCCGCCCTGCTGGTCGAACATCGAGAAGAAGTCCTCGAAGCCGGCGGGACCGCTCGTCGATCCCCCGCGCTGCTGACCGAAGCGACTGAAGACGTCGTCGAAACCGCCGCCGCCTCCCGCTCCCGGCGCGGAGAAGCGCGCCCCCGAGCCCATGGCCCGGATCTGGTCGTACTCCTCGCGCTGCTCCGGATCGTTGAGGACCGAGTAGGCCTCGCTGATCTCCTTGAACTTCGCTTCGGCCTTCGCGTCGCCCGGGTTCGAGTCGGGGTGGTACTGGCGCGCGAGCTTGCGGTACGTCTTCTTCAGATCGGCAGCGCTGACGCTCTTGTCGACACCGAGGACCTTGTAGAAGTCCTTGTCGAACCAGTCCTGACTCGCCATGCGTCCTCCTCCTAGGCCGGCACGGCCACGACGACCTTGGCCGGTCGCAGTTCGACCGAGCCGAGGCGGTAGCCGACCTCGACGACCTCGAGGATCGTCGTCTCGGTCACGCCCGGGGTCGGGGCCTGGAAGATCGCCTCGTGCTGCTGCGGGTCGAACACGTCGCCCACGGCGCCGTACGACACCACGCCGAGACGCTCGGCCACGGCCCGCACCTTGTCGCCGATCGCGGCGAGGGGGCTGCCCTCGACGAGATCGCCGTGCTTGGCCGCGCGGTCGAGGTCGTCCATGACGGGCAGCAGGCCCTTCACGGCCTCGCCCTTGGCCCGCTCGATCTCGCGCTCGCGCTGCTCCTCGGTGCGCCGACGGTAGTTGGCGTACTCGGCCTGCAGACGCTTGAGGTCGATCAGCAGCGAGGCTTCGCGGTCGGAACCGGCGTCTTCGGCTGCGGCCTCGGGCGTCTGCTCCGCGCCGAGGATGTCGTCGATGGTCAGGCCATCGGCATCCGGGGCCTGCTCTCCCGACGGCGCGGGGCCGGAGGTGTTCTCCTCCGGCCCCGTCTCGTCAGGACCGGCGCCCGAGCCCGTGGGCTGTTCGTCGTCCTTGTGTGCCATGTTCTCTGCTTACTTCTTGTTCTCGTCGGGGTTCTCGTCGTCGACGACCTCGGCGTCGATGACGTCTTCCTCGGGGTTCGGCGTCTCGCCGTTGCCGGGCTGACCCACGTTGGGGTCGGCGGACTCGCCCGCGGCCTGCGACGAGGCGTAGATGGCCTCACCGAGCTTGCCCTGGCTGGCGTTCAGCTTGTCGAACGCGGTCTTGACCGCGTCGTCGTCGTCACCGGCGAGAGCCGTCTTGAGCGCGTCGACGTCGCCCTGCACCTCGGTCTTGACCTCGGCGGGGAGCTTGTCCTCGTTCTCCTTGATCAGCTTCTCGATCGAGTACGACAGGGTCTCGGCCTGGTTGCGGGTCTCGGCGGACTCGCGGCGCTTCTTGTCTTCGGCCGCGTTCTCCTCGGCCTCGCGCACCATGCGCTCGATGTCTTCCTTCGGGAGCGACGAGCCGCCCGTGATGGTCATCGACTGCTCCTTGCCGGTGCCCTTGTCCTTGGCGGACACGTGCACGATGCCGTTCGCGTCGATGTCGAAGGTGACCTCGACCTGCGGGATGCCACGGGGAGCCGGAGCGATGCCGGTGAGCTCGAAGGTGCCGAGCGGCTTGTTGTCGCGGGTGAACTCGCGCTCGCCCTGGAAGACCTGGATCGCGACCGACGGCTGGTTGTCGTCGGCGGTGGTGAAGGTCTCGCTGCGCTTGGTCGGGATGGCCGTGTTGCGCTCGATGAGCTTGGTCATGATGCCGCCCTTGGTCTCGATACCGAGGCTCAGGGGGGTGACGTCGATGAGCAGGACGTCCTTGCGCTCGCCCTTGAGGACACCGGCCTGCAGGGCTGCGCCCACGGCCACGACCTCGTCGGGGTTCACACCCTTGTTGGCGTCCTTACCGGTCTCCTTCTTGACCAGCTCGGCGACCGCGGGCATGCGGGTCGAGCCGCCGACGAGCACCACGTGCGCGATGTCGTCGACCTTGACGCCGGCCTCGCGGATGACGTCGGAGAAGGGCTTGCGGGTGCGGTCGAGGAGGTCCTTGGTGAGGTCCTCGAACTTGGCGCGGGTGAGGGTCTCGCTGAGCGAGACGGGGCCCGAGTCGGTGAGCGACAGGTAGGGCAGGTTGACGGAGGTCGAGGTCGAGCTCGACAGCTCCTTCTTGGCCTGCTCGGCCGCTTCCTTGAGACGCTGCAGGGCGATCTTGTCGCCCGAGACGTCGACACCGGTCGTGTCCTTGAACTGCTTGATGAGGTAGTCGACGACGCGCTGGTCCCAGTCGTCTCCACCGAGGCGGTTGTCACCGGAGGTGGCGCGCACCTGGATGGTCGAGAAGTCGTCGTCCTTGCCCACCTCGAGCAGCGAGACGTCGAAGGTTCCGCCACCGAGGTCGAAGACCAGGATGAGCTCGTCTTCCTTGCCCTTGTCGAGGCCGTACGCGAGAGCGGCGGCGGTGGGCTCGTTGATGATGCGGAGCACGTTGAGGCCCGCGATCTCACCGGCCTCCTTGGTGGCCTGACGCTCGGCGTCGTTGAAGTAGGCGGGGACCGTGATGACCGCGTCGGTCACGCTGTCGCCCAGGTACTCCTCGGCGTCGCGCTTGAGCTTCTGCAGGATGCGGGCCGAGATCTCCTGCGGCGTCCACTTCTTGCCGTCGACGTCGAAGCTCCACGTGGTGCCCATGTGGCGCTTGACGCTCGAGATGGTGCGGTCGACGTTGGTGACGGCCTGGCGCTTGGCGGTCTCGCCGACGAGCACCTCGCCGTCCTTCGTGTAGGCGACGACCGAGGGGGTCGTACGGAAACCCTCGGCGTTGGCGATGACCTTGGGCTCGCCACCCTCGAGCACGCTCACGACGGAGTTGGTCGTACCGAGGTCGATTCCCACTGCACGGGGCATATGTGTCTCCTTGCTTGTGAGCCGGGCGGATGCCACGACTCGGGTTTGTCGAAGTCTGCGGCGGCTCGACCGGGGTTGAGCCGCGATGACTCAACGCTAGCGCAGACCTTCTGTGACGTCAAGAAGAGTTGATACGATTTGGCTCAACTTTCCGTCGAGGATGCAGGGAATCGCGCGACCGGGAATCGCCCGGCCGCGGCGGCGAAACGCTCGGCATCGCCGGCGCGGGCCGCCCGGAAGCCGTCGGTCGCCGTCGCGCCCGCGCCGACCTCGGCGACGCGCCCCTCGATCTCGGGAAAGACGGCGTCGCAGAACGCGTCGAGGTCAAGACCGTGCGCTTTCCCCGGCCCCGCCAGACCCGTGGCGACGGCGGGGGGAATGAGCTCGGTCACCGCGACCGGGGTGGCGGCGAGGGCATCGCGCAGCGTGACGGTCCAACTGTGCAGAGCGGCCTTCATCGCGCTGTAGACCGGGGCGAAGGGCTGCGGGGTGAAGGCGCCGCCAGAGGTGACGTTCACGATCTGCCCCGCCGGCGAGTGGAGCAGCGTCGACATGAGCAGGGTCGCGAGGTGCACGGGCGCCGAGAAGAGCAGATCGATCTCGCGTTGACGATCCGCCCACGGCGCCGCATCCTCGGCGACGCCGAGACGTCGCTGGATGCCGGCGTTGTTGACCAGGACGTCCACGGCCCCGAATCGCGAGGCGATGGCGTCGGCGAGCTCGTCGCGCCCCTCGGGGGCGGCGAGGTCGACGGGCACGGTCGCGACGCCCGCCACGAGGCTCGGCAGGGCGGCGAGCCGCGGCGACGGCCGCGCAGCCACGATGACGCGCGCACCCGTGTCGGCGTAACGACGAGCGAGGCCGAGACCGATCCCGGTCGTTCCGCCGGTGATGAGGACGCTTCTTTTTGTTGTCATGTCAACATCGTGGCGGATCTCATGTTTCCATGTCAACAGCAGGATAGGCTCGAAGAATGAGCCCCCGACTCGACGAGCGCGAGATGCAGCAGTGGATCGCCTGGAAGCGCGCGAGCGAGGCCGTCATGGCATCCGTCGTGTCGGCGATCACCGCACAGACGGGGCTGTCGAGCGCCGACTTCTCGGTGCTGACGCGGGTGGTCGAACAAGGCCACGGGAGCATCCGGCAGCAGCGCCTGTCCGACGACCTCGACTGGGAGCGCAGCCGTCTGTCGCGGCAGCTCTCTCGCATGGAGGACCGCGGCCTGGTGAGACGGGAGGGCGACACCGCCGCGCGCCGCATCACCGCCACCGCTCGCGGGCGCGAACTGGTCGCCGCCGCACGCGAGGCCCACGCCGCCGCGGTGCGGCACGCGCTGCTCGATGTCGCTGCGGCGGACGCCCCGTTCTGGCCGACCGTCGACGCCCTCGGCGGTCCGAGGCCGTAGCCGAGGAGACGAGCGTCGGGGGTCGCCGGATCCCCACACCGGCTCGCCGGCCCCGCGACCCGTAGGCCGTTGCGGCCGTGCTCCCGCAGGACGGACGCACAGCCCGCCGGCACGCGCGCAGCGGCGTCAGTCGCGGTCGCGATCGCGGCGCTGCGGACGATCGCTGCGCTTGGCCGAACGCCCGCCCTGGTCGAGGCGCAGGTCGATGAGCTGGCCCGAGATGCGGGTGTCGGCGAGGCGGTCGATCGTGTCGCGCGAGAGGTCGGCGGGCAGCTCGACGAGCGAGAAGTCCTGGCGGATCTGGATCGCGCCGAAGTCGTTGCGGCGCAGACCGCCCTCGTTCGCGAGCGCACCGACGATCTGACGCGGCTCGACGCGCTGCCGGCGGCCCACCGCGATGCGGTACGTCGCGAAACGCCCACCGCTGCTGCGGCGGTCGCCTCCTTCGCGCGGCTCGCGCGCCGGGCGGTCCGCGCGGTCGCGGTCGAACCGCGGCTGCCGGATCGTCTCCTCCTCGAGCAGCAGCGGCGTGTCGCCCTGCGCCACCACGGCGAGCGCCGCGGCCACGTCAGCCTCGGGAACGTCGTGGTGCGCGACGTAGTGGGCGACGACGTCGCGGAACGTCGCGATCGCGGCGGTGTCCTCGAGGGCGGTGGTGATCGCGTCATCGAAGCGGGTGAGGCGCGTGGCGTTGACGTCGTCGACGCTCGGCAGCGACATCTCGGTGAGCGGCTGGCGCGTGGCCTTCTCGATCGCGGTGAGCATGCGGCGCTCGCGCGGGGTCACGAAGCTGATCGCGTCGCCCGTCCGGCCGGCGCGGCCGGTGCGCCCGATGCGGTGCACGTACGACTCGGTGTCGATCGGCAGGTCGTAGTTGACGACGTGGCTGATGCGCTCGACGTCGAGGCCGCGCGCGGCGACGTCGGTCGCGACGAGGATGTCGAGCTTGCCCGACTTCAGCTGGTTGACCGTGCGCTCGCGCTGCACCTGGGCGATGTCGCCGTTGATCGCGGCGGCGGTGTACCCGCGGGCGCGCAGCTTCTCGGCGACCGTTTCGGTCTCGTTCTTCGTGCGGGTGAAGACGATCATGCCCTCGAAGTTCTCGACCTCGAGGATGCGCGTGAGCGCGTCGATCTTCTGCTGATACGACACCACGAGGTACCGCTGCGTGATGTTCGCCGAGGTCGTGGTCTTGGTCTTGACCGTGATCTCTTCGGGGTCGTTGAGGTACTGCGCCGAGATGCGGCGGATCTGCGCCGGCATGGTCGCCGAGAACAGGGCGACCTGCTTGGTCGAGGGGGTGTCGGCGAGGATCGTCTCGACGTCTTCGGCGAAGCCCATCTTGAGCATCTCGTCGGCCTCGTCGAGCACGAGGAACTTCAGCTCGCTGAGGTCGAGGGTGCCCTTGTCGAGGTGGTCCATGATGCGACCGGGCGTGCCCACGATCACGTCGACGCCGCGGCGCAGAGCCGACAGCTGCTGGCCGTAGCCCTGACCGCCGTAGACGGGGAGCACCGAGACGCCCTTGATGTGCGCCGCGTATTTCTCGAAGGCCTCGCACACCTGCAGCGCGAGCTCGCGAGTGGGGGCGAGCACGAGCGCCTGCGGGTTCTTGTGGCCGGTCTCCATCTGAGACAGCACGGGCAGCGCGAAGGCCGCGGTCTTACCGGTTCCGGTCTGGGCCAGGCCGACGACGTCGCGCCCCTGCAGCAGCACGGGGATGGTGGCGGCCTGGATGGCCGAGGGGGTCTCGTAGCCGACGTCCTTCAGGGCCTTGAGCACGTTGGCATCCAGACCCAGATCGGCGAAAGTGAGCTTTTCGGGAGTGGTCTCGGCCTCAGCGGAGTCGACGGGGTTTTCGGATGCCATGACTCCACGGTAGTCCGCTCCGCTGTCCCGCGCGGGCCTGAGGATAACCTGAACGCGCGCGCCGACGTCGGCGCGGTGAGAACCCGGGATCACCGGGCGTTCATCGGAGGGCCTTACCGTGACCGACATGCCGCACCCCGCGCCGACTCCCTCCTCCGCCTCCCTGCCGACCGAGGGCCGTCGCCCGGTGCTCGCCTGGGCGCTCTGGGACTGGGGATCGGCGGCGTTCAACGCCGTCGTGACGACCTTCGTGTTCAGCACCTACCTGTCCAGTCAGCTCTTCGTCGACCCGGCGATCATCGCCGCAGCGAACGGCGACGACAAGGATCCCGCGCTCGTCCGCGCCCTCGCCGAGAACGCCAGCCTCGTCGGCCTGGCCCTGATGTTCGCGGGAATCGTCGTGGCGCTCGTCGCCCCCGTGCTGGGCCAGCGCTCCGACGGAACCGGACGCCGCAAACTCTGGCTCGGAGTGAACACGGGCCTCGTCGTGCTGGCGATGGCCGCGATGGTGTTCGTAGAGGGCACCCCCGGTTACCTCGTGCTCGGCGCGACGTTGCTCGCGGTCGGCAACGTCTTCTTCGAGTTCGCGAGCGTCAACTACTACGCGATGCTCACCCAGGTCTCGACGCGCGAGAACATCGGACGCGTGTCGGGCTTCGGCTGGGGCATGGGGTACGTGGGCGGCATCGTGCTCCTGGTCCTGTTGCTCGTGCTGTTCATCCAGAGCTTCGGGAATCCGGATGCCGGTGGCCTGCTCGCCGTGTCGAAGGACGGTGGGCTGAACATCCGGCTCGCCGTCCTGGCATCCGCCGTCTGGTACGGAGTGTTCGCGATCCCGGTGCTGGTCCGCGTCCCGGAGATCCCGGCGCAACGGCGCGAGGTGCGCGTCGGCTTCTTCCGCTCGTACGCGGTGCTGTGGAACACGCTGCGCTCGCTGTGGCGCGACAGCCGCCAGGTGCTGCTCTTCCTCGTCGCGAGCGCCGTGTTCCGCGACGGCCTGACCGGCGTCTTCACCTTCGGCGCGATCATCGCGGCGCAGGTCTTCGGCTTCACGTCGACCGAGGTGCTCTACTTCGCAGTCGCGGCCAACGTCGTGGCCGGGGTGAGCACGTTCCTCGCCGGCCGCCTCGACGACCGCTTCGGCCCGAAGCGTGTGATCACGGTGTCGCTGATCGGTCTCATCGCCCTCGGCAGCGTGATCCTCTTCATCGGCACGTCGGTGCCGGCCTTCTGGGTGGCCGGTCTCGCGCTCGGGATGTTCGTGGGCCCGGTGCAGTCCGCGAGCCGGTCGTTCCTCGCCCGGGTCGCGCCGGAGGGCCGCGAGGGCGAGATCTTCGGCCTCTACGCGACGACCGGCCGCGCGGTGTCATTCCTCGCCCCCGGCCTGTTCACGCTGTTCGTCGGCCTCACAGGCGACACGAGGCTCGGCATCCTGGGCATCGTCCTGATCCTCGCGGTGGGTCTCGTGCTGGTGCTGCCGGTGAAGGCGAAGCCGGCCGCGATCGTCTGAGGCGGGTGGCGCGGCCGGGCGGCGCGGCCGGGCCGGGCGCGGCGCTCGGCCCGGGCGAAACTCCTGATTCTTCGGCGCCACATCCCTCGACACCCGCGTGCTCTCGCGCGCGAGGTGGGCGGATCGCGCCGTTTTTCAGGAGTTTCGCCCGCGCTGCGAGGACGACCCCGGATGCCGCGGACTCAGTCGCGCGGCCACGCCTCAGCGAACTTGGCCAGCAGACGCGCGAGGTCGGCGCGCTCGGCCTCGGTGAATGACTCGAGCGCGGAGCGCACGGCATCCCGTCGCCGACCCCGGAAACTCGAGATCAGCTTCTCGCCCTCGGGGGTGAGGCGCACGCGCGTGCGGCGCGCGTCGTCGGGATCGGGCTCGCGGGCGACGAGACCCATCTGCGTCGACTGCTGCACGAGCCGCGAGGCGCGCGGCTGATCCACACCCACCGCCTCGGCGATCTCGCTGACGGACAGGGCATCGGATGCCGCGACCAGCGCATCGAGCAGGCGCAGGCGCGCGGGCCCACCGAAGCGTCCGTGCGAGGCGTCCGCCCACGGCGGCGCCCCTCTCCCCCAGGGGCCGCCGTGCCCGCGCGGGTGATGGTGCTCATCGGGGCCGAAGGGCGGCCGCGGGCGTCGACCGCGCAGCTTCGCGAGGGCGGCGGCGATGTCGTCGGCGGGATCGGAGGTCACGGAGAGATTTTACATGTCGCTTGACAAGCATCTGGAATACATGTCACAGTACATTCGTTGTCACATGACATACATCGGCGGATCTCCCGCCCACGAAAGGACACCCCATGAACACCTCTTCTTCTTCTCTTGATGCCGGCAGCCTCGCCCACCGCCTGAACGCGGTCGGCCATGCGCTGCACCACCGCCTGTTCGAGCAGCTCCGTGCGAACGACCTCGACCCTCGGACCATCGCGATCCTCAGCGTCATCGACGGCCGCCTCGACGCCCCCTGGGTGAGCGACCGCATCGCCCGCGGCGGAAAGCGCGTCGCGGCCCTCGCCGAGCGCGGCTGGATCACCCGGGCCGACGACGCCTGGACGCTCACCGACGAGGGTCGCGCGATCCTCGACCGGGTCGACGCCGATCGCGCGTCGATCCTCGCCGACCTCCCCGCCGACCAGCTGGCCCAGCTCAGCGCCTCGCTCGATGCCGTCGCGGACGCCCTCGGCCTGGATGCCCGTGGGACGGATGCCATGGGCGCCGGGCCGCGCGGATCCCGCGGCGGACGCGGCGGGTTCGGTCCCGAGTTCGGCCCCGGGTTCGGTCCCGGGTTCGGTCCCGGGTTCGGTCCCGGGTTCGGTCCCGGGTTCGGTCGGGGCTTCGGCCCGGGGTTCGGCCCGGGCTCCGGTCATGGATTCGGGGCGGGTTTCGGCCCGGGATTCCGCGGGCGCCGCGAGCGCGACGGGTTCGAGCACGGCCGGCGCAACGGGTTCGGGCGCGACGAGCACGGCCACGGCGGGCACGGCGGATTCGAGCACGGACACGGCCGGGACGGCGGATTCGGGCACGGCGAGCACGGCCACGGCCGGCGCAACGGGTTCGGGCGCGACGAGCACGGCCACGGCGGTTCTCACCGCGCCCACCGTGCGGCGCAGCGCGCCTTCGAGCGCGGCTTCGACGCCGGGTTCCTCCGCGGCCGGGAGGCGTCGGCATCCGGTGAGCCCTCGGCATCCGAATGATCACCGATAAACGCTCTCTGCGACCGGAAACACGTGGACATCGTGTTTCTGCGCACGGATCGCGTTTATGGCGCGGCGGACACCGCGAAACGAACAGCCCCACCGAGTTCGACTCGATGGGGCTGTTCGCGTGCGGGTCAGCGCCCGGCGGAACCTGCGTCGGTCGCGCCGACGTCGGTGCGGTGGAAGTTCAGCGCGGAGCGCGAGGCCGTCGGGCCCCGCTGGCCCTGGTACCGGTTGCCGTAGGGGCCGGAGCCGTACGGGTTCTCGGCCGGGGAAGTCAGGCGGAAGTAGCAGACCTGCCCGATCTTCATGCCCGGCCAGAGCTTGATCGGCAGGGTCGCGACGTTGGAGAGCTCGAGCGTGACATGACCGGAGAAGCCCGGGTCGATGAAGCCGGCCGTGGAGTGCGTGAGCAGGCCGAGACGCCCGAGCGACGACTTGCCTTCGAGGCGCGCGGCGACGTCGTCGGGCAGCGAGACCCGCTCGAAGGTGGAGCCGAGGGCGAACTCGCCCGGGTGGAGGATGAACGGCTCGTCGGGCTCGACCTCGATGAGACGGGTCAGCTCGGGCTGGTCTTCGGCCGGGTCGATGAAGGGGTACTTGTGGTTGTCGAACAACCGGAAGTAACGGTCGAGGCGCACGTCGACGCTCGACGGCTGGACCATGGCCGGGTCGAAGGGATCGAGCCCCAGGCGTCCGGAGGCGAGTTCGGCTCGGATGTCGCGATCGGAGAGCAGCACGAGGCCAGCCTAGAGCGCGGGGTCCGACCGTGTCGCCGGGTGACGCGCCCGCCGCGGCGACCGTGTCGCCGGGTGACGCGCCCGCCGCGGCGAGACCGCATCCGTTTGCGGAGACCGCATCCGTTGGGCCCAGAAAGAGTGCGTCCTCGCGAATCACCTGCGGTTTCGGCGAGGGATGCCATGCGACGCCGCCGGCGCGCGACGCAGACGCTGTTATGCTGGCGGGGTTGCCGCGAGGCATCCGGGGCTGTAGTTCAATGGCAGAACTTCTGCTTCCCAAGCAGACAGCGCGGGTTCGATTCCCGTCAGCCCCTCAGAAGCCCTCACGGGCGGCGCAGGCCGTTCGGGAGGGCTTTCGTGTTGCTGCGAATCGAAGCCTTGGGTGGGCCCACGCCGCCGGAGGCTCCGCGCGCTGCGGAGCGGCGCGCAGAGGGGCGCGTGGGGACAACTCCCGTCAGCCCCTCAAGAGGCCCGACTCACCGCCGCAGGCGGGGTGGCGGGCCTTTCGCGTGAGTGCCGTATGAACCGATCCCGCGGGCGGGGCGGCATCCCGCACGGGTCGCCCTCCTCTTCTCGCGATGTCGGACCCCCGCGCTACCCTCCGAACACACCCCGCACGAGGAGGCGCCCGTGGCCGACCCACCCGAACTCACCGTCGCCGACGCCGATCACTGGCGCGCATGGCTCGATGCGAACGAGAGCACGAGCGACGGCGTCTGGCTCGTCCTGGCGAAGAAGGGCACGACCGAGCCGACGTCGCTCACCTACGCCGAGGCCCTCGATGAGGCCCTCTGCAGTGGATGGATCGACGGGCGCAAACAGTCTCGGGATGCCGCGACCTTCCGCCAGCACTTCACCCCGCGGCGCGCGCGGTCGATGTGGTCCACGCGCAACGTCGACATCGTGGCTCGGCTCATCGAGGCGGGGCGCATGCGTCCGCGTGGTGCCGACGAGATCGCTCGCGCGCAGGCCGACGGGCGGTGGGACCGCGCGTACGCGGGGTCCGCGACGATCGAGGTCCCGCCCGATCTGCGGTCAGCCCTGGATGCCGATCCCGCGGCGGCCCGCGCCTTCGAAGCGTTGAACAAGTCCGAGCGCTACTCCGTGCTGCACCCCGTGGTCACCGCGACGAGCGATGCCCTGCGCGCCAAGCGCATCGCCGCGCACGTCGCCCGGCTCGCGGCATCCGTCGATCCGGTGAGCTGATACAGGCTCCCTGCCGTCACACCGCACACGATCGCCGAGACCGCACGCGTCGGCACGCCAGAGCATGCGGTCTCGGCAGACACATGCGGCCCCGGCAGACACATGCGGCCGGGCAGACACATGCGGCCCCGGCAGACACGTGCGGCCCCGGCGGACACGTGCGGTCTCGCGGGACGGATGCCGCGCCCCCACCCGCGCGACCCGTGACGGCCGTCCACCGCTCACCCCGTCGACCCCCGCACCATCAGCCGCGTCGGCAGCTCGATCGTCGGCAGCTCGATCGTCGTCGGCTCCGCCGCCGGCGGCTGTACGAGAAGCTCCACCGCGGCCGCCGCCATCTCGCGGATCGGCTGACGCACCGTCGTCAGGGCGGGGCGCAGCCAGCGGGCGCCGCGGACGTCATCGAAGCCCACCACCCGCACGTCGTCGGGGATGCGCAGCCCGAGGTCGGCCACGGCCGCGTACACGCCGGCCGCCATCTCGTCGGAGCACGCGAAGATCCCGACGGGACCGTCGCCGGGCAGCTCCGGCAGGACCGTCTGGACCACACGCCGGGCACCGCCCGCGGTCCAGCCGGTCGCGACGCGGCGGAGCACGGCATCCGGGGCGCTCTCCGCGAGGGCCGCGCCGAAACCCTCGACGCGCGCACGACCCCAGCGATACGAGGGCGCTCCGTCGACCACGACGAAACGCCGCGCGCCGCGGTCGAGCAGGTGCCGCGCGGCATCGGCGCCGCCCGCGCGGTCGGTCGTGCGGACGTTCGGGAGCGGGACGCGCGACTCCGACGAGGGCTCGAACAGCACGAGCGGGATGGCGGCGGCCTCGAGCATCGCGAGCTGGCGGGCCGTCGGGACGTTCAGCCCCAGCACCACGCCGCCCGAGCCGCGCGCCGCGATGCGCGCGGGCCAGTCGTCGGCCGGGTCGTCGCGCTCGGCGGTCAGGACCAGGTCGTAGCCGAGACGCGTCGCGGCCTCGCGCGCGCCGACTACCACCTCTTCGCTGTACGGACCGTCGTAGCGCCCCATCACGAGGTCGATGAGTCGCGCGGTTCCGGCGCGCGAACGGCCGGGCCCGGCACCTCCGTATCCGATCGCCGCCGCCGCCGCGCGCACGCGGGCACGGGTCGTCGGCGAGATCTCACCGCGATCGCGCAGCACCCGCGACACCGTCGCGATGCTCACGCCCGCTGCGTCCGCGACCTGGGCGAGGGTAGGACGGGACACGACCCCAGTGTGTCGGATGCCGCGCACTTTTGCGCAAAAGTTCCCACTCAGCCGCGGAGCCCGTGGGAGGGTGGCATCCATCCACGACGAGGAGGACGCGTGAGCCATCGACGAGCACTGGTCGTCCGCGGCGGTTGGGACGGTCACCACCCGGTCGAGGCCACCGAACTGTTCCTTCCGTTCCTGCGCGAGAACGGCTTCGATGTCTGTGTCAGCGAGACGAACGAGGTCTACGGCGACGCCGACGAGATGGCTGCGACCGACCTCGTGCTGCAGTGCGTCACGATGTCGGAGATCTCGCGCGAGGCTCTCGCGGGCCTCCGCGCCGCCGTCGAGAACGGCACGGGCCTGGCCGGGTGGCACGGGGGCATCGCGGACTCGTATCGCGCCTCGTCCGACTATCTGCAGCTCGTCGGCGGACAGTTCGCCACGCATCCGGGTCGGCATCCGGATGAGCGACCGGGCACCGAGGAGGACAACTACCTCCCCTACCGCGTCGAGCTCACCGACCTCGGTCGCGTGCACGAGATCACCACGGGCCTCGACGACTTCGAGCTCGACACCGAGCAGTACTGGGTCTTGACCGACGAGCTGAACGACGTGCTGGCCACCACCACGCACCCCGTGCAGCCGTACCACCCGTGGCACCGCCCTCTCGTGTCGCCGGCCGTCTGGACCCGCGAATGGGGAGCGGGACGCGTCTTCGTCGCGACCCCGGGCCACACCCCCGACGTCCTCCGGGATCCGTCGGTGCGCACCATCATCGAAAGGGGACTGCTGTGGGCCAGCCGCACGGTATCGGAATAATCGGACTCGGCGTCATCTCGGCGCAGTACCTCGCCACTCTCGGCGCGCACCCCGACGTGCGGATCGTGGCGACCGCCGATCTCGACCGCTCACGCGCCGAGGAGGTCGCGGAAAGGCTCACCGGATGCCGAGCCCTGAGCGTCGACGACCTCGTCGCCGACCCGGCGGTGCAGACCGTCCTGAACCTCACGGTTCCCTCCGCGCATGCCGAGATCGCCTCGAAAGCTCTCGCCGCGGGCAAGGATGTCTTCGGGGAGAAGCCGCTCGCGGCGACCCTCGCGGACGCGCAGCGCGTCGTCGCGGCGCGCGGCGAGGCGTGGCTCGGGTGCGCCCCCGACACGGTGCTCGGCACGGGCGTCCAGACGGCGCGCGCCGCCCTCGAGGGCGGGGCCATCGGGCGAGCGGTGGCGGCGACGGCGACCTGGGTGTCCGCGGGCCACGAGGCGTGGCATCCGCATCCCGATTTCTACTACCGCGAGGGCGGCGGACCGCTGCTGGACATGGGACCGTACTACCTCACGACGCTCTTCCACCTGCTCGGACCCGTCGCCCGGGTGTCGGGAGCGTCGTCGCGACCACGAGACACGCGGACCATCGCGACCGGACCGCGAGCGGGAGAAGTCATCCCGGTCGAGGTCGACACCCACGTCACGGGGGTGCTCGAGCACGTCGACGGTGCGGTGTCGACGGTGACCTTCAGCTTCGACGCGCCGGTCAGCGATGCCTCCCCGATCGAGGTCTACGGCGAGACGGGCACCCTGTCGGTCCCCGACCCCAACCTTTTCGACGGCGAGGTGCGCGTGCGCACCGGCCGCCAGGACGAGTGGCACGCGGTGACCGGGAGCGCCGGCTACGACCACGCGGGCCGGGGGATCGGCATCCTGGATCGCGTCCGAACGGGGTCGGACCGCACCGACGCGACGATCGCGCTGCACGTCCTCGAGGTGATGACGGCACTGCAGGAGTCGGCTCGCACCGGCTCCCGTGTCGAGATCGAGACGCGGCCGGTGCCCCCGCCCGTGGTTCCCTTCACCGCCGAAGCGGAGTGGCGCACACGCGCCTGACGACGAGCGGTCAGCGCGGGTCTGCGCTGCGTGTGCGGAACCACAGCGTCAGTTCGCGCAAAGCTCGGGCCGTGATGGTGCCGTCGTCGGAATCCAGGTCGTCGAAGGAGTCGCGGAATCCCTCCGGTGCCGCATTCTGCGGCATCTTCAGCGACTCGTAGCCCATCGTCCAGTCGGCGAACCGCCGCTGCTCGATCTCCTCGTCGACGAGGACGCGCATGTCGCGATGACGCGGATCACGGCGGATCCGGTCGATGAGCTCACGGACGAGAGACTCGGGGCCTTCGAGAACCTGCAGGAAGCGGTTGCCGCGGAACAGCAGCATGCCCGACAGGTCGCGTGAGAGATTGGCCGCACGGCTCGACGCGAGGAGTTCGTCGAGTTCTCGTTCGCCGAAATCCGACGCCGCGGTGCTGGAGTAGGTCACCGATCGCAGGGCCTCGGCCATCACTGCACCACCGACCCGGGAATCTCGCGGTCGGTGCGCACCTGACGCAGGACGACCTCCTCCTCCCGCCGAGAGGGCGGGAGGGCGTCATCCGTGGCGGAGGTGACAGCCGCCATCCCCGCGACGAGCGTGGGAAAACGCCCGACCAGGCGGGAACGTCCGTTGTAAGCGAGGTAACTGCCGTCGGCCTCACGGTCGAGGTAGCCCAGGAACACGCCGTTGCGGCTGCCCACGTGGAAGCCCTCTTCGACGCGCGCCCAGACCACTCCGGCACCGGGGCGGTTCGTGTCGGTCATGTCGAGGCTCCTCTCTCACGGCACATCCGCAGACATACGACCGTACCTACCCCGGACAAGGGCGCGCGCTCCTTGACAGCACCCCGGTGAGTCGTTCGCGTCACGACAGCTGCGCGCGGATCTGTTCGGCGTCGTCGGTTCCGGATGCCTCGACGATGCGCCCCCGCTCGAGTCGATACATCGCGAACGCGGCGATGTTGACCCGCCGGCGCGTGGCGGGGAGGTGGCGGAAGGCCCCCGTCTGCATCCCCGACCCCCGCAGGTGCACCGCGAGGCGGTCGTCTTCGACGATCAGCTGAATGCGCTTCCACTGCCAATCGGGGAAGGCGTGCAGACGCTCCGCTTCGTCTGCGATCCACGCTTCGGCCCCCGCGGGGAGGTGAGCGCGACGCACGCCCGGATCGAGGAATTCCCGCAGGCGTTCGAGATCGTGACGGTTCAGGGTGTCGAGGTAGTCGCCGAACCATTCGCGCGTCTCCCAGGCCTCCACCGTTCCATTATCGGGCGGGGCTCCCCCGCGAGGCGTGCGTCGAGTCGCCCCCGAACTCCGCGCGACGGCACAGACCCACCCAGACCACCCGGACCGGCGGGAGCCCGCGCGCGTCAGTGCCGCGCGCCGCCCAGGTCGGCCGCGAGCCGACGCGCGCCGCGCACGGCGATCGCGACGCTCATCAGCGTCGGGTTCATCGTGTTCGCGGTGGGGATCAGGGCGTTGCCGCCGACGACGAGGTTGTCGAACCCCCACACGCGCGAATAGGGGTCGGCGACCGAGGTCGCGGCATCCGTTCCGGCGCGCATCGTGCCCATGAAGTGCAGGCTCGATCCGTTCGGCAGCAGTCGCGGCTCCGCGACGAAGGACCCCAGGGCGGTCCCGGCGCGGCGCAGCCGCTCGGTCGCCTCGGCGATCTCCTTCTCCTCGCGCTCGGTGAGGGCGTACTCGATCGTGAAGTGGGGGAGGCCGCGGTAGTCGCGTTCGTCGTCGGAGAAGATCGCACCGTCTTCGACGCGGGGGAACTTGCGGATGCCGAAGCCCATGTTGACGTACCCCCAGCGGTTCCCGTGAGCGGGGTGATCCGGAGCGAGCGGGAAGGGAGGGGTCTCGGCGTACATGATCTGCGCCGAATAAGGATGCCCGGGCTCCGAGAACGGGATGCGGTTGACCGCGGCGACGGGATCGCTCGGGTTCGCGGCGCGTCGCGCCAGTTCGGCCTCGAGCTCATCGTCGGTGACGAGGGCCGCCATACGGTCCTCGTCAAGGGCGACCGTGCTGATGACCACCTGATGCTCGGTCAAGTAGCGACCGAGGGCTGCGGGACGGATGCCGGACGCCCACAGCAGCTGCGGGGAGCGGAAGGCGTCGGCGGCGACCACGACGGCATCCGCGTCGACGAAGGAGTGCTCACCCGTGCGCAGGTCCTCGACGACGAGCCCGCGCACGCGTGCGCCGTCGTGCTCGATCCGACGCACCAGCGTGAGCTCGCGGAGCTCGAAGCGGGCGGCGGTGTCGGTTCCGGGCTCGATGAGGGGCCCCAGCACGGTGTCGGCGCCCGCCCAGCGCATCGACCCGTCGGGCTGCGGGTCGCCCGCCACGGGCAGCGTGCTGACGCCGTGGCCCTCCGGCAGTTCGGCCGCGAACTCGCGGTCGAGCAGCGTCCGGATGGCGGCACCGACCGGGGAGTCCGAGAACGCGGCGCTCTGCTTGTGGAGGAGGTCTTCCGCAGTCGAGATCAGCTCTTCCCACTCGTCGTCATCGACGAAGTCGAGCTTCTCGCTGAAGGCCGGGCGCGGGATGGCGCAGGTCCAGTGCGCCCCCTGGCCGCCGACGTTGGTCGCCGCGGCCGCCGCGGGGAAGGAGGGGGCGTGCGCCGACCCCTCGCCGCCGAAGTCGTAGAGGTGAGTGCCCTGGCGCGCGGTGAACATGCCCTCGACGACGGTTCCGCCGGGGATGCCGAGCGACTCACGGTGGGTGCCGGCCTGCGGCCCCTGGGAGCGTTCGCGGGCCCGGGCCTTCTCGTCGGGGTCGGCGATGTTGCGCACGCTCTCGCCGGGGCGCGCGGTGAGCTGCGGGCCGGCCTCGAACATGATCACGCGAGCGGTCGGCAGGGCCTCGAGCAGGATGCGGGCGTAGGCGGAGCCGATCGGGCCGCTGCCGACGATGGCGATGGTGGGGGTGTCGGACATTTCTCTCCTGACGGATCGGGCGGATTCAGGCGGGCTGACGGTCAGGGGCGGGTGCGGGAGTCGCCGGCATCTCGTCCGACAGGCGCTCGGCGGGCAGGAGAAGCGCGATCACGACACCGCACGCATAGACGAGCGCGAGTCCGAGGAAGACGGGGGCGAACACGTCGTGGTAGATCTGCGCGATCTGGTCCTGCACCCCCTCGGACGCCGAGCGAGCGGCCGCGGGCGTGAGGGTGGCGGCATCCAGTCCCGCGGGAAGAGCCGCCGCCACCGCGAAGCCGACCACGCCGCCGACCACCGCGGTGCCGACGGCAGCACCGACCTGCCGCACGAGGTTGGTCGTCGCGGTGACCGCGCCGAGGTCGTCACGAGACGCGGCGCTCTGCACCACGGCGAAGATGAGGTTCGTGAAGGCCCCGGTGCCGATCCCGACCGCGGCCATGACCGCCATCGGCACCCACAGCGGCATCCCCGCGGGAAGCAGCGCCATCACCGCGAGACCGACCGCGGCGAGCGCCGTGCCGGCGACCGGATAGATCCGATACCGGCCCGAGCGGCTGACGAGCCACCCGGTGAGCAAACTGCTCACGAGCATGCCGAGGACGGTCGCGATGGGGACGAGTCCCGACACCGTCGCGGTCGTGCGGTAGGCCATCTGCACGTACGTCGGCACGTACGCGACGACCGAGAACAGGCCCGCCCCGACGACGAGCGAGAGCCCGAGACAGACGAGGATCGTCCTGTTGCGCAGGATCCGCGGCGGCAGGATGGGTGCCGCGGCCCGCCGCTCGATCGCGACGAGGCCCAGGATGCCGATTCCCGCCCCGACCGCGCACGCGATCGCCGCGGGGCGAAGGGCGTCGTCGCCGATCCAGGTCACGGCGAGGATGAGCGCCAGGAGCGATCCCGTGAACACGAGCGAGCCCGGCACATCGAAACGCGGGTGGGCGCCGCCCGGGAGTCGGGGGATGGCGACGAGCGCGAGCACGAGGGCGACGAGACCGACGGGGAGATTGATCCAGAACACCCACGGCCAGCTCCAGTAGTCGGTGATGAGGCCGCCGACCACCGGCCCCACCACGATCGCGACGGGGAAGGCCGCGCCGATCACCGCCATGTAGCGGGGCCGCTGCCGCGGGCTCGTCACCCGCGCGACGATCGTCTGCGACATGAGCTGGAGCCCGGCCGAGCCGAGCCCCTGCACGACGCGGGCGGCGATCAGCCAGCCGAGGTCGGGCGCGAAACCGCACGCGAGCGAGGCGGCGAGGAAGAGGACCAGCGACACGAGGAACACGCGGCGCGGGCCGACGACGTCGCCGAGCTTGCCCAGCACGGGCAGCATCACGGTGGCGGCAAGGGTGTAGCCGACCATGATCCAGCTCATGTGCTCGAGGGCGCCGAGATCACCGGCGATGGTGGCGAGCGAGGTCGAGACGACGGTGTGGTCGAGGGCGCCGAGGAACGACACGGTGAGGAGGGCGGCGACGAGGATGCGCACGCGCGCGGGGGAGAGAGTCATGCGTGGGGCGCCCGTACGACCGGGCGATCGACGCGACCGGATGTGCCGCTCCGGCTTCCTCACCGGGCGAACGGACCCGTGGGGCCCCGACGTCACGTCCAGCATACCCGACTTATGTCGATTTTCAACATTACGCGAGGGCGTTCGACAGCACCGTCGCGGCGCCCGACAGCGCCTGTCCCCCGTCGACGCCGATCTCGGCCCCCGTGATGAAGGCCGCGGCATCCGACAGCAGAAAGGCCACGATGCCCGCGACCTCGTCGGTCTCTCCGATGCGCTGCAACGGGATGACCTCGGTGTTCGCCGCGGCGAAGGCGGGAGGGGCCGAGGCGGTCATGGGGGTGCGGATGAACCCCGGGTGCACGAGATTGACCCGGATGCCGCGGGGCCCGAGCTCGGTGACGCACGCGTGCGTGAGCCCGCGCAGCGCCCATTTGCTCGCCGTGTACGCGGCCGTGTAGTGCCCCGTGAGTCCCGCGACGGAGCCGATGTTGACGATCGAGGATCCGGCATCCATCCACGGGAGGAGGGCCTGGATGCCGAGCATCGCCCCCGTGACATTGACGGCGAACACCCGATCCCAGTCCTCGCGACGGAGGGTGCCGATGCGTGCGCGGTGGGTGACCCCGGCGTTGTTGACCAGGCCCCGCACCCGCCGACCGCCGAGGGACGCGGCGAGCGCGGCCCAGTCGTCCTCGCTCGACACGTCGACGCGGTGGTACGTGACGCCGGCGGCGGCGAGTTCGGGGGCCTCGTCGGCCACGTCGACCGCGATCACCTCCGCGCCCTCGCGCGCGAGGGTCAGCGCCTCCTCGGCGCCCTGTCCCCCGGCGGCGCCTGTCACGACGAAGAGGTGCCCCGCGAGGCCCGGAAGGCCCGACACGCTCATCGCCCGGCCGTGACGCCCGCCGCGTCGCCCCGCTCGCGCGCCCTCGACCGCTCGCGCGCCCGCCGCACCGGCGGGGCCGCCACCCGCTCCCCCACGACGTTGACGACCTCGCCGACCCCCTCGATCACGAGACGCACCTCGTCGCCGGGCTCGAGCGGCCGGGGGTCGAGCGCGCCGCGACGGCCCCACAGCTCGCCGAGGCAGCCGCCGTTGCCCACCGTGCCCGAGCCGAGCACGTCGCCCGGGACGACGACGGAGTTGCGCGCGGCGTAGGCCACGAGCTCGGCGAACGGCCAGCCCATGTTCGACACGAGATCGTGGCCGACCAGCTCGCCGTTGATGAACAGCTCGGCGCGCACGGCGAGAAAGCCCTCGGCGTCGAGGTACGGCTCGAGCTCGTCGGCCGTGACGATCCACGGACCCAGCGTCATCGCGAAGTCCTTGCCCTTGGCGGGGCCGAGGCGCACCTTCATCTCGCGCGACTGCAGGTCGCGCGCGGACCAGTCGTTCATCACGGTGTAGCCGAAGATGTGCCGCGCCGCGGTCGCGGCATCCACGTTCTCTCCGTCCGAGCCGGGCACGGCGCCGATGACCGCCGCGAGCTCGAGCTCGACGTCGAGGCGCTGCGTCTCCGGGATCGCGACGACCTCCCCCGTCGCCCGCACGGTGTGCGGGTTGGTGAAGTAGAACGTCGGGGCCTCGTACCACTCGGGCACGACCTCGCTCTTGCCGTCGACCGAAGCGCTCACGCCCTCGACGTGCTCCTCGAAGGCGACGAAGTCGCGGATCGACGCGGGCACGAGCGGGGCGAGCAGTCGTACCTCGGCGAGCGGTCGGGCCGCGGCACGGTCCCTGCGTTCGTAGAGCGCCGAGGCTGCGGACAGCCCCTGCGCCAGCACTTCGGCGACCCGGAGTCCGTCGGGGAACGGCACCACGAGGTCACCGTCGACGAACCCCTCGCCGACGTCGGCCCCGTCGGCCCACCGCGCGATCCTCATGCGTGCACCCGGGTGCGCAGCAGCTCTGCGGCGTTTCCGCCCAGGATGCCGGAGGTCTCGGCATCCGACAGTCCCGCGCTCCGCACGAAGGCGACCGGGTCGTCGAGGCCCATGTCGAACGGGAAGTCGCTGCCGAGCAGCACGCGGTCGGCGCCCGCCGCCTCGACGAGCCAGCGCAGCGCCCGCTCGTCGTGCACGACGGTGTCGAACCACAGCTTCGACAGGTACGTCGAGGGAGCGTGCGCGCAGCCGTGCGCCTCGGGGCGCACCCTCCACGCGCGGTCCGACCGGCCGATCGCGGTCGGAAGGTATCCCCCGCCGTGCGCCGCGATGAGACGGAGTCCCGGATGCCGGTCCAGCACGCCCGCGAAGATGAGGTGCGACAGCGCCACGGCGTTCTCGGTGGGCTGGCCGACCGTGTTCGAGAGGTAGAACCGGTCGAGGCGCTCGTCGAGCGAGCAGCCGAAGGGGTGGAGGAACACCACCGCGCGAAGCTCCGCCGCCCGCGCCCAGAACGGCTCGAGACGGTCGTCGCTGAGCTCGACGTCTCCCGCGAACGACGAGATCTCGACACCCGCGAGACCGCGCCCGAGCACGGCGTCGTCGAGCGCGTCGACGACGAGGTGCGGGTGCTGCAGCGGCACGACGCCGAGGCCCACCAGCCGATCGGGCGCCTGGGCGACGTGCTCGGCGATGAGGCGGTTGGCCTCGCCCGTCGCCCAGGTCGCCAGACCCTCGTTCGCCCACGGGTAGAAGTGGTTCGGCGAGGGGCTCACCCACTGGCGGTCGACACCCTGCGCGTCCATGGCCTCCAGCCGGGCGCGCACGTCGGTCAGGCGCGGGAAGCGCTCGCCGATCATGCGACCCGAAGCCTGCAGGCTCGCGAGGCCGTTGCGGCGCAGCTCGAGGTCGGCCGCGGCCTGCACCTCGTCGGGCACCCGGCGCTCGACCTCGGCGTGCAGCCCCGGCATGAGGAGGTGGGCGTGGACGTCGGTGACGTCCTGCCGCTGCGCGGCGGTCATGCGCGGGCCGCCGTCAGCTGTGCGACGCCGAACATCAGTCCGCCCATGTCGGCGTCGCGGACGCCGTCGAGCTGCCACTGGCCGAGCTGCACCGAGGCGTCGACGATCGCCTTCGCCCGCGCCACGCGGCGCTCGTGGAAGGCGTCCCAGAGCGCCTGGTCGACGGCATCCCGCTGCACGAGGAGCTCGCTGAGCACGGCGGCGTCCTCCAGACCCTGGGCCGCGCCCTGCGCGATCGTCGGCGGACAGCTGTGGGCGGCATCGCCGATGATCACGACGCGCCCGCGGTTCCACGGCGCGTCGACGAGGTGGCGAGTGAACCACGTGTAGTTGGCGTCGGCCCCCGCCTCGATGTCGGCGCGGATGTGGTTCCACGGACCGTCGTACGCACGCGACTGCTCGACCATGATCCGCCGCGCCTCCTCGGGGGTGGCGTGTGAGCGGTCCTGGGCCGCCTCGACGAGGAACGCGTACATCGTGTCGTCGCCGGTGGGCGTGTAGCCCGCGATGTACATCGGTCCGCCGTAGTACAGCTCGCTGCGGTCGACCTCAGGCGGCAGCGACACGAACGTGCGCCAGATGCCCATCCCCGTCTGCTCCGGGGAGACATGGATGCCGATCAGCTCGCGCACCGCGGAGTGCAGGCCGTCGGCTCCGACGAGGAGGTCGAACGTGCCCGTGGGCTCGCCGTCGACCTCCACCTCGACGCCGTCGCCGGTCTGCGACACGCCCGTCACCCGCGTGCCGAAGTGCACGCGCGCGCCGTGGCGCTCGGCGGCGGCCAGCAGGATGCGCGCCAGGTCGGGCCGCGACATCCCCATGGTCGACGGGTAGTCGGGGCCGCCGGTCTTGAGGTCGGGCAGGGCCGCGACGACCGGGGCACCCGGCCCGGGGGCGCGGAGGTTCAGACCCTCGAACGCCTTACCCGCAGCCGACACCTCGTCCCAGACGCCGAGCTCGTCGAACACGCGCAGCGCGTTGCCCTGGAGCGTGATGCCCGAGCCGCGCGTCGACAGCGCGGGCTGGGCGTCGTAGAGATCGACCTCGACACCGGCTCTCGCGAGGAAGATCGCGGTGGCCAGACCCGCGACGCCGGCTCCGGCGATCGCGACTTTCTGAACGGCGGTCATGTCAGAACCTCTCTGTTCTGGGGACGGGGGTTAGAGAAGGGCCAGGGGGTTCACCGGAGAACCGACGGCGCCGGTGATCGGCAGCGGCGGCGCCGCCAGGAAGAACTCCCAGCGTCCCGCGTCGGCACACGCGTCGGCGAGGGCGTCGAGATTCCACATCTCGCCGATCGTGAGCCCCAGGTTGGGGATGACGACCTGGTGCAGAGGCTGGAAGGCCGGCACGTCGAACTCGTTCGGCCGCACCTCGAAGCCCCACGTGTCGGTGGCGATCGCCGCGATCTCGGTGCGGTGCAGCCACCCCGCGGTGGTGAGCGAGAGGCCGGGCGCGGGCCCGCCCGCGTAGTCGCCCCACCCCTCGCGGTGCGCGCGGGTGTAGTGGCCGGTGCGGACGAGCACGATGTCGCCGCGCCCGATCTCGACGCCCTCGGCCGCGGCGCAGGCCTCGAGGTCGGCGACCGTGATCGCGTACCCGTCGGCGAGCTCGCCGGTCTCGGGAGAGAGGTGGCGGCCCATGTCGAGCAGCACGCCGCGCGAGACGACGACGGATGCCGCGTGCTCGATGCCGGTGACGAGATCGCCGTCACTGGTGACGACGTCGCCCGCACGGCGCCCGTTCCACGCGAAGCCGTGGTCGAAGATGTGGCCGAGGCCGTCCCACTGGGTCGAGCACTGCAGGGGCATCGCGATGACGTCGTCGGCGCCGCCGATGCCGTGCGGGAAGCCCTGGTTGCCGCGCTCGGCATCCGTTCCCGTGTCGGTCATCGTGTGCACCGGGTTGGTCCGCCTTCGCCAGCCCTTCTGCGGCCCGTCGGTGTCGAAACGCTGCGAGAGCGAGATCGAGACGCCGTCGCGCACGAGGGCGGCAGCCTGGCGCCGCTTCTCGGCGTCGATGAAGTTGAGGGTGCCGAGCACGTCGTCCTCGCCCCACCGCCCCCAATTGCGGTGGGCCGCGGCGCGCACGGCGATCTCAGCTTCGGGGTTCTGCCGGTCGAGGTCGGCCGGGTTCTCCGACGGCGCGTTCACGCGGCACCCTCCCCCACGCACCGCACGACCTGCGTGCCGAGCGCGCCGATGGTCCCGGTCATGACGTCGCCGTCGCGCAGGAACCTCTTCCAGTGCTGCCCGTTGCCGGCGGGGCTGCCGGTCAGCAGCAGGTCGCCGGGCAGCAGCGGGTGGGTCTGCGACGCCGCCGAGACGAGGGCGGGAACGTCGAAGAGGAGGTCGGAGGTGTTGGCATCCTGCATCACCTGCCCGTTCAGCTCGAGGCGCACCGCGGTGTCGGCGGGGTCGACGAAGCGCGCGGGGACGAGGAGGGGTCCGGTCGGCAGGAACCCGGGGGCGTTCTTCGCCCGGTACCAGTCGGTGCCGATCTCCTTCATGTCCTTGCGGAAGACGAGGTCACGCGTCGTGATGTCGTTGACGATCGTGTATCCGGCGACGTGGTCGAGGGCCTCCTCGCGCGAGACGCGGAACGCCTCGCGACCGATCACCACGGCGAGTTCGAGCTCCCAGTCGTGCACCTCGCTGTAGGCGGGGAGCACGAGCGGCGCGTCGTCACCGACGACGCACGCGGTGAGGCCGATGAAGAAGTACGGCTCGCCGCTGCGGGCGCGCTCATCCATCATGTCGGCGGCGAAGGCTCGCGCCTCCTCGGGCGTGCGGTCGGTGTTCTGCGTCAGGCCCGCGGCCACCAGCTCGATCACGTGCTGGCGGTAGTTGGCGCCGGTCTGCAGAACCTGGCGCGGCTCGACGGGCGCCGTGAGGGTGACATCCGCCAACGGATGCCACTCCCCCGGCGCCTCTTCCCGCCCGGAGGCCAGGGCTTCGAGGCGATCCCAGTCGGGGTCGGCGAGGAACGCGTTCAGACCCCCACCCAGTTCGTCATCGGTGAGCGCGCGGATGCGGTCTCCGGCGACGAGGCCGATGCGCACGGCATCCGCCTCTCGAAAGCGCGCGAGCGCGAAGGGTGCGGTCGTCATGGTGGTGCTCACTTTCCCCGATCGGGATCGACGCTCAGCCCCGGCCCTGGACGGCGTAGGGGTTCAACAGCGCGTCCTTGATCTCGTCGGGCACGCCCTCCTCGGTGGCGCTGGGGCCGTCGGCGGGAGGGAACGACTCGGTCATCGACATCGGCATGGCGCCGTTGCGGTACATGTTGTTCGAGCCGAGCGAGGGCTTCCAGGTGTTCGCCTCCCAGTCGGGGACGTAGTTGCGGTACCCGCCCGTGTTCAGCTCGATGCGCAGGCTCGAGGGCTCGCGGTAGTAGAGGAACGTCTGCTCGCCGATGCCGTGGATGTTGGGGCCGTACTCGATCGGCACACCGTTCTCCATGAGGGTGTCGGCGGCGATGAGCAGCTCTTCGCGCGTGTCGACCCAGAAGGCGTAGTGGTTGATGCGACCGGCGCGGCTGGAGCCGTCGAGGACGACGCCCAGGTCGTGCGACTTCTCGTTCGTCGTCAGCACCGAGAACACCGAGATGGGCGCCTCATCCAGCACGGTGCGCGCCATGAAGCGGAAGCCGAGGGTGTCCACGTACCACTGCACGAACGCGTCGACGTCCTTGGTCGCGACCGTGACGTGGTCGAGCTGACGCGGGGCACCCGCGACGCCGCTGCGCTTCTCGGGACGGTCGGGGAAGATCGAGGCGGTGTGCGGCTCGGCGCGGTGCCGCTCGACGTCCCAGTGCAGGGTCATGTTGTGGCCCTGAGGGCCGGTGAAGCGGAACGCGCGGCCGATGCCGCGACCCTCGAACCACTCGCCCTCGATGCCGGCGGCCTGCACGCGCTTCGCGGCCTCCTCGAGCGCCTCGGCCGACGAGGTACGCCAGGCCATGGTCTCCATGCCCGGCTCGTCGCCCTTGACGACGATGACGGAGTACGCGTAGTAGTCACCCCAGCAGCGCAGGTAGACGCGGTCGTCTTCGCGAGCGACCTCGGTCAGCCCCACCTGGTTGACGTAGAAGTCCACCGAGGCCTCGACATCAGGAGTCGTGATCGCGACGAACGACAGATGAGAGAGAAGCTTGATCATCTTCGATCCTTTCGGTGAATCGGGTCGTTCCGACTCTTCTTCCACTATCCGACCGAAGTCGGTATCAGGGAATCCGATTCTGTGGATGCCGGGTATCGGTGTGACTTATTCCTTGGGCTCTCGCGTCGAGCGCGGTCGGCGCATGTGGGGGCCTGGGCATCGCTCGTCCCACTTTTGACGGTGCATGTCCCAAAACTGGTGGCCTACGGAGCCCGCAACCCACCAAAAGTGGGACATGCTCCGGCGGAGAGCAGCTCAAGATCATCCGCCGCCAGCTCGGCGAGATCGCTCAGGAGGCCACCCGCGTCGATGGCGTCCAGGACCCGGCGGAGCCCGAGACGTTCGGGGGACTCACGCCGGACGGGCCGAACACGGCGCCCGCCCTCGTCGTCGAACGCCACCTCGGCGAGCGGCGACGCGGTGTCCACGCGCACCTCGAGACGGCGCGGGCCCAGCGCGGTCGCGACCAGCGCACCGCCCACTCCGCCGCCGATCGCGCGGGTCACGCTCGCACCGATGCCGTCCGGGCCGCGCAGGGCCAGAGTTGTGGCCGTCGGGGTGTCGGCGCGATCGATGACGCTCAGCGGGCCGCCGGCCAGGACCCGCGCCCACCCGAGCGCGTCGCGGAGGAGGGCCGCGGCATCCGTTCGCCCTCCCCAGGCGTCGACCACGACGTGCCGGGCGGCGACGGACTCCACACCCGCGTCAACGACGACGTCGGGCCGCAGTCGTCGGCGGACGACGGCGACCGGCACGTTGAGCGCCCCCAGCCGCGCGTGGATATCGGCGGGCGCCGGGTCGGGCTCGTCGATGACGAAGGCCACCGCGTCGTCAAGCCGCTCCCACCAGGCGCCGCGACCCTCGACCACACGGATCGTCTGGGCGCCGCGGCCGAGCCGCACCAGCGGCGCGAGCTCGGCCACCGCAGCCCGGTAAGCGGTGAGGTCGGTCCGCACCTCGCGAGCACTCATCGGGTCGCCTCCTCGCGCATGGTGCCTTCGCGCGCGACCCCCTCGCGCATGGCGCCTTCGCGCGCGAAGGCACCATGCGCGAGGAGGCGACCCGATGAGTGCTCGCGAGGTGCGGACCGACCTCACCGCTTACCGGGCTGCGGTGGCCGAGCTCGCGCCGCTGGTGCGGCTCGGCCGCGGCGCCCAGACGATCCGTGTGGTCGAGGGTCGCGGCGCCTGGTGGGAGCGGCTTGACGACGCGGTGGCCTTCGTCATCGACGAGCCCGACCCGGCGCCCGCCGATATCCACGCGCGGCTGGGGGCGCTCAAC
>NZ_LDRT01000179.1 GCF_001476655.1 Microbacterium testaceum | reverse complement strand
CGGTGCTGCTCGACACCGACCCTCTCGCGCCGGGAGCCGGGGCCGCCGGAGGAACCGGCGCCGCCCTCCGGGCGTGGGGCGCCGAGCTCGTCCCGGGAGCCGAGATCGTGGCCGATCTCATGGGCCTGGCCGACGCGGTGGCGCGCGCCGACGTCGTCATCACGGGTGAGGGGGCGTTCGACGCGAGCTCGGGGGCGGGCAAGGTTCCCGGACGCATCGCGTCGCTCGCCGGTCCTCGCCCGGTCGCGCTCGTCGTCGGTCGCATCGCCCCGGATGCCGACACCTCGGCGTTCAGCGCGACGATCTCGCTCGTCGACCTGGCGGGATCCTCCGCCGCCGCGCTGGCCGACCCCGCCCGGTGGCTGCGCGTCGCGGGTCGCGCGCTCGCCGAGCGACTCGGGCCGCCGCCGGGCCTGCGAAACTCCTGAGTTCCGGCCGCGACTGCCGCGCCAGGCTCGCCCCCACCCCCGGAAACGCCGCCATCGTCCCGCGGCTCCGGTACCGTCTTCATGTGGCTACCGCAAGCAATAAGGATGACGAGGTCGATCTCCTCATCGACGCGTGGTCGCGACTGCTCCCCGACATCGACCTCACCCCGCTCGACGTCATGTCGCGCCTGCGTCGTGCGGCCTTCCACCTCTCGAAGCTCCGCGCGCGGGCGTTCGCGAGCGCCGACATCGCGCTCTGGGAGTTCGACGTCCTGGCGGTGCTTCGCCGCGCCGGCACCGAGTTGAGCGCCACGCGCCTGATCGCCGCGACGATGATCGGGAGCGCGGCGATGACGAACCGCCTCGACAAGCTCGCCGAGCGGGGCCTCGTGCACCGTCGCCCCAATCCCTCCGACGGCAGGGCGATCCTCGTGGCGATCACCCCCGAGGGCATCGAGCGCGTGGACGCGGCCATGACCGAACTCGTCCGCCTCGAGGCCGAGGCGCTGCGCGGGGTCAGCCGCGCCGATCAGGCTCTGCTCGCCGACGCCCTCCGTGTCCTCGCCGCCGGCGAGACGCACGAGGCGTGATCGATCTCGGCACGACGCTCGCCGAGCGTCCGATCATCCTCGACGGCGGCCTCGGGACGCTGCTCGAGTCACGCGGCAACGACGTCTCGTCGTCGTTGTGGTCCGCGCGCGTGCTCCGCGACGACCCCGACGAAGTGCGCGCCGCGCACGCGGAGTTCGTGACCGCGGGCGCCGATCTCCTCATCACGGCGTCCTACCAGGTGGGTTTCGGTGCGGAGATCCCGGATGCCGAGGTGGAGACGCTCCTCCGCCGTTCGGTGACGCTCGCCCGCGAGGCCGGAGACGCCGTCGTCGCGGCATCCGTGGGTCCGCTCGGGGCGCTGCGCGCCGACGGCAGCGAATACACCGGGGACGACGGACTCACCGTCTCCGAGCTGCGCGACGCGCACCGACGGCGTCTGCACGTGCTGGCCGACGCCGGAGCCGATCTGCTCGCCGTCGAGACCGTGCCGTCCCTCCGCGAGCTCGAAGCGCTCGCTCTCGAACTCGCCGACCTGCGGGTCCCCGCGATCGTGAGCCTCTCGGCCGACAGCACGAGCTTGCGCACCCCTGGTGCGTTGTCGCGCGCGTTCGAGATCGCGGCATCCGTCC
>NZ_LDRT01000178.1 GCF_001476655.1 Microbacterium testaceum | reverse complement strand
GCCGGTCGTCCCGGTGGCGGCGGTCGTCCCGGCGCTCCGTTCCAGCAGCGTCCCGGCGGCCCCGGTCGTCCCGGCGGTGCCGGTGGCGGCTTCCAGCGCCCCGGTGGCGGTGCCCCGGCCGGTGGTTTCGCCGGTCGTCCCGGTGGCGGCGGTGGCCGTGGCCGTGGCCCCGGCGGCGGTACCGCGGGTGCCTTCGGTAAGGGCGGCGGCAAGTCCAAGCAGCGTAAGTCGCGTCGGGCGAAGCGGCAGGAATTCGAGATGCGGTCGGCGCCGGTCGTCGGCGGCGTCAACGTCTCGAAGGGTAACGGCGAGATCATCCGCCTGCGTCGCGGTGCCTCCATCGCCGACTTCGCGGACAAGCTCGAGGCCCTGCGCGGCTACACCGTGCAGCCCGGCACGCTCGTGACCATCCTGTTCAACCTGGGTGAGATGGCCACCGCGACCGAGTCGCTCGACGAGGCCACCTTCGAGGTGCTCGGTGCCGAGCTCGGCTACAAGATCCAGATGGTCTCGCCCGAGGACGAAGACAAGGAGCTCCTCGAGGGCTTCGGTCTCGACCTCGATGCCGAGCTCGAGGCCGAGAGCGAGGACGATCTCGAGATCCGTCCTCCCGTGGTCACCGTCATGGGCCACGTCGACCACGGTAAGACGCGACTGCTCGACGCCATCCGCCAGACCAATGTGGTCGCGGGCGAGGCCGGCGGCATCACGCAGCACATCGGTGCGTACCAGATCTGGACCGAGCACGAGGGCATCGAGCGCGCGATCACCTTCATCGACACCCCGGGTCACGAGGCGTTCACCGCCATGCGTGCCCGTGGTGCCCAGGTGACCGACATCGCGATCCTCGTGGTCGCGGCCGACGACGGCATCATGCCCCAGACGGTCGAGGCGCTGAACCACGCTCAGGCGGCGAACGTGCCGATCGTGGTCGCGGTGAACAAGGTCGACAAGCCCGACGCCAACCCCGCCAAGGTGCGCCAGCAGCTCACCGAGTACGGTCTGGTCGCCGAGGAGTACGGCGGCGACGTCATGTTCGTCGACGTCTCGGCCCGACAGAACCTCAACATCCAGGCCCTCCTGGATGCGGTGCTGCTCACCGCCGACGCCGGTCTCGACCTCACGGCCAACCCGAACAAGGCGGCCCGCGGTGTCGCGATCGAAGCGAAGCTCGACAAGGGTCGCGGTTCGGTCGCCACGGTGCTGATCCAGTCCGGAACGCTGCGCGTCGGTGACGCGATCGTCGCCGGCACGGCCTACGGCCGCGTCCGCGCGATGATGGACGAGAACGGCGAAGCGGTCGAAGAGGCCTACCCGTCGCGTCCCGTGCAGGTGCAGGGTCTCAACTCGGTCCCGCGCGCCGGCGACGTCTTCATCGTCACCGAGGAAGACCGCACCGCCCGTCAGATCGCCGAGAAGCGCGAAGCAGCCGAGCGCAACGCCCAGCTGGCCAAGGCCCGCAAGCGCATCTCGCTCGAGGACTTCACCCGCGCTCTCGAAGAGGGCAAGGTCGAGTCGCTCAACCTCATCATCAAGGGCGACGTGTCGGGTGCCGTCGAGGCGCTCGAGGAGTCGCTGCTCAAGATCGAGGTCGACGACAGCGTCCAGCTGCGCATCATCCACCGCGGTGTGGGTGCGATCACCGAGTCGGACATCAACCTGGCCACGATCGACAACGCGATCGTGATCGGCTTCAACGTCCGCCCCGACACGAAGGCCCGCGAGCGTGCCGCCCGCGAGGGTGTCGACGTGCGGTTCTACTCGGTCATCTACAACGCGATCGACGACGTCGAGCAGTCGCTCAAGGGCCTGCTCAAGCCGGAGTTCGAAGAGGTGCAGTCGGGTGTCGCCGAGATCCGCGAGGTGTTCCGCTCCTCGAAGTTCGGCAACATCGCCGGTGTCATCGTGCGATCGGGAACGATCACGCGAAACGCCAAGGCTCGCGTCATCCGCGACGGTGTCGTGCTGGCCGACGGCCTGCAGATCGAGTCGCTGCGTCGGTTCAAGGACGACGTCACCGAGGTGCGTACGGACTTCGAAGCCGGTATCGGCCTCGGCAAGTTCAACGACATCCAGATCGGTGACGAGATCGAGACCACCGAAATGGTCGAGAAGCCGCGAGGCTGATCATGCATCGGGCGGGAGCCGCGTCTTCGGGCGCGGCTCCCGCTCGGGCTTTCAGCAGGGAAGATGAAGGAGAAGGACGTGGCAGGAGAGCGACAGGCTCGAGTGGCGGACCGCATCCGTGTGGTGCTCGCCGAGCGGCTCGAGAAGGGGCTGCGCGACCCGCGGCTCGGATTCGTCACCATCACCGACGTGCGCGTCACCGGTGACCTCCAGCACGCCTCGGTGTTCTACACCGTCATGGGCGACGAGGCGCACCGCAACGACACCGCGGCGGCGCTGAAGTCGGCGACCGGCATGCTGCGCAGCGAGGTGGGAAAGAACCTCAACACGCGGCTCACCCCGACGCTCGAGTTCATCCTCGATGCGATTCCCGAGAACGCCGATCACATCTCCGCGCTGCTGCGCGAGGCGCGCGAGCGCGACGAGTCGGTCGCGGGCCTGGCCGCCTCCGCCAGCTACGCCGGTGAAGCCGATCCGTACGTGAAGCCGCGCGAGCACGACGACCTCGACGAAGACGAGGACGACGAGCCGGAGCAGGGCGGGGAAGAGCACGACGACCGGGCCTGAACCCGCTGAGACGACGGCCGGATGCCACCTCCCTCGGGGTGGCATCCGGCCGTCGCCGTCCGACCGATGCGAACCTCCCTCTCGCGGGGGAGGTGTCCGTCCGGCCCCCGTTCTAGGTTCGACGTATGCACGTACAGACTCGACCTGATTGGCCGGCCGTCGCCGTTTTCGCGCTGACGTCGTTGGCTTTGTCCTGGCTGATCGCCCTTCCCCTTTGGCTGGGCGGACGCGGGCTCGACGACCCCTTCTTCGGTCTGGTCGCCGCGGGGATGATGTTCACTCCCGCCCTGGCCACCGTGGCGGCTCTTCTCGTCCAGCGTCGTACCCGCGGACGGAGAGGAGCACGCGTCGTCCTCCGCGAGCTCGGGATGTGGCCGCTGCGTCCCGCGGCGCGGACGATCTGGACGTGCGTCGCCGTCATCTTCGCGGCTCCCGTGCTGGTGGCGTCGGGTCTGTTCGTGATGTCGGTCACCGGCATCCTGACCCTCGACCTCGTAGGTTTCTCGGGCTTCGCCCAGACGTTGCAGAACGCCGTACCGGCGGGAACGCCCCTTCCGCCGATGGGGATGCTGGTGGTCGTGCAGCTTGCGAGCATTCCGCTGGGGGCGCTGTTCAACGCGCCCCTGGCCTTCGGCGAGGAACTCGGCTGGCGCGGCTGGCTGCTGCCGGCCCTCCGGCCGCTCGGAACCTGGCCCGCCCTTCTCGTCTCGGGGGCCTTCTGGGGGCTCTGGCACGCGCCGCTGATCCTGCTCGGCTACAACTTCGCCGAGCCGAACGCTCTGGGGGTGGTGCTGATGATCGTCGGGTGCGTGCTCTTCGGCATCCTGCTCGGGTGGACGCGCCTGCGCACCGCGTCGGTATGGCCCGCGGTGTTCGCCCACGGAGCGTTCAACGCCTCGGCGGGAATGGTCGCGCTGTTCGTCGCTGCCGGGGCGCCCACGCCCCCGTTGATGGTCATCTCACCCCTCGGAGCGGTCATGTGGGGCGTCTTCGCGGTCGTCATCGCCGTTCTGGTTCTGCTCGGGCAGTTCCGTCCCGCGCGCCTGGCCGCCGAACTGGGTCCCGATCCTCGACAGCCGCGTGCGGAGGCCGCGCCGACGTCAGCCTGAGTCCCCCCGGGCGGCGACGGGTGCGCCGTCGTGCGGATTCGGGTCGACGCGCCGCGCACACGGCCGCGAACGCGGCGTGACGGCGGCGGAGTCCGCAGGACGGTACCGCCGCGAGACGGCGGCGGGGGGAGTCGCCGCCGCGGAGCGGGAAGCGGTCAGCGGGGGAGATGGAGCAGGTCGTCCTCGATCTCGACCAGGCCGTCGGCCACCAGGGAGTCGATCGCGCGATCGCGTTGACGGGCATCCGGCCAGTCCGGCAGGACCGCGAACATCGGTACGGGAGCGGGCGCGGTCTCGCGCAGGGCCTTGAGGACGGCACCGCGCGCCTGCCGGTCGCTGCCCTCGTACTTTGCCTGCCGTCGGCGGCGATCCTCGGACTCGGGGTAGCCGGCCGCCCGCCACGCGCACTGCGCGGCCAGCGGGCAGATGTCGCACTTCGGCGCTCGGGCCGTGCAGACGATCGCGCCGAGTTCCATCGCCGCGGCGTTCACGATCGCCGACGCGGCGACGTCGTCGGGCAGCTCGGCATCCATCCGTTCGAGGTCGCGGCGGTGAGGGGGACCCGGTTGCGCACTCCCCTCGACGGCGCGGGCGAGGACACGGCGGGTGTTCGTGTCGACGACCGGATGCCGATCCCCGTACGCGAAGACCGCGACGGCACGCGCGGTGTAATCGCCGATGCCGGTCAGGGCCAGGAGAGCATCGATGTCGCGCGGCACGACCCCGTCGTGTCGGTCGCGGATCTCGACCGCCGCGCGGTGCAGCCACAGGGCGCGACGGGGGTAACCGAGGTTCGCCCACTGCGTCACGGCGTCGGCGGGCGGTGAGGAGGCCAGGTCGGTGGGCGTGGGCCAGCGCGCGAGCCACGCCTCCAGGTGCGGGATCACGCGGGCCACCGGGGTCTGCTGCAGCATGAACTCGCTGACGAGCGTCCCCCAGGCGCCGAAGCCGTCTCGACGCCAGGGGAGGTCGCGGGCCGCGTCGCGGTACCACGCGATGAGCGGGGCGGCGAGTCCTGGCATCCCTCCAGCCTAGGAGGCCGCAGGGCGACCGGAGTGCGCCGAGAAACGCTCATCGTCGCGAGACATGCGGTGCGGCGGGGTGTCTCACACGAATCGGCGTTTCTCGACGCGGGGTGCGACGCGG
>NZ_LDRT01000177.1 GCF_001476655.1 Microbacterium testaceum | reverse complement strand
GGGCGGCGTTCGGGGCGGCCGCGTCGCTGTTCCGGCTGATGTCGTTACCCTCGGGACGGTTGTCCGTGTTGTCGCTCATGTGATGCTCCTTCTTCCAGGCGCTTCAACGATGACCCCGGATGCTGTGTGCTGCCTATGACGCGGGTGAGCCGCCTCTATGGGTCTGTTACCGGCGCCCCGCATGCCCCATGGCCTACGGTGAGAACCTACCGGCCGTGCGACCCACGCACTCTCTCGAAGGCACTTCCCCGATGAACACCATCCCCGGCGCCTGGCAGCGCACCGCCCGAGGAGCCGGTCTCCTCGCCGCCGACGGCCGAGCCGTCCCCACGATCTTCGCCGAGATGACGGCGCTGGCGACCTCGACCGGCGCCATCAATCTCGGCCAAGGCTTCCCCGATGAGGACGGGCCCGAGGTCGTCCTCGCGGCGGCGCGACGCGCAATCGCCGACGGGGTGAACCAGTACGCCCCGGGGCGCGGCTTCCCCGAGTTGCTCACGGCGATCGCGGAACATCAGAAGCGCTTCTACGGTCTCGAGCTCGACCCCGCTCGCGAGGTGCTCGTGACGGTGGGCGCGACGGAGGCACTCGCCTCGACCCTCCTCGCCCTCATCGACGGTCCGGACGACGAGGTCATCGTCTTCGAGCCGTACTACGACTCGTACGCGGCGAGCGTGGCCCTGGCCGGAGCGCGGCTCGTGGGCGTCCCATTGCGCTGGCCGGACTTCCAGCCCGACCTCGAGGACCTGGCATCCGCTGTGACGGACCGCACGCGCGTCATCCTCGTCAACGATCCCCACAACCCCACCGGCACGGTGTTCTCCCGGGAGGTGCTCGACGAGGTCGTGCGCCTCGCGCACCAGCACGACGCGCTGATCGTCACCGACGAGGTCTACGAACACCTCGTCTTCGACGGGCCGCACGTGCCGATCGCCACCCTTCCCGGCGCTGCCGAGCGCACGCTGACGATCTCGTCGGCCGGCAAGACCTTCTCGCTCACCGGGTGGAAGACCGGGTGGGTGACGGGTCCCGCGGATCTCGTCACGGCGGTCCTCGCCGTGAAGCAGTTCCTCACCTACGTCGGCGGATCTCCGTTCCAGCCCGCCATCGCCGCGGGACTGCGCCTGCCCGACGCGTTCTTCTCCTCCGTCGCCTCGACCATGGCCGCCAAGGCGGAACTCCTGGGCTCGGGCCTGCGCGCGGCGGGTTTCGACGTGTCGTCGCCGGGCGGTTCGTATTTCACGGTCGTGGATGCCACTCCGCTGGGCGCCACGGACGCGGACGCGTTCTGCCGGGAACTCCCCGCGCGCGCCGGGGTCGTCGGCATCCCCCTCACCGCCTTCGTGTCTCCCGCCCATCGGCACCGTTACGCCACCCTCGTGCGCTTCGCCGCGTGCAAACGCGTCGACGTGTTGTCGGAGGCCGTGAAGCGATTGGCGGAGACGTCGCGCGACTGACGGGACCCGAAGACGACGTCGGTCACCCCTCTTTTCGTTCCGTTTTCACACCGGCGAGTCATACCATGTATGCATGGTGTACTCTCGCCGGTGATCGCCTGTCGTCGATCGTGCCCGCAACTCCTCTCGCCGACCATCTGGGAGTTCCATGCCACGCCCGCGCCACACCCTCGAAGCGCGCCCTCCGCGCATCACGCACCTGTACGGCACCTCCCTCAAATGGACGAAGGTGCCGCAGAAGATCTTCCTCACGCCGGAAACGGCCCTGCAACTGCGGGCGGAGGGATACACGATGGCCCTGCTCCGCTCCGGCTGGCGCTCATCGCGCTCGATCTCGCTGATCCGCTACGTGCAGCGGATCCAGCCCACGCCCGAAGCCCCCTGAGCCGCGCGCTTCGGCGACGGGATCGGCGACGAACCATCCGAATGGGGGGTCCGCGCCCTCGCGATCGACGTGTCCGGCCTCGTATCGTCGGAGCGCACCCGCCCACGCCTCACGAAGAAGACCCGCATGAGCTCGTCCGAATCCGCTCGCCTCCGTCCGCTCTCCTCGCCCTGCCCCACGTGGTGCGCCGGCGTGCACGAGCCCTCGATCGAGGCGAACGTCTCGCATCGCAGCGTGGGCATCACCGTTCCCGGAGTGGAACGGAGCCTCGCGCCGGACGGTGACATCCATGCGATCGGCGTCACGGAGATCACGATCGGGCTCGAGCAGACCCGCGGCGAGACCTGGGTCTGGTTCGGCTCGGATCACTTCGCCCGGCAGTCCACGGTCCTCAGCATCGAGACGACGAAGCGCGTGATGCGAGCCGTCACCGCGCTGCTGGACGACGTGCCCTGAGCCCCGCTACGCGTCGCGGGCGTGACCCAGGTCGGGCACGAGGGCGTCGATCGGAACACCGAGCACCGCCGACAGGGCCAGCAGCGTCTGCAGGCGGGGATTGGCCGGAGTGCCGGGGTTCGATTCGCCCTTCTCGAGCTTCTGATACGTGAAGAGCGAGATGCGCGCTCGTACCGCGACATCTTCCTGCGTCAGACCCGCGGCGAGTCGCGCCGTGCGCAGATTCGCCCCGAGTTCGCCCATGAACGTCATCCAGGGATAGTCGAACGCGAGACCGGTCATCTCTCCAGCTTGCGTCATCTCTCCGGGTTCGGCGTCGAAACCGTCCATGCGATCAGCGTGCTTTCAGCGTGGCGTCACCCGATAGCGGCGCAGTTCGAGAGCAGGATTCACCCGACGCACGCGCGCGATGGCAGCCGGGTCGATGTGGGCGACGGCGACGTCGGTGGTCGTCCCGACCGCCGCGAGGACCACTCCCTGCGGGTCCACGATCATCGAGTGACCCACCCCGAGCGGCGGCGGGTGATCTGCGCCGGCGACGAAGACCGTGTTCTCGATCGCACGAGCCTGCACCAGGGTCCGCCAGTGATGCTCCTTGAGAGGCCCGCGCACCCACTCAGCGGGGACGAGCACGACATCGACCTGGGCATCGGCGAGCGTTCGGGCGACCTCGGGGAACCGCAGGTCGTAGCACGTCATGAGGCCGAAGCGCAGCCCGTCGACCTCGAACGTGTCGGGCGGAGCGATCTCCCCGGGCGCCACCCAGTCCGACTCGCGCTGGCCGAAGGCGTCGTACAGATGGAGCTTGCGATAGACGGCCCGGATGCCGTCTCCCGAGACGGCCACGACCGTGTTGCGCACGCGGTGGCCGTCGTCGGCGCGCTCGAGGAGGCCGGCGACGATCACGACCCCCTGTTCGGCGGCGAGCGATCGCAGGGCCGCGGTGAAGGGCCCGTCGAGATCTTCGGCGTTGTCGGCGAGGGTGTCATCGAAGGGGTCGACGAAATAGCTCGAGTACTCGGGGAACACGATCACGCGCGCCCCGCGCGAAGAAGCCGTCACGACGGCCTCGGTGATGACCGAGATGTTGGTCGCACGGGACGCGGTCGGCGCGAACTGCGCGACGGCCAGTCCGAATCCGTTCTCTGTCACGCGTCATCCTTTCGCCCTCGACGGTGGAGCACCATCGGCACCACCACCCAGAGTACGAGGATCACGACGGTCAGAACGACCCCGCCGGCCGAGGTCGGCGAAGGCGGGCTGGAATGCCAGGGCCAGGAGGAACCCTGTGAGGGTCTGCGTGCCGGTCTGCAGGACGCGAAGCTCCTGCAGAACGTCGGTCCCGTTGCGATCGGCGCGCTGCGCGGGGGTCTCGGGCCTCCCGTCGCCGAGATCCTCGATGTCACTGCTCATCAGGACATTCTGGCGCGACACTCCCGGGCGGCGCCTCCGGATTTGCGCCGACGTTCATCTCCGCGTAATGTTTTCTCTTGTGCCGCGGGGTGGAGCAGCTCGGTAGCTCGCTGGGCTCATAACCCAGAGGTCGCAGGTTCAAATCCTGTCCCCGCAACAAGAAGAAGGCCCCGGATCCTTGGATCCGGGGCCTTCTGCCTTCCATCGGACGGTGTCCCTCAGACGACGGGCATGTCGTACGACCGCCGGGTCAGCAGGTCGCGAAGGGTCCGCTCGACCCACGCGCGGTAACGCGTCGGCGACCACCCGGAGCGGGTGACGAAGAACGCGTACGTCTCGGGACCGACCAGGTAGCTGAGTTCGTCGGTCACCTCGTCGATGTCCTCTTCCCCGAGCAAGCCCCGCGCGGCGAGCCACGTCGAGGCCGCGCGGATGTCTCTGCGCCGACGCGCGTCGAGATCGGCCATGGCGGCCGCGGCCACGGCATCCGTCTCCCCCGCGATCGCCATCGCGCGCGCGAGTCCGGCCGAACGCCGATGAGCGTGCGTGATGTCGTCGAGCCACACGCGCATCGCCTCGTCGACGTCCAGACGGTCCAGAATGTCGCCGATCGGCAGGGCGTGGGCGGCGTCGGCGTTCTCCCGGTCGCCGAGGAGAGCACGCTCGAACGCGGCGACGAGGAGGACCGACTTCGAGCCGGCGAGGTGCACCGACTGGACGGAGACTCCGGCGGTGAGGGCGATGCTCCTCATCGTGGTCGCCGCGTAGCCGTCTCTGGAGAAGAGCTCGGCGGCCGCGTCGAGGATCGCCGCCCGCGTGCGGGCCGCCTCGGCCTTGCGGAGCGGAGACGCGTAACGCCTGGGGCTCATCCGGGCCCTCCTCAGACTGTTAGAGCATTCATCTAATCATTCGAGTCTCCGGCCGCCCAGGGCTTGACGTGCGCTCGAGAGCACCGTCGCGGATCCGTCAACCCGTCCTGCCGATGTCGGAACCACCCGATTGACTGGACGCATGATCGACGGACGAATCCTCCAGCCCCCTCGGGCCCCTCGCCCCGTCGAGGTGCCTCCACCCCGCGTCCACGATCCGCGATTGCGAGCGGTCCTGCCCCCGGACGCCCGTTTGCTCGAGCTGTACGCCGGAGCCTCGTGGGCGGAAGGGCCCGCGTGGTGGGCCGAGCAGAACGCGCTGGTCTTCAGCGACGTCATCGGTCGGCGCACGCTGGCGTGGCGCGATGACGGCAGCGTGGTCAGCATCGTCGACCCCTCCGCGTTCGCGAACGGCAACGCGGTCGACGGCAACTGCGCCTTCGATGCCGACGAGCGTCGCCTCTTCCTGACGGGCGATGCCGACCTGTGGATGCTGGAGCTGCGATGACCGACGTCGAGATGGCGGCCATCCCCGCCGGACGCGTCCTGCGCGGCGACATGCGCGGAAACGAACGGCGCGAGATCGTCGTGCCGGCCTTCGAGATCGGCGTGTACCCCGTCACAGAGGAGCAGGTCGCGGAACTCCTCGGCATCCCGGCCCGTCATCCTCGTCGACCCGCGGTCGATCTCAGCTGGTTCCGAGCCGTTCGGCTGTGCAACGCCCTCTCCGAGTGGGAGGGGCTCGATCCGGTCTATCGGTTCGACGGCGAAGAGGTTTCCGCCGATCCCGAGAGCGACGGATTCCGGCTGCCGACGGAGGACGAATGGGAGTACGCGGCACGCGCCGGGGCGACCGGGGCGGCGTACGGGCCCGTCCGCGAGATCGCGTGGACGGCAGCTGACGGACTTCGTGCTCCCGTCGACGTCGGTGCGCGTCTGCCGAATCTCTTCGGGCTGTTCGACATCCTGGGCAACGTGTCGGAGTGGTGCGAGGACCTCCTCGACCCCGACAGGGGGTCCGCGCGCGTGTTCCGCGGGGGCGGGTGGAGTGACGCGCCGGCCGTCGTGCGCTCCTCGACCCGCCGCGGAGGAGGCCCGCGCGACACCTTCGACGATGTGGGGGTCCGCGTGGCCCGCGGAGCGCGGTCGTGAGGGGTTCTGCGCCGCCCTCAGTCGGTCGTGGTGATCGCTTCGGTCAACGAGCTCAGGAATCCCGAGATGGTGGCGAGCTCCTCATCGGTGTACTGCGCGGCGACATCGCGCATCGCCCCGAGATGACCGCCGAGATGGTGGAAGAACTCGCTACGAGACTTGTCCGTGAGAAGGACGATCCGAGCGCGACCGTCGGAGGGATGGGCGCGACGCTCGACGTGACCCGAGGCCGCCAACCTGTCGATCAGCTTCGTCGTCGACGCGGTCGAGATGCGCAGATGCCTCGCCACGTCGTGGGGGCTGACCATCTCTCCCCGTTGTTCGCGGATGATGAGCATGCGCAGCGTCGCGAGATCGCTGGCGTTCATGTCCATGTCGCCCTTCATGCCGCTGTGCATGCGGTCGAGGGCGTCGCTGAGCGCGCGGACTGCCGTGAGGGTTTCGATCACGGCAGGCCTTCTACCAGAACGAGCGGTGGTACTTGTCACGGTGGACACCCCCTTTGGGCATAGGTATATTAAAGCTCACATCGCTAGCTAAACTAGCAAACAGGAGGAACGATGAGCGAGATGGAAAACGTCGTCCTTCTGGACGAGGCCGGAAACGAGATCGGCATCGCACCGAAAGCAAGTGTGCACGGTGCCGACACCGCACTGCACCTCGCGTTCTCCTGCCACGTGATGAACAGTGCCGGCCAGGTGCTCGTCACGCGCCGAGCGATCGGCAAGAAGACCTGGCCGGGAGTCTGGACGAATTCTTTCTGCGGCCACCCGGCGCCCGCCGAATCCCTGACCGACGCCGTCCACCGTCGCGCGGCCTTCGAGGTCGGGCTCCGTGTTCGCGATCTCGAACTCGCCCTCCCGCACTTCCGGTACCGCGCGATCGACGCGAGCGGGATCGTCGAGAACGAGATCTGCCCCGTGTACGTCGCGTTCACCGACGACGAACCTCAGCCGAACCCGAGCGAAGTCGCCGAGTACCGCTGGGTCGATCCCCTCGACCTCGCCGCCTCCCTCGAGGCCACCCCCTGGGCGTTCAGCCCGTGGCTCGTCCTCCAGGCGCAGCAGCTGCACCTCTTCGGCACCCCTCCAGCCGTCCGGCGGGCCTCGTGATCGCATTGGCCACCACTCCCGCCGCGCGCCACGACATCGATTCCGCCATCGAGGGTGCTCTCTCCCGCCTCGACCGACGCCTCGGTCGGCAGGGGGACGGCGCTCGCGCCCTGGCATCCGCCATCCGCCGCGCCGCCGAGGGCGGCAAACGGTTCCGCCCCCTGCTGGTGGTGTCCGCATTCCACACGCTCGGCGGACCCGACATCGCGCGGGACGCGCTGTTCCAGATCGCCGCCGCCTTCGAGCTGTTGCACACCGCTTTCGTCGTTCACGACGACGTCATCGATCACGACGTCGAACGCCGCGGAATGCCCAACGTCGGAGGAGAGTTCCGCGCGCGCGGTACCGAACGGGGAGCGGATGCCGCGGGAGCGGCGCTCCTCGGAGACGCCGCCGGAATCCTCGCGGGAGACCTCCTGCTGCACGAGGCCGCCCGTCTCGTGGCGATGGCCGAGATCCCCGGGGACCTCCGCCGCGAACTCCTCCTGCTCGTCGAGGACGCCGTGCTCGTCTCCGCCGCCGGCGAACTCGCCGACGTCGAGAACGCGGTGTCCGCCGGCGAGATCGACGCCGACACGATCCTGCGCACGACGCACGACAAGACGGCCGTGTACTCGTTCTCGGCGCCGCTCGAGGCCGGCGCTGTCCTCGCGGGCGCGGAGGCTCCCGTGCGACACGCCCTCCAGCGGTTCGGTCAGCGCCTCGGCCTCGCCTACCAGCTGGTCGACGATCTGATCGGCGCCTTCGGAAGCGCGTCGGCCGCCGGGAAGGACGAGGGATCCGACCTCCGCGAGGCGAAGAAGACCCACCTCATCGTGCTGGCACGCGAGAGCGAGAGCTGGCCCGAGGTCAGCGACGCGCTGGCGAACGCCCACACGGGGCCCGTGGCGATCCGTGCCGCGCAGACGGCCCTGTCCGCGTCGGGTGCGCGGGTGCGCCTCGAGCACCTCGTCCGCGACACGCTCGACGAAGCTCGGGGAATCGTCGCCGCCTCGACGCTGCCCGACGAGTGCCAGGCGATGCTGCTCGACCTCGTGGACGCCGTCCAGGAGCGCGTCCCGTGAGCATCGGACCGACCGGTCTCGCCCTGTACTCACGGACGGCCGACGATGCCGCCGCGGCCGTCATCCACCGATACTCGACCTCGTTCGGTCTCGCCGCACGTCTTCTCGGGGCCCGCCCCCGCCCTCACGTGCGCAACATCTACGCCCTGGTGCGCGTCGCCGACGAGATCGTCGACGGGCCCGCCCATGACGCGGGGCTGACCCCCGACCGCGAACGCGCCGTCCTGGATGCCCTCGAGAACGAGGTGACGGATGCCATCGCCTCGGGCTTCAGCGCCAACCTCGTCGTGCATGCCTTCGCCCGCACCGCTCGCGAGTGCGGCATCGACGCCGAGCTGATCGCGCCTTTCTTCGCCTCCATGCGCACCGACATCGACACCGCCGCGCACGACGACCTCTCGCACGACGCGTACGTGTACGGATCGGCCGAGGTGGTCGGGCTGATGTGCCTCCAGGTGTTCCTGAACGCCGGGATGTCCGCTCCCGCGCGCCCCGCCGCCGACCTCGTCGACGGCGCGCGGCGCCTCGGGGCGGCGTTCCAGGACGTCAACTTCCTCCGCGACCTCGCCGACGACGCCGACCGTCTCGGCCGCGACTACCTCGACGGAGCAGCCGATGACGATCGGCGCACCGTAGTGCTCGACCGGATCGATGCCGACCTCGCCGCCGCGGCAGCGGTCATCCCCCACCTGCCGCCGGATTGTCGAGCGGCGGTGACCGCCGCTCACGACCTGTTCGCCGAACTGTCGCGGCGTCTGCGCCTCTCCCCCGCCGGCGCTCCCCGCGTCCGCGTCCCGGACACGGTCAAAGCCACCCTCGCCGCCCGCGCCCTCCTCGGGCGTCCACCGAAAGGTCCCCGCCCATGAGTGCGCAGCGCATCGTCGTCGTCGGAGGCGGGATCGCCGGTCTCGGAACCGCCGCCCTGCTGGCCGACCGCGGCCACGACGTCCAGCTCTTCGAGGCCCGGGACGCCCTCGGCGGGCGCGCCGGCTCGTGGGAGGCCGACGGCTTCCGCTTCGACACAGGGCCGAGCTGGTACCTCATGCCCGAGGTGTTCGATCACTTCTTCCGACTGCTCGGCACGAGCGCGGACGAGCAGCTCGACCTCGTGCGCCTCGACCCCGCCTACCGCGTCTACGGCCCTCCCGGGAAGGGAGAGCCGATCGACGTCGTCTCGGGCCGCGAGGCGGTGCGCGCGCTGTTCGAGGAGCACGAACCCGGCTCGGGCCCGAATCTCGAGGCGTATCTCGACTCGGCGAAGGACGCCTATGAGCTGTCGACGTCGAAGTTCCTCTACGACCCCTACTCGTCCACCAAGGGCCTGCGCGACCCCGCGCTCGTGAAGCGCCTGCCCACCCTCATCCCCCTGCTCACGCGCACGCTCTGGAAGCGCGTGACGACCGACTTCCAGAACACGCGGCTGCAGCAGATCCTCGCGTATCCCGCGGTGTTCCTCGGCGGCTCCCCGTTCGAGGTGCCGAGCCTGTACCACCTCATGAGTCACCTCGACCTGGGCGATGGCGTGCTGTACCCGAAGGGCGGGATGACCGAGATCATCGCCGCCATCGAGAAGCTCGCACGCGAGCGCGGCGTGCAGATCGAGACTTCCGCCCCGGTCGAGGCGATCATCACCGAGTCCGGGCTCGCCCGCGGCGTGCGCCTCGCAGACGGGCGGATCTTCGCCGCGGATGCCGTGGTGTCCGGCGCCGACCTCCACCACACCGAGAATCACCTCCTCGAAGAGAAGGATCGCCAGTACCCCGAGAAGTGGTGGAAGGACAAGGTCCCGAGCCCCGGGGCCCTCCTTCTGCTCCTGGGCGTGAAGGGCGAATTGCCGCAGCTGACCCACCACACACTGCTGTTCACCGACGACTGGCACACGAACTTCGACGCGATCTTCGGCGAGAACAAGAAGATCCCCGACCCCGCATCGATCTACATCTGCCGTCCGAGCGCCTCCGACGACTCCGTGGCACCCGCGGGACACGAGAACCTGTTCGTCCTCGTCCCTGTGCCCGCCGACCCCGACAGCGGTCGCGGAGGAGTGGCCGGCGCCGGAGACGAGCGCATCGAGCAGGCGGCGGATCGCGTGATCGCGCAGATCGCGGAGTGGACCGGCATCCCGGATCTCGCCGAGCGCATCGTCGTGCGAAAGACGATCGCCCCGGAGGACTTCGCAGAAGACCTGCACGCCTGGCACGGCAATTCGCTGGGGCTGGCGCACACGCTGAATCAGAGCGCGATCTTCCGCCCCAAGAACCGCTCACGCAAGGTGCAGAACCTCTACTACGCGGGAACGTCGGTGCTCCCGGGCATCGGCCTGCCGATGTGCCTCATCTCGGCCGAGCTCGTCGTCAAGCGCCTGACGGGTGACAGCTCGCCCGGCCCTCTCGCAGAACCCGTGCGCGCGGCGGTCTGACGTGCCCGGGATCTACCTGGGCGCGATCCTGTTCTCGCTCGCCGGCATGATCGCGATCGACCTGAAGTTCTCCCTGGCGCTGCGCGTCGCGCCGATGCGCACGTGCGCGGCGGTGCTGATCGGCACCGCGTTCTTCCTCGTGTGGGACGCGGTGGGTATCGTCACCGGTGTCTTCGTGAAAGGCGAGAGCCCGTTGTTCGTCGGCGTCGAACTGGCACCGCACTTGCCGCTCGAAGAGGTCTTCTTCCTGCTCTTCCTGAGCTACCTGGCGATCGTGATGTACGCCGTGTTCCAGCGCCGTGCCCGCGCGCGGGAGCGGACATGACCTATCCGCTGATCGTCCTGCCGTTTCTGGTCGTCACCGCCGTCGCGACCCTCTCGACCCTCGGACGGCCCCGGTTCCGCGAGCGCATGGCATCCTCCGGGCTCGTCGCCCTCGTGCTCGTGGGCCTGACTCTCGTCTTCGACAATCTCATGATCGCCGCCGACCTGTTCTCGTACCCCGAAGAGCACCTCAGCGGATTGCGCCTCGGTCTCGCCCCGATCGAGGACTTCGCGTATCCCGTGTGCGCCGCGTTCCTCGTCCCGGCCGTCTTCACCCTGCTCTCCCCGCGCACCCCCGCCCCCTCCTCGACGCCGCCCGCGCACCAGAAGGACACCGCATGAACGCTCCCGCCGCCCTCACTCCCGGCCGCGTGCTGCGGGAGCTGTTCGTCTCGTCACGAC
>NZ_LDRT01000176.1 GCF_001476655.1 Microbacterium testaceum | reverse complement strand
GGCCTGCGGGCCGCCCGCCCCGCCGGCCGGCCCGCAGGCCTGATCACCCGATGGGCTCCCCACCAAGGTGGGGAGCCCATCGTCGTCAACGGGGATAGCGTGGAACGATGACGAGTTCTCCGCTTCCCCAACGACCTGTCGGACGCTCCGGGCTGAGGGTCTCAGCCATCGGACTCGGGTGCAACAACTTCGGCAGAGCCGGCACCGCCACGGAGACGCTCGACGGGACGCGTGCCGTGCTGAACGCCGCTCTCGACGCCGGCGTGACGTTCCTCGACACCGCAGACGTCTACGGGCGGGAGTTCGGGCTGTCGGAGACCCTCATGGGCGAAGCACTCCAGGGGCGCCGTGACGAGGTGATTCTCGCGACGAAGTTCGGCCACGCCGATCTCGCTCCCGGGGTGCTCGGCGGCGGCAAGGCCTCTCGGACCTCTATCCGGCGGTCTGTCGAGGGGTCGCTCCGGCGCCTCAGGACGGACTGGATCGACCTGTATCAGCTGCACACGCCGGACCCGTCGACGCCGATCGACGAGACTTTGGACGCGCTGGGGGACCTCGTCCGCGAGGGTAAGGTCCGCTATGTCGGGCACTCCAACTTCTCCGGCTGGCAGATCGCGGAAGCGGACTACGCCGCGAAGGGGGTGCGCTTCGTCGCGTCGCAGAATCAGTACAGCCTCCTGGCCCGTGCGGCTGAGCGCGAGGTGCTTCCGGCCATCGACAGGTTCGGTCTGGGACTCCTTCCGTTCTTCCCGCTGCACAACGGCCTGCTGACGGGGAAGTTCTCCCGAGAGGGCGGTCCGGAGGGAAGCCGCATCATGCGCCAGCGCCCGCATCTCTGGCGCGAAGCGCCGTGGGACGCGCTCGAGCGCTATCAGGCCTTCTGCGACGCGCGCGGCATCACCATGCTGCAGGCGACGTTCGCGTGGTTCCTGGCGAACCCACTCGTCTCGAGCGTCATCGCCGGGGCGACGAGCCCCGAGCAGGTGCACGCGAACGCCGCGGCCGCGACCGCGTGGGTCCCGAGTCCTGACGACATCGCCGAGATCGACGGCATCCTGAGTCTGCCCGCAGATCCGGCGGCGGGATGATCCGGCCGCGTCCGTGGAGTGGGCGCGGCGCTGCCGAAGGCGACGCGGGCTCGTCCACTAGGATGGCAGGGCCGTGCGCTCTCGCCGGCGAAGCTGTCGGCCAACCGGAGGATCTGTCGTGCCCGAGGTGACCACGCATACGCGTACCGTTTCGTTGTCCGGAGCGACGCTCGATCTCTCCTGGGCGGCCGGCACCGACACGGGCAAGCGCCGCGAGGTCAACCAGGACGCGGTCCTCGCCGAGTACCCCCTTTTCGTCGTCGCCGACGGCATGGGCGGGCACCTGGGCGGGGAGATCGCCAGCGCGAGCACGGTCGACCGCTTGCAGGCGGTCGTCAGCGGGGGGACGGTATCTCCGCGCCACATCGAGAAGGCCCTCTCGCGCGCGGTGAAAGACATCGTCTCGCACCCCGAGACCACCGACGAGGGCACCGGCACGACCCTGACCGGTCTGTATCTCGAGACGACGGCGGAGGAACCGCACTGGGTGACGCTGAACATCGGCGACTCGCGCGTGTACCTGCTCCGCGACGGAGAGATCGTCCAGGTGACGACGGATCACTCGGTGGTGCAGGAACTGATCGCGGCGGGCCGGCTGAGCCCGGAAGAGGCGGAGAACCACCCGTACGGCAACGTCATCACGAGGGCGGTCGGTCCGAGCGACAGCGTCAAGCCGGACTATCTTCGCCTCGAGGTCGTCGACGGCGACCGTTTCGTCGTGTGCTCGGACGGACTGACCAAAGAGCTCACCGACTTCGGGATCAAGCACTTCCTCGAAGCGAACATCGACCCGGCCGCAGCGGTCGAGGCGATGATGGCGGCGGCGCTCGAGAACGGCGGTCGAGACAACATCACGATCATCGTGCTCGACGTGAAGCGCCACTCTTCCTGAGAATTCGCTCTTGACCGCGGTCGCTCGCGGATTCTACGTTCGGCATATGACTTCCGCTCCCGAACGGACGTCGGGCAAGGGACTGGCCACCGGGACGCTCGGACTCTGGGGTTCGACCGTGATCGGCCTGGCATCCACCGCCCCCGTCTACTCTCTCGTCGCGACGCTCGGCTTCGTCGTCGTCGCGGTCGGCGCGCAGGCGCCGATCGCGTTCGTCCTGGCGTTCATCCCGATGTTGTTCATCGCCTTCGCTTACCGCGAGCTGAACAACGAGGTTCCCGACTGCGGCACCACCTTCACGTGGGGAACGAAGGCGTTCGGGCCGTGGGTCGGATGGATGGGCGGGTGGGGCGTGGCCGTGGCGGGCATGGTCGTGCTCGCGAACCTTTCGCAGATCGCCGGGATCTACCTGTGGTCGCTGATCGGCGACGGCTCGCTGGCGGAGAACGTTCCGCTCGTCACGGCGACGGGCGTCGCCTTCATCGCGGCGATGACATACGTCAGCTACCGGGGTGTCGAGATCGGTGAGCGGATCCAGAACATCCTGCTCGCCGTCCAGTACGTCGTCCTGGCGCTGTTCGTCGTCGTCGCGCTGTGGAAGTTCTTCGACGGGACCGCACCGAACCCGACGCCGTTCGATTTCGCGTGGTTCAACCCCTTCGGCTTCACCGAGTGGAGCGGCTTCACCGAGGCGGTGCTCCTGGCGCTCTTCATCTACTGGGGATGGGACACCTGCCTCGCGCTGAACGAGGAGACGAAGGATCCCAAGCGCATCCCTGGTCGCGCGGCTCTCTTGACCACCGTGATCCTCCTCGGCACCTACGTCACGGTGACGGTCGCCGCGATGATGTACGCCGGTGTCGGCGAAGACGGCGCGGGGCTCGCGAACGCCTCGAACGCCGAGGACGTCTTCCTCGCGATGAAGGACGGCCTGTTCGGCCCGTTCGCGTGGGTGCTGGTCGTCGCCGTGCTCATCTCGGCCGTCTCGTCGACGCAGACCACGATCCTGCCCACTGCCCGCGGAACCCTCGCGATGGCCGCCTACAAGGCTCTTCCCGCGCGATTCCAGACGGTGCATCCGCGATTCCACACGCCGTCGTTCTCGACGCTCGTCATGGGGATCGTCGCGAGCGTGTACTACGTGGGAATGACGATCATCAGCGACAACATCCTGCAGGACTCCATCCTGTCGCTCGGGCTCGCGATCGCCTTCTACTACGCTCTGACGGGCTACGCCTGCGTCTGGTACTTCCGGCGCGAGCTCTTCACCTCGGGCAAAAACCTCGTCTATCGCGGCATCCTGCCTCTGCTGGGTGCGCTGATGCTCACGTACGCATTCGTCCAATCGGCGATCGACATGTACGACGTCGACTACGGCAACTCGGAACTGCTCGGCATCGGCGGCACGTTCGTCGTCGGAATCGGCGCGCTCGCGTTCGGCGTCGTCCTGATGCTCGTGTGGTACCTCGTCCCGGCCTCGAAGCCGTTCTTCCGCGGCGAGAGCCTCAACCGCGATACCGAGGTCCTCGTCCCCGACGAGCCGATCACGTACCCGCGATCGGTCGACGGCGGGATCTGAGCGCTCCCCGTCCGTCGCCCGGACGATCGGGAGGGATCACGCGGTTCGCGCCCGCTCTCGCGATCTGATCGAGGGAGCGCGTGATCTCGCCGCCGTCGAGACCCGCCCGAGCTTGCTCAGACGGCGGAGCGGATGCCGCCGACCTCGTGGCCGCCGCCCGAAACGGTGAGGGGCAAGAGGGCGAGAGTGTCCGCGACGGCCGCGGGGGTCAGGGATCCGACCCGCTCGAGCAGACGCAGTGCGACGGCGTGGCCGGCCCGGTTGGAGCCGTCGAGCATCTTCAGAGCCACGGTGGTGCCGTCGGGTGCGGTCATGACCTGGACGCCCTCGGCGCCCATCTTCGAGAACACTCCCAGGCGCTCGATCACGACGGTGTCGGGTCGCCCGGGACCATCGATGGTCCACGGGTGCTCCTTGACCGCACGCACGAGGGTGCCCGCGCTCCGGTGCAGCGCGAAGGGGGAGCGCTCCGACGAGGTGGCGATGCGCTGGATCGCGCGCGCCAGACCGATCAAGCTCATGGCGTAGACGGGGGCGCCGCACCCGTCGATCGCCGTGGTCGTCATGCGCTCGCCGACCAGGCGCTCGAGCACCTCGCGGATGTGCACCTGCAGCGGGTGCTGCGGGTCGAGGTAGTCCGCCGTCGACCAGCCGTTCGCGACGCACGTGAGCAGCATGGCCGCGTGCTTGCCCGAGCAGTTTATGCGCAGAGGCGACGGGGAACCGTGGTCGCGCACGAGCTCGTCCCGCGCCGCGGTGTCACTCGGCCAAGCGGCCGGGCAGCCCAGGTCGTCTTCCGTCAGGCCCGCCGATTGAAGGATGCCGCGCGCCGTCTCGACGTGCCGTTCGGTGCCGCAGTGGCTCGCCATCGCGAGGGCCAGACGCTCGTCGGCGAGGTCGGCACCGGCCGACAGGCACGCCAGCGCCTGCAGCGGCTTCATGCTCGAGCGGGGGAGGAAGGCCGCGGTCGCTTCGCCGAGCGTGAGCTTCTCGGAGCCGTCGGGGGCGAGGACGACGGCGACGCCATAGTGGCGGGATTCGATGAACCCGTTCCGTTCGACGACGGCGAGCTCGACGGAGGCGGGGGGCGTTGCGGGCATCCGTCCATGCTATCTCCGCGGCCCGTTCCGGTCGGGCCTGCGGCGGTGACGCATTCTCGCGCCGGGAGGGCACGAGAGAGGCGGATGGCGCTGCGACACGCACGCGGAGAGGGCAGACTGGGGGAATGAACGGAGAGCACCACTACCGCCTGCGCTCGACCTGGACCGGAGACCGGGGGAGCGGTACGAGCGGCTACCGCGACTACGACCGTGCGGTGACGCTCGAGGTCGACGGGAAGCCCGCCATCGCGGCATCCGCTGACAAGCCCTTCCGCGGCGATCCGGGCAAATGGAACCCGGAGGAGCTGCTGCTCGCCGCCCTCAGCGAATGCCACCTCTTGTCGTATCTGCACGCGTGCGTCACGACGGGTGTCGTCGTCACCGCCTACGAGGACGACGCCTCCGGGACGATGCAGGAGGACGGCAACAGCGGGGGCGCGTTCACCGAAGTCGTCCTTCGCCCGCGCGTACGCGTCGCCGAGGAGTCGATGATCGAGGCTGCACGGGCGGCGCACAGGCAGGCGCGCGAGTGGTGCTTCATCGCCAACTCGGTGAACTTCCCCGTGCGGCACGAACCGGTGATCACCGTCGACTGACCCGCGCGCGCGGTCGGTGTCCGGCGTCGTACAGTGAGCGCATGCAGCTCGAACCGGCCCTTCGCCGCCTCGATCGGATCGCGGGCGGCCGCCAGGCCGATCATCGCGTCGACGTTCCCGACGATCCGAAGGTGCGCCGGGCGTTCCGCGCCATTACGCTCCTTCTCGCGCTCGGTTTCGTCTTGGGCGTCGCCACGGTCGTCATCGCGTTGGTGATGACCGTGAACGGGGCGGATGTCGGTTTCGCGGTGTGGATGCGGTGTCTCGTCGTGCTCGCGATCACGACGACGCTGTTCTACTTCCTCTGGCGCGCACGGGCGGGCTGGTACTGGGCGTTCCGGCGGCTGCAGTTGTTCAGCCGCATCTTCCCGGTCGTGGCGCTGGTTCTCGCGGCGATCCCGGGACTGTATCCCTTCTGGGTGGTGACCGAACAGATCCTCTTCGCCCTCCTGCTCATCGGGGTGTCGGACTATCTGCAGTCCGACGTGGTGCGCGCGGCGTATCCCAAGCCGCAGCAGCGGTGAGGGGCGAGGGGGGAACCGCCGGATGAGAACGACCTCGAGCCGGACGGCGGTCGCAGCCGTCGGCATCGCCGCGGCGGGGATCATCGCGGTCCTGCCGGACGGAATGCTGCGGTGGACCTTCCCCAAGTACCTCATCGTGGCCGTCGCCGTGGGCGTGGCCCTCTTCGCGCGACGGACCGGGAAGCTGCCGACCTGGGCGTGGGTCGTCGCGGCCGCCGCCTTCGCCGCCCTCGTGGTCGCGGCGATAGCGGGCTCCGTCCTCTACGGAACGGACGTCTGGGTCGGGCTGGTCGGGCGGTGGCCCCGTTACCTCGGTCCCCTGGTCGCGCTGCCCGTCGGTGCGGGGGCTGCCTGGCTGGGCGCCTCTCTGCTCGGCCCGCGAGCCGAGGGGGTGTGCATCCGGGCCTTCCTCATCGCGATGTCGGCCGCCGCCGTCGTGATCGCTTTCGTCGGTGTCCTCGAGGCGATCGGCCTGCGCCCGTTCTCGAGCGATCTGGAAAGACCCGGATCCGTCTTCGGCAACGCGACGGACCAGGGCATCGTGTGCGCGATGATGCTCCTGGTGCTCGCCGGTGCCGCCGCGAGCAGACGGGTCCGCGACGACGCCATGCTGAGGATCGTCGTCCTCCTCGGCGGAGCCGGCGCCGTGGTCGGTCTCGGCACGTCCGCCTCGCGCGGCGCCTACCTGGCCGCGCTGCTCGGAGTGATCGTGCTGGCGTTGCTCCTCTGGCGCACGGGTGCGTTGCGGGGCCGCATCGTCGCGGGCGGAGCGGCCGCCATGGGCCTCGCCGTGGCGATCGTCGTCGTGTTCGCGCCGGGTGCCCTCGATCGCCTGACGGGCGCGGACACCGTGGCCGCGGCGACCGTCGATGAGCGCTGGACGCTGTGGGGGTGGGGTTTACGGGTCTTCTCGACGTCTCCGGTCGTCGGCGCGGGCTCGGGCAGTTTCATCGACCGCGTCCCGTCTTTCCAAGACGCGTCGTGGTATCTCGACCGCCCCCTCAACACGGTTCTCGAGTCCTCTCACAATTGGATCCTCGACGCGGCATCCGACGGGGGCGTCGTGCTGGTCGGGGTGATGGCCGTCGGTCTCGTGCTGACGACCCGGACCGTGGCTCGCCGACTTCGAGGAGCCACGGACCCGAGCGGTCTCTTCCTGGGGAGTACCGCCGGTCTGATCGTGGCGGTCGTGGCGCTCCTCGCCCACCCGACGGGTCCCGCGGTGTTCCTGCTCGTGGCCGTCCTTCTCGGCATCGTCGTGGGGGAGCCCGCGCCCCTGCAGGAGGGATTCGGGTCCGTGCCGCGCACGATCGCCGCGCGCGTGGCCGGCGCGGCGGTCGTCGTGGCGCTCGCGGCGGGCACCGCGGCCGAGGTGCCGATGGCGACCGCCGCGGGTCGGAACGTCGCGGGTGCGTCACCCGACGCCGGCTTCGCCCTCGCGGTCACCCTGCGGCCATGGGATAGGGAACTCGTCGCACTCGCGGCTCAGGTGCTCACGACCCGAGCGGATGCCGGCGATCCCGACGCTTCGGAGGCGCCGGAGGAGTGGACAGCCCGGGCCGCAGCGGCCTTCCCTCACACGCTCGCCGTTCTCGATGCGCGAGCGGTCACCCTGGAAGCGGGACAGGAGTGGAACGCGGCGGCGGACATGCGAGAGCGAATGGCCGCCGTCGCCCCGCACGACATCCCGGCTCGACTGGATCTGGCCATCGATCTCGCGATGGCAGGCGAACGGGACCGGGCGGTGCAGGTCGCATCCGCGATCCTCGAGGAGCGGCCCGACATCGATAACGCCCGGCTCCTGATCACGGAGATCTGCGGGGATCGCACGGACGAGGACTGCTCGATCGCGGCTCGATAACGGTCTCGTCGCGTTTCGTTTTCCGGCCTCTCGCTGTGGTAAGACTTGACCGCGGCCACATACGTGCCGCCTGGGGGAGTTGGTGCGGGAGACCGCATCCGGGGGAGACGGGCGAGACGCCTGTCGCTGGAGAAGACGTGGCCACTACAGCCGTTTCGCGCACCGTTCGTGCCATCGCTCGTGTCACGGTGATGACACTCGTCCTCTCGGGGGCGGTGCTCGCGCCGACCGGAGCCTACGCGTCCGCGCAGCCGACGCCGTCGGCGAGCGCGAGCCCGATGGCGTCGGGGACGGCGAGCCCGGGGCCCTCGACACCGAGTCCGCGACCGTCCGCGTCGGCGAGCCCGCGGCCGTCTGCTTCACCGTCCGCGACTCCG
>NZ_LDRT01000175.1 GCF_001476655.1 Microbacterium testaceum | reverse complement strand
TGCTCCTTTTTTGCTGCAACTGGCGCTGCGTGACCCGAGGCTCTGACGCTCCCCGATCCCCGGCTCATCGTGCGTGCCTCGACGGCTGCGCCGCGCGCAGCGGCGCCCGAGATCGGCGCACACCCCACCCCCTGACGTACCCGCGGGCCCCCGCCCGCTTTGAATGAGGAGACAGACATGCGACGACGCATTCTCGCCACAGCAGTAGCAGCCACCGGCATCCTGGCCCTCTCCGCCTGCAGCGGAGGCGGGGGAGGAGGAGCCTCGGGCATGGATGCCCGGGGCCCGATCACCATCTGGTACTCCAACAACGACGCCGAGATCGCGTGGGGCCAGCAGATGGTCGACGCCTGGAACGCGGCGAACCCCGACCAGCAGGTCACGGCGCAGGAGATCCCCGCCGGCTCCTCGAGCGAAGAGGTCATCGGTGCCGCGATCACGGCCGGAAACGCTCCGTGCCTCGTCTTCAACACCTCTCCCGCAGCCGTCCCGGGCTTCCAGAAGCAGGGTGGGCTGGTCAACCTGTCGGACTTCCCCGACGGCGAGCAGTACATCACCGACCGCAGCGGCGACCTCGCCGACCAGTACCGCTCCGACGACGGCGGCTTCTACCAGCTGCCGTGGAAGAGCAACCCGGTCATGATCTTCTACAACAAGGACCTCTTCGCCAAGGCCGGCCTCGACCCCGAGAACCCGCAACTGTCGACGTACGACGACTTCCTGGCCGCGGCGCAGAAGCTCAAGGCTGCCGGCGTCTCGGACTACGCCATCAACCCCGCGCCCACGAGCGAGTTCTTCCAGTCGTGGTTCGACTTCTACCCGCTGTACGCCGCGCAGACCGGCGGGAAGCAGCTCGTCGAAGACGGCAAGGCCACCTTCGACGACGCCGACGGCGAAGCCGTCGCCGACTTCTGGCGCACGATCTACGCCGATCAGCTCGCCGGCAACGAGCAGTACCAGGGTGACGCGTTCGCCGACGGGAAGGCCGCGATGGCGATCGTCGGCCCGTGGGCCGTCTCGGTCTACAAGGACAAGGTCAACTGGGGCGCCGTGCCGGTGCCGACCGAGAAGGGCGTCGCCGCCGACCAGACCTGGACCTTCAGCGACGCGAAGAACGTCGGCCTCTTCACCGCCTGCCAGAACAAGGCGACCGCGTGGGACGTGCTGAAGTTCGCCACGAGCGAGGAGCAGGACGGCGCGTGGCTGAACGAGACGGGCCAGATGCCGCTGCGCAAGGACCTGACGACGACCTACGCCGACTATTTCCAGACGAACCCCGCGTATCAGCAGTTCGGCGACCAGGCCGCGCGCACCGTCGAGGTGCCCAACGTGCAGAACTCGGTCGAGATCTGGCAGACGTTCCGCGACGGGTACTCCAAGGCCGTGATCTTCGGCGAGGGAGATGTGAAGAGCTTCCTGTCGGATGCCAAGACCCAGATCGACCAGCTCGCGGCGGGGAAGTGACATGACCGTCGATCTCGCCGGCACGACCGGCCGCACCGGGGGAGACCCCGGCCGGTCCGGTCGTGCCGGGGGAGAGACGGATGCCGGGAAGAAGCGTCGCCGGCCGTTCGGGGCGCAGCCGCTCGGCATCCTGTTCTCCGCCCCGTACCTGATCTTCGTCGGGGTCGTCTTCGCCTACCCCGTGATCTTCGCGGTGTGGATGTCTTTCCACGACTACTTCTTCGCCGCTCCGGGCGCGCAGGTCGACCGGCCGTTCGTCGGGCTCGACAACTACGTCACCGCCCTGACGGACCCCGACGTCTGGCGCGCGTTCGGCAACGTGGGGATCTTCCTGATCATCAACGTGCCGCTGACGGTCGTCCTGTCGATCGTCCTGGCCACGGCGCTGGATCGCGTGGTGCGCGCCCGGGCGTTCTTCCGCGTCGCCTTCTACGTGCCGTATGTCACGGCATCCGTCGCCGTCGTCGCGGTGTGGTTGTTCCTGTTCTCGAACACGGGGCTGATCAACAACGTGCTCGGTCCCCTCGCGCCGAACCCGTCATGGTTGGTCAACTCGGCCCTCGCGATGCCCACCATCGCGCTGTTCGTGACGTGGAAGGGACTGGGGTTCTACATCCTGCTCTACCTCGCCGCGCTGCAGAACGTCCAGAAGGAGCTGTACGAGTCGGTGGCGGTCGACGGGGGAGGGCGTCTCCGCCAGTTCTTCTCGGTGACCGTGCCGGGCGTTCGTCCGGCGACGTTCCTCGTCGTGCTGCTGTCGACCATCACCGGCGCCAACCTCTTCACCGAGCCCTACCTGCTCACGAACGGTGGCGGACCCAACGGGGCGTCCACGTCGCCCGTGCTCTTGATCTACCAGAAGGGCATCGAGCAGCAGAACCCCGACGTGGCCGCGGCCATCGGCGTGGTGCTCATCGTCTTCGTGCTCGTCATCGCGCTGCTGCAGCGCCGGTTCGTCGGAAGGGAGGAATCGTGAGAAGCAAAGTCGTCACCTACAGCGTGTTGACCCTGGGCGCGCTCGCGTTCCTCTTCCCGTTCTATTACATGGTCGTCGGATCGCTGCAGACGAGCCCCGACCCCTCTATCGCGGGCGCGTTCCCGCATCCGTCGAACCTGACGCTGGAGAACTACACGGCGATCGACGGGCGCATCAACCTGCTGAAGGGCCTGGTCAACTCGGGGATCTTCACCGGGGGAGTGATCCTCGGCACGATCGTGTTCGGGGTGCTCGCCGGCTACGCACTCGCGGTGCTGACCTGGCGCGGCCGGTCGGCGACGTTCGCCCTCGTGCTCCTCGTGCAGGTGGTGCCGTTCCAGCTGCTGATGATCCCCCTGTACGTCATGATCGCGCGCGACTACGGTCTCAGCGACAGCTACCTCGGCATGATCCTGCCGTTCTTCATCAACTCCACCGCGGTCGTGATCTTCCGGCAGTACTTCCTGCAGCTGCCGAAGGAGCTCTTCGACGCGGCGCGCATCGACGGCGCGGGGGAGTTCCGCCTGCTGTGGAGCGTCGCCCTCCCGCTGGTGCGTCCGGCGCTGCTCACCGCGGTGCTCTTGACCTTCATCGGCCCGTGGAACGAGTTCCTCTGGCCGTTCCTGATCACGAAGGACGCGACGATGCAGCCGCTCGCGGTGTCGCTCGCGAACTTCATCTCGAACATCGCGGCATCCAGCACCAATCCCTTCGGCGCCATGATGGCCGGCGCCGTCGTGCTCGCCGCCCCCGCGGTGGCGCTGTTTCTGATCTTCCAGCGCTACTTCACCTCCAACGACCTCGGATCCGGAGTGAAAGGATGACAATGACCCCCGAATCCCCCGTCCCCTACCGCCTCACGCGCGTCGGGGTGGTGATGACCCCCGAGCCCGGCAACGCCGACGAGGCCGAGGGCGTGCTCAACCCGGCATCCGGTCGCGGACCCGACGGCGAGCTCTACCTGCTCCCGCGCCTCGTGGCCGAGGGCAACGTCTCGCGCGTGGGCCTGGCCCGCGTCGTGATCGAGGACGGCGTGCCCGTCTCGGTCGAGCGCGAGGGCATCGTGCTGCAGCCTGACCGCGGCTGGGAACGCGGTGCCGACAACGCCGGTACGGAAGACCCGCGCACGACGTGGATCGAGGCTCTGGGCCTGCACGTCATGACCTACGTCGCGTACGGTCCGCTCGGCCCGCGCACCGCCGTCGCCGTGTCGGACGACCTGCGCGAATGGAGGCGGCTCGGACCGGTGCTGTTCCGGTACCAGGACGACCTCGACATGGACCTCAACCTGTTCCACAACAAGGACACGGTGTTCTTCCCCGAGCCGGTCACGGCTCCCGACGGCACCGAGGCCCTCGCGGTGCTGCACCGTCCCATGTGGGACCTGGGCGAGACCAAACCCGGTCAGGGCGTGCGGGTGCCGGCGGGCGTCGAGGACGAGCGGCAGTCGATCTGGATCAGCTATGTGCCCCTGGCATCCGTTCGCGACGACCTGTCGGCGCTCGCGCTCTGGGAGCAGCACCACTTCGTCGCGGGACCGCAGTTCCCCTTCGAGGAAGTCAAGATCGGTGGCGGCCCGCCGCCCCTGCGCATCCCCGAGGGGTGGCTCGTGCTGCACCACGGGGTGACCGGCGTGATCGACAGCGCCTTCTCGCAGCAGCAGAAGGTGAACTACGCCGCCGGGGCGCTGATCCTGGATGCCGACGACCCCCGCCGTGTGATCGCCCGTACGCCCGAGCCGCTCCTGGCGCCCGAGACCGACGACGAGCGCAGCGGCATCGTCCCCAACGTCGTCTTCCCGACCGCGATCGAGGAGATCGACGGTCGCCACTTCGTGTTCTACGGCATGGCCGACTCCAAGATCGGCGTCGCCCTGCTCGAGCGCACGGACTGACGCGTCACAACTCCTGCGGAATCGCCGCTCCGGCCGTCTCCCGACGGCGGTGCGGGCGGCTTCGCAGGAGTTGTGCCCCACCCCCATCGAAAGGATCCCCCCATGAACGCACGATGGAGTGCGCGCGGCCTGGCCCTCGCGGGCGCGGTCGCCCTGGCGGTGCCGCTGAGCGCCGCGCCGGCGTCGGCGCTGGCGCCCGCCACCGCCGAGGTCGCCCCGGCCATCGCCCCGGCCGCCGCCGCGACCGCGCCGCTGACCAACCTCGACCACCTCGACTTCCTGCTCGGCGAGGCGACCCCGCCCGCCGATGTCGCCGGTCACACGACCTACCGCCTCGACGAGGAACCGACCCTCCTCGCGCCGTGGACGTACGCCGACGCCCGCGACGGCGGCACCTTCGAGCGCGTCGGCGGCGGCCCTCTCGACGCCACCACCGGTCACTGGGGGCAGGGCGCCTACAACGCCGACGACAACGCCCGTGCCGCCGTCGTCTACCTGCGGCACTGGAAGCAGACCGGAGACACGGACAGTCGGCACAAGGCCTACGAGCTGCTGCGGACGGTCGCCTACCACCAGACGACAAACGGTCCCTCGGCCGGCAACGTCGTGCTCTGGATGCAGCCGGACGGGGAGCTCAACCCGTCCGCCGAGCCCGTCGAACTGCCCGACCCGTCCGACTCGGGCCCGAGCTACTGGACGGCGCGTACGGTCTGGGCGCTCGGAGAGGGCTACGCCGCCTTCGTCGACGACGACCCCGCCTTCGCGGTGTTCCTCCAGGACCGCCTCGCCCTCTCGCGTGGCGCGATCGAACGCGACGTGCTGTCGAAGTACGGCCAGTACACCGAGGCCGACGGCATGCGCGTGCCCGCGTGGCTGATCGTCGACGGCGCGGATGCCTCGGCCGAGGCCGTCCTCGGACTGACCGCGGCCGTCCGGGTCGGGGATGACACCTCGGCCACCGCGGCGCGTCAGCTCGCCGAGGGCATCGCCGCCATGGCATCCGGGAACACCCGTCAGTGGCCGTACGGCGCGATCCTGCCCTGGGCGCAATCTCCCGCGATGTGGCACGCGTGGGGCTCGCAGATGCCCGCGGCGCTCGCCGAAGCGGGCGACCTCTTCGACGACGATGCGCTCGTCGCGCCCGCCATCACGGATGCCACGAGCTTCACCACCACGCTGCTGACCGCCGGTGGACCCGACAACGGGTGGTTCCCGAGCCCCACCGACCGCGTGCAGATCGCCTACGGTGCGGACTCGCGCGTGCAATCCCTGTTCGCCCTGGCGGACACGACCGGGTCGTCGGTGTTCGCCGAGCTCGCCGGGATGCAGGCCGCGTGGTTCTTCGGAGGCAACCATGCCGGAGCACGGATGTACGACCCCGCGACGGGCGTGACCTTCGACGGTCTCCAGCCCGACGGGACGGTGAACCGCAACAGCGGTGCGGAGTCGACCATCCACGGGCTCCTCACCGCGCTCGCCCTCGACGCGCACCCCGACGTGGCCGCGCGCGCGACGGCGCTGACCTCGGTCGAGAGCCGGGTCGGGCTGTCGTTCGTCGAGGCGGAGGATGCCACGAGGACCGACGGAACGATCTCGACACCGACCTCGTGGACCGGGGAATCGAGCTGGTCGGGCGACGCGCTGACCCTCACGGCGAAGCAGAGCGCGACCTGGGACCTCGGCCCCTCGGATACGCGCCGGTGGATCGAGCCGGTGGTGTTCGCCGACCCCGGCGCCACGTCGCAGTCCACCTGGCGTGGCGGGGGAGTGCTGAAGGTCGAGGGACCCGCGCAGGGTATCTCGCCCACGCCGGGCGCTCTGCTGCCGCACGGGCTGAAGGCGGCGGTGATCGGTTCCGACGTGCGCGTGACGGTGCAGCGCGGAGAGCTGATGCTCGACGGGCTCCTCGTGCGTCCGTGGATCTCGCGGCTCGTGCTGGGCGGCGGGGCTCGGAGCGAACTCGTGCACTCGAGCGCGATCGCCCCCCAGCGCACGACGATCGGCGCGGACGGTGTCGCCGTCACCGTGACGGTCTACGACGCGACAGGTTCGATCGTGCGCACGACCGCGGCCACGGGCATCGTGACGGTGGTGGTGCCTCCCGGCGGTCTCGCGATCGCGCAGTCCTGAGCGTCGGCGCTTGCCCCGCGCGATTGCCCGGGGCGTTGAGTGTCCAAAACACGCCGCAACCGCGCCGACGGTCGCGGCGTGTCTTGGACACTCGACGGGGCGCGGGCGACGACCGCGCCGCCGCACGGCCGTGTCCGATTTCCGCCAGCCGACGTCGGAGGTCGGTGGCAGGGTGGATGCCATGACCCTCCGATCCCTCGACGCTTCGGCCCCGACCGCTGCGGGCTTCACCGAGCGCTACCGCGTGATCCAGTCGCGCGACCGGCGCTTCGACGGGCAGTTCGTCACGGCCGTGCGCTCGACGGGCATCTACTGCCGCCCGAGCTGCCCCGCGCGCACGCCCAAAGAAGCCAACGTGACGTTCTACGCCACCTCGGCCGCGGCGCACGAGGCGGGTTACCGCGCGTGCAAACGCTGTCTCCCCGAGGCCGCGCCGGGCTCCCCGCTCTGGGACGTGCGCGGCGACGTCGCGGCGCGGGCGATGCGTCTCATCGCCGACGGAGTGGTCGACCGCGAGGGGGTGCCAGGGCTCGCGCGCCGGCTCGGGTATTCGCCGCGCCATCTCTCGCGCGTCCTCACCACCGAGCTCGGGGCGGGGCCGCTCGCCCTCGCCCGTGCGCATCGCGCGCACACCGCCCGCGCGCTGTTGGTCGGCACCGACCTTTCGTCGGCCGATGTCGCCTTCTCCGCCGGGTTCTCCAGCATCCGCCAGTTCACCGAGACGATCGGAGAGGTGTTCGGGATGCCGCCGCGCGAGCTGCGCGCACGGCGGTCGCGCGCGTCGGGGAGCGAGGGCTCGGCGGGAGCGATCGATCTCGCCCTGCCCGTGCGCGGACCGATCGACACCACGGGCCTGTTCGGCTGGATGCGCGCTCACGCGATCCCGGGCGTCGAGGTCGGCGACGA